>JAWVYW010000080.1:0-16300 GCA_033722535.1 Promineifilaceae bacterium (SeqCode)
CAGGTCGCAAAATTTTGCTTATTGCCCTGGGGGCGATCGCGGTTATGCCGGCGCTCGTTATTCCGTGGGGCCACATATCCCGCCCGCGGGAGGAGTTGGGGGGGGTGCGCCCCCGCTTCCAGATCGTCGGCGAGATCAATGACGTGATCATTATCGACGATTACGCCCACCACCCGACCGAGATTGAGGCCACACTCGCCGCCGCGCGGCAGCAATATCCAGGGCGCCGCCTTTGGGCTATCTGGCAACCACACACCTACAGCCGCACCCGGCTGCTGCAGGATCGCTTCGCGACCAGCTTCGAGGACGCCGACCGCGTCGTCGTGCTCGACATCTACCGCAGCCGGGAACGAGATACGTTGGGGATCGATAGCGCCCAGATGGTGGCCGGAATGGCGCACCGGCAGGCGGAGTATATTGGCCGCCGTGAAGATGCCGCCGCCCATCTGGTAGACCGCGTGCGCCCGGGCGATGTGTTGCTCACATTGGGCGCCGGCGATGGCGATCTGGTCGGCCAGTGGGTGCTCGACGGACTGAAAGAGCGAGAGAGAGGGGGCTAATGAGCGATGTAATGGCTGTGCGTCGGCAGCGGTCGGACCGGACAGGGGAACTGGTCATGGCATGTGGAGATGAGCAGCGGACATGGACAGTGCATAACGAGGGCCAGCAATGAATGTGCAGATGGACGTACGTAAAGTGACCTACGACCGCTTTCGTGAGGTATTTGGCGACGCCTTTCAGGTGGATGCACCGCTGTCGCGCTACACATCGGCGCGCGTCGGCGGTCCAGCCGACATGTTTGTCCGCGTCGACAACATGACGGAGCTGCAGGCGGCGGTCGAGTTGGCCTACGCCCACAACGTTCCCTACTTTGTTCTCGGGGGTGGCTCGAACATCCTCATCGCCGATGCCGGCATACGCGGGCTGGTGGTGATGAATCGCGCCCGTTCCGTCCGCTTTCGTAACACAGGCTTTAGCGTGATTTGCACCGTGGAGTCCGGCATGAACCTCTCTTCCCTGGCCCGGCAGTGCATTGCCAAGGGGCTGGGCGGCCTGGAGTGGGCGGTCAGCGTTCCCGGCACTGTGGGCGGCGCGGTGGTGGGCAACGCCGGTGCCCACGGCGGTGATATGGCGGACGCTCTCGTCGCGGCGACTGTGTGGGAGCCGGGATCAGGCGTCCGCATCTACAGCAACGAGGAGATGGATTACGACTATCGGGACAGCGTTCTTAAGCGGGACCAGGAAGAAGGCAAATACCGCCGTGTCGTGCTGGCAGCAGAACTGAACCTCACGCCGGAGCCGGTAGAGGTATTGATGGCCCGCGCCGACGGCTTTACCGCCCATCGCAAGCAGACCCAGCCGGGCGGTGCCAGCACCGGCTCAATGTTTAAGAATCCTGAACATTATTACGCCGGTTACCTCATCGACGCCGCCGGTCTCAAGGGGTTCCATGCCGGCGACGCCCGCATCTCGGAGAAGCACGCGAACTTTTTCATTAATGAAGGTGAGGCGACAGCAGAGGACGTGCGCGCCCTGATTGCCGAAGCATGGAATACGGTGCGCGAACAATTTGGCGTTGAGCTGGAGCTGGAAGTGGAACTGGTCGGCGATTGGCAGTTCGAGGACGAATGAACGAACAGAAGCCGCAAGGCAACGGACAGCAGCGCAGACTGCGCGTGGGCATCATCTTCGGCGGTCGCTCCAGTGAGCACGAGGTGTCGTTGATGTCGGCGCGGTCGGTCATGGAAGCGTTGGATAGCAGCCGCTACGAGGTGGTGCCCGTCGGTATCGACCGCCAGGGGCGCTGGCTGCTGGGCGACGCGATGGCGGCGCTCGCCGATGCCGAAGGCGCAGCCGCGAGCCCGGCGACGCTGCTCCCCGATCCGCAGTCGGCGGCCCTGATGCGGGTCGCGCCGCAGGAGCCGGGAATGACGGCGCTCTCCGAAGCGGCGCAACTGGACGTCATCCTGCCGGTGCTACACGGCCCGTATGGTGAAGACGGCACGTTGCAGGGACTGCTCGAGCTGGCGGGCCTACCCTACGTGGGGGCGGGCGTGGTCGGTTCGGCGGTCGGAATGGATAAAGCGATCTTCAAAAGCGTGATGACCGCCCATGACATTCCCGTCCTTCCCTGGCGTCTGGTGCTCGCCTCCGACTGGCGCTCAACGCCGGATGACGTACTGGGGGCGGTCGAGCAGGCGCTAACGTACCCGCTCTTCGTCAAGCCAGCCAATCTTGGCTCCAGCGTTGGCGTCGGGAAGGCTCAAGATCGCGCGTCGCTGCGGGCGGCGCTGGACGAAGCCGCCCGTTACGACCGGCGCCTGGTGGTCGAGCAGGGAATCGAGGCCCGCGAGCTGGAAGTATCGGTGTTGGGAAATGACGACCCGATTGCCAGCGTGGTGGGAGAGATCCGCCCGCAGCGCGAGTTTTACGACTACGTCGCCAAATACGTGAGCGATGATTCGGAGCTGCTGATTCCGGCGCCGCTGCCGGCGGCGGTGAGTGAGGCTGTACGGGCGCTGGCTGTACGCGCCTACCGGGCTATTGACTGTGCCGGGCTTGGGCGCGTCGACGTGCTGCTCGATCGCCGCAGCAACGCAATCTTTTTGAACGAGATCAACACGATCCCCGGCTTCACCAAGATCTCGATGTATCCCAAGCTATGGGAGGCGAGTGGGATCAGTTACTCAGAACTGCTGGACCGCCTGATCGCGCTGGCCCTGGAACGCCACGCCGAAAAACAGCAGTTGAAGACGACGTACACGCCGGACGAACTGTAGCTTTAGTAAAGACGAGAATTATGCGTTCACAACGCTCAGAACGAAATCGCAAGCTAAGAAAGCAGCCCCGGATGCGGCGCGTCCGCTCCAGCTCGATCCTGCCCTTCCCAAGCTTGACCGGGCGCAAAAGCGACCGCAAACGGCGTCGGCGGCGGTGGCGCCGCCGCGCGCGCCTGCCGCTGGACACGCTGCGGGCGATCATTCTCACTTCTCGCTGGATCAGCCTGCTGTTGGTCGCGCTCTGCGTGGGCGCGCTGGCGGTGATCGGGTTGGACGAAGGCTTCTACCTCTCCGTCATTCCGGTGCAGGGTGTCAGCGCTATCCCGGCGCAGGAAGTGGTGCAAGCCAGCGGCCTGGCTGGCGCGCATATCTTTGGCGCCCAACCGCACCAGGCGGCAGATCAAATCACGGAGATTCCGGGCGTGAGTTCGGCAACGGTTGCACTGGAGTGGCCGAATAAGGCGGAGATCAAGGTTCAGGAGGAGTCGCCTGTCGCTATTTGGGAGCAGGGGGGCCAGCAATTCTGGGTCAGCCGCAACGGCGAGATGGCGCCCGCGCGCGTGGACCTGCCGGGGTTGCTGCACATTCAGTCCGTGGATCCGCTGCCGGAGATCGCCGCTGCAGAGACCGAAGCGGGCGCCGAGGGCGAGGCGGAGGCAGAGGCGGCCTCTGAAGCGGCCTCTGAGGAGGCCGCTGTGCCGCTGTTGTTCGTCGCCGAGGATGTGCTCCAGGGTGCATTGCAGTTGCGACGCCTGCATCCGGAGCTCGACATGCTCACCTATGAAGGAGCTCGCGGTCTGAGTTATGAGGACGAGCGCGGGTGGCGCGTTTATCTCGGCACCGGCACCGATATGGCGCGCAAGGTGGTGCTGTACGAGGGAATCGTAGGAATTCTGCTTGAGCGTGGCGAGACACCGGTGTACATCAGCGTCAGCAATCCGGCGAAGCCCTACTACTTTGCAGAGTAGAGCGCCCGCAATGCAGGGGGAAAGTGGAAAGTCGCCGGCCGAGTTGCATAAGAGAAGTAAGTAGAAGGAATTGATGATGGAAGGAATCCTATTTGGCCTGGACATTGGCACGACAAAAGTATGCGCGGTGGTAGGGGAGGTGCGCACCGGGCAGCTGCGGATCATCGGCTTTGGCCTCGAACCGTCTCGCGGCATGCGCAAGGGCATGATCGTGGATGTTGCCGAGGCGTCGATGGCCGTTGCCCGAGCGGTTGAAAAAGCAGAGGAGACCTCCGGTTACGCGCTCTCCCGGGCATTTGTGAGCATGGCGGGCGAACATATTCAGTCCACCAACAGCCAAGGCGCCGTCGCCATTCATCGCAACGGCTCGGGCGTCGTCCTTGAGGACATTGAGCGCGCGCTCGACGCTGCGCAGGCAATACCGCTACCCCACAACCGGGAAATCGTGCATCTCGTTCCGCGCTACTTCCGCATCGACGACAACCTCGTCTACCGCCCGGTGGGCATGCACGGCTACCGTCTGGAGGTCGAAGCGCACATCGTGACCGGCGCGTCCACGGCGCTGCTCAACCTAGGCAAGTGCACCGACACTGTAGACATCTCTGTCGAGGAGTTTGTGCTCAACGCTCTCGCTTCCGGCGAGAGCGTGCTGGAACCGAACGAGCGGGAGATGGATGTGATCGTGGCCGACATCGGCGGCGGCACAACCGACCTCGCCCTCTACCGCCAGGGCAGCGTCTTCCATACCAAAGTTCTTCCCGTCGGCGGCTACCACGTGACCAACGACATCGCCATTGGACTGCGGGTGCCTTTTGAGGTCGCCGAAAAGGTGAAGTTGCAGTATGGCGACTGCCGGCCCAAAGAGATTGGGGCTGATTCGATGTTCACTGTGGCGCCGTTCGGCGGCGAGCGCATCCTCGTGGGGCGCAAAGATTTGGCCGAGGTCATCGAAGCGCGCGTTGAGGAGATCTTCCAGCTGATACTGCAGGAAGTGGAAGGCTCTGGCTATGACGGTCTGCTTCCGGCGGGGATCGTCCTCACCGGGGGCGGCGCTCAGTTGCGCGGCATTACCAGCGTCGCCCAGCGCGTTTTGAACGTGCCGGCCCGCGTGGGGGTGCCTCGAGGGCTGGTGGGGCTCGTTGATTCTCTGCATAGCCCGGCCTTTGCCACCAGCGTGGGGCTCCTGCGCTGGGCGCTGAGCGACAGCAACGCCTACCAGCCGCGCCCGCGCCAGAAGGAGTGGGGCCGGCGGCTCGGGGGCTTTTTCCGTAATCTTTTACCAGAGTAGTGAGGTGAGGCCTGGCGTAGAGAAAGCTTATTCATTGAATGGTTTCATGAGTGATCACTTTATTTATTAAGTAGAGAGGGGTAAAGATGGGAACACAAAGAAGACAGAAAGAAGTACAGAGAATGCCTGATCTGGAAGGAGCGGCGCTGATTCGCGTCGTCGGCGTGGGCGGCGGCGGCAGCAACGCCGTCAACCGCATGATCGAGGCCGGCATTGCCGGCGTCGACTTCATCGCCGTCAACACGGACAGCCAGGCGCTGATGTCGAGCCGGGCCCGGCAGCGGTTGCACATCGGCGAACGGGCCACGCGGGGCCTGGGCGCCGGAGGCAATCCGGAGATCGGCAAGCGCGCCGCTGAGGAGTCGGTGGACGAGCTGCACGCCGTGCTGCGGGGCTCGGATATGGTTTTTGTCACCGCCGGTATGGGCGGCGGCACAGGAACCGGCGCAACGCCTACGGTTGCCAAAGTCGCCCGTGACGAGGGCGCACTGACGATTGGGGTCGTCACCCGCCCCTTCACCTTTGAAGGCGCCCAGCGCGCCCGCAGCGCGGAGACGGGGATTGACGAGCTGAAGGAGCATGTCGACACGCTCATTGTCATTCCAAACGACCGGTTGCTGGAGACTGCCGACAAGCGCGTCTCGCTGATGGATTCCTTCCGCCTCGCTGATGATGTGCTGCGGCAGGGGATCCAGGGCATCAGCGAGCTGATCACCGTTCCCGGCCTGATCAACCTCGACTTCGCCGACGTGCGGGCGATCATGTCCCTGGGTGGCGCCGCGCTCATGGCCATCGGCCACGGCACCGGCGACGACCGGGCACAATTGGCTGCCGAGCAGGCGCTGTCTAACCGCCTGCTCGACGTGACCATCGACGGCGCCCGCGGCATCCTGTTCAACGTTACCGGCGGCCCCACGCTGAGCCTGTTCGAGATCAACCAGGCGGCGGCGGTTATCCGCGAAACGGCGCACCCGGACGTGAACCTGATCTTCGGGGCTGTGATTGACGAGGCAATGGGCGATGAAGTCCGTATTACCGTTATCGCCACCGGCTTCGAACGCACGCTACCCGCCGTCCACCGGATGACTTCCCGCAGGCAGGGGCGCCCGGAGCGACCGGAGCGCGCGCCGGTGCGTGAGTCTGCGTCGGTAAACCGGCGCCCAACGCCGCCCGCGCCCGAGCGCAGCAGAGAGCGGCCGGAACGCGAGGAAAGCAGCTCCTCGTTCCGGCTCGACGACCTGGAGATTCCCGCCTTCCTGCGCAAGAAACGGTAAGTGGTAGAGCGGCTTTCGTCCGCAAAAAATCAACCCCATCCCTCCCTCTCTGGGCCGGCAGAAGCGCCACACTGGCGCGTCTGCCGGCCTTGCCTGTCTCTCCGTAGTTGGCTGTTGTCGTACTACAACAATAGGATATATTTTAAGGTACAATCCGCCCGAACTTCTTGTCACGGCGTCGGCCCATATGCTATAATCTTTGTCACCTGACGCCATATCTGGGGGGATGCCCCATCGAGAACAGTATATCTGGTGTATCGGATCCTGAACACTGGCTCCGGTAGCTACCATTCCCGCTCGGAGCTAATGTTGTGAAGTGCCCGTATTGTCAGCACGAAAAGACCCGCGTGATAGATACCAGCCACGATTCTCGTGGCGGTATCCGTCGCCGCCGGGTCTGCGTAGACTGTGACGAGCGCTTTAGTACCTACGAGCGGCCGATACTGGCAACCCCTTTGCTGGTGAAGCGGGATGGGACGCGGGAAGAGTTTTCGCGGGAGAAGTTGACGGCGGGAATTCGTGTGGCGTGCGTGAAGAGACCGGTCGCTGCGGCCGACATCGAGCGCATGGTAGGGGAGATAGAGGCAGAGCTGCAACAGTTGGGACGCGCCGAAGTACCAAGCCGCATGGTCGGGGATCGGGTCATACGAAAGCTTAAAGACCTGGACGAGGTGGCCTACATCCGGTACGCCATCGTCTACTTGAGGCTGGATGATCTGGAGGCCGTCCGCGACGAGATCGATTCGCTGCTGGAGGAGTAAGCGGGCGCACCGCCGCCCGCCCCAGAAGCTGTTCCCACTTCGCGGGATGGGTAGCCGGCCCCCTTTACCCCACCACCCATAAAATGGAGGATTCATATGTTGAAAGAGACAACCCGTGCTGAGACAGAGCAGGCCACTGCGGACGTTCCCGCTGGCAAAGAGATTCCGCTGAGCGCCAACGGACGCGCCGTGCTTGAGCGCCGCTATCTGCGTAAGGGGGCCGACGGCAAGCCGGTGGAGACGGTGGAAGAGATGTTCCGCCGCGTGGCGCGCCACATTGCAGCGCCCGATGCCGACTACGACGCCGACGTCGCCGCGACTGAGGAGACGTTCTATGATCTCCTCACCGACCTCCGCTTCCTGCCCAACAGCCCCACCTTCACCGGCGCGGGCACCCCGTTGGGTCAGCTGGCGGCCTGCTTTGTGCTGCCAATTGCCGACGATATGGGACGTGATCCCGCCGGCATTTTCCAGACGTTGCGCGATGCTGCTCTAATCCAGCAAACCGGTGGGGGTAACGGCTTTGCCTTCTCGCGTCTGCGCCCGAAAGGGGCACTCGTGCACAGCTCTGCCGGGCAGGCCACGGGTCCTGTGGGCTTTTTGCGCGTCTACGACCAGGCCTTTGGCGAAATCGCTCAGGGGGGAACACGCCGCGGCGCCAACATGGCCGTGCTGCGCGTGGACCATCCGGATATTCTCGAGTTTATCTCCTGTAAGGCGCGCGAGGGCGCGATAACCAATTTCAATATTTCTGTTGGTATCACCGATGCTTTTATGAAGGCGGTCGAAAGCGACAGCGATTTCGACCTGGTTAACCCTCAGGACGGCGAGATCTGGCAGACGGTGCGCGCCCGCGAGCTCTTTGACGAGATTGTGAAGCACGCCTATGGGAACGGCGAGCCAGGCGTGCTCTTCCTCGACGAAGCGAACCGCACGAACCCCGTCCCCCACCTTTACGAGCTGGAAGCCACCAATCCGTGCGGCGAGCAGTTCCTGGGCCCCTATGAAAATTGTTGCCTGGGTTCGATAAACCTCTCGCGCCACATTACGGAGGAGGGAGAGATCGACTGGGAGAAGCTCCAGCGCTCTATCGAACAGGCGACGCACTTCCTGGACAATGTTGTTACCGCCAATGCTTACGTGCCGGCTGTACCCCAGCTTCGGGAAGCAGCCCTGCGCGCGCGGCGCATCGGCCTCGGCATCATGGGTTTGGGTGACCTGATGTACAGCCTCGGCGTGCGTTATGGCAGCCGCCAGGGACAGGCGCTTGCCGGTTCTGTCATGGAATTCATCCGCTACCACTGCATGCGCACCAGCATTCGCCTGGCGAAGGAGCGGGGGCCGTTCGAGGCCATTACAGGGAGCATCTACGATCCTGAGAACCTGAGCTGGACGCCGCCGACGCCCCTCGTGCGTTCGGAGCATGATTGGGGCCGGCCGGAGCTGGACTGGGACGAGTTGGTCGCTGAGCTCAAGCAGCACGGCATCCGCAACGCGGCGCAGACGACAGTCGCGCCAACCGGTACCATTGCCACCGTTTCCGGCTGTGAAGGGTACGGCTGCGAGCCGGTCTTCGCCCTGGCTTACATTCGCCACGTCGACGACAGGGGCAAGGATTTGCAACTGACCTACACCAGCCCGCTGTTCAATCGTGCACTCACACGCGCCGGCCTCGACACTGAAACGCGCGAGCGTATCGTCAAGGAGGTCATCGAAGTTGGCACCTGCCAACACGTGGAGAAAGTTCCCGCAGAGATTCGCAACACTTTCGTCGTGGCTGCCGATATCACCCCGGAAGAGCATATTCGTATGCAGGCCGCCATCCAGGCCTTTGTGGACAATAGCATCAGTAAGACGTGCAATTTCCCCGAGACGGCGACGGAGGAAGATGTCGCCGGCGCCTACAAACTGGCCTGGAAGTTGGGCTGTAAGGGGCTGACGGTATACGTCACCGGATCGCGGGAGAAGGTGGTACTGGAGACGAAGGCGACGAAGAAGGCTAAAGAGCAAACAGCGGAGCAGACGCGCCTGTGGCACGAAAAGAAGAAGCCGCGCGCCTCGATTCTCGTCGGCGAGACCCACCGTATCACGACCCCGCTTGGTACAACATACGTCACGATCAATACCAACGGTGGCGACCAGCCGTTCGAGGTCTTCATCCACACGTCGAAGGCGGGAACAGAGACGATGGCTGTCGGCGAGGCGATCGGGCGCCTGATCAGCTATATATTGCGCCTTTCCTCGCCGGTCGAGCCGCGGGAGCGGCTGAAGGAGGTTATTTCCCAGCTCGAAGGGATCGGCGGCGGCCGCCCGCTCGGCTTCGGCGCGAAGCGCGTGCTCTCGCTGCCCGACGGCGTCGCTCAGGTTCTCCAGGCCTTCATGAACGAGAATGTGCCTGACGAGAAGGTAAACGGCCACCAGGCGCAGCAGAGGCCGATGCTGATCGGCGATCTCTGCCCCGACTGTGGTGAAGCGGCTGTGGTAAACGAAGAGGGCTGCCGCAAGTGCTACGCCTGCGGTTACAGCGAGTGTTAGCCTCGCCCGGCTCTGCCTGTAAGGGCTGAGAGGGTACCATCAGAGAAAAGCAGAGGCGCCTGTCCAGCGGCGGACAGGCGCCTCTTTTATGTTGTAGGTGTTGCGTAGCCGGCGGTGCTTCAGTCGGCGCTGACCGGTTGCGCTTCCGGCATGTGCCCGTTTTCCCGCTGCTCCTCCCCCTCGACGACCTGCGGCTGGCGCAGGACGTCGCCCACCGAAAGATAAGCGTATCCGCGCGCCACAAGCTCTTCATAGTCGGGAATCATTCGCCGGCCGTCGAGGATCAGGTACGGCGGCTGTACCGTCTTTTCGATGGTCGAGGCGAGCCCGCGGAACTCTTCCCAGTCGGTTGAGATGTAGAGCGCGTCTGAGCCGCGGAGCGCTTCCTGAGCCGTGTCGTGGTAGGTGATACGCTCGAAGAGGTGGTTTTTCTCCGGGTGAAACCAGTAGTTCTGCGCGTCGGAGACCGCCAGCGGATCGTAGGCCCGGATCTCGGCCACGCCGCGGGCCAGCAACGATTCCACCGCCTTCAGCGCAGCGGAGTCGCGCATATCGTTGGTGCGCTTCTTGAAGGCCAGCCCCAACAGGGCAACCGTTTTGTTGTTGAAGTTAAAGTCCGCTTCGTACACGGCGCGGTCGATCATGTACGTTTTCTGGTACTCGTTGATGTTATAGACGGCCTGCAGAAGATCGGACGAGCGGCCGGCGCGATTTAGTTGATAGATCAGCGACTGAATATCTTTGCCAAAGCAGCTCCCGCCGGCACCGTTGCTGACGTAGGAGCCCCAGGTGCTGATACGAGCGTCGGCGGTCACCCCGATCTTCAGGTCTTCCATGCGCAGGTTGGGGTAAGACTCGCTTAGCCGCGCTCCGACGCCATTCCAGAACGAAATGTAGGTGAGTAGCAATGTATTGGCGACGTACTTGATCGCCTCCGCCGTCTCTGGCGTCGTTTCCAGGTAGCGGATCCGGACGTGGTTGACGAACTGCGAGTAGACCCGGCGCAGGAGCGAGAGATCCTCTGCCGTGTCGGCGCCGACCACCACCCGGTCCGGGCGGCGAGAGCCTTCCACTGCGTTGCCCTGCGCCAGAAATTCGGGGTTGGAGGCGACACCGAAGTTGGGAACGCCGTGATCCTCAAAGATCTGCTCCAGCAGCCGGGAGGTGCCGAGGGGAACGGTACTCTTGTTGACCACAAGTACGCGCCGTCTGTCTTCGCGCTGGGCCAGCAGCCCCGCGAGGTGGTGGGCAGCTTTGGTGTAGTAGCTGAGGTTGGTGGAGCCATCCCGATTCGGCGGCGTCGGCAGGCAGAGAAAGATCACATCTGTCCCTTCGATGAGGCCGTCGAGATCTGTGGTAAAGAAGAGATAGCGTCCGTGTGTCTCTTCAATGATCTCGATCAGACCGGGCTCGTTGACGTAGCGCTCGATCTGCTCCCGGTCGCCACTCTCATAGGCGGCAATCCGCTCCTCGTCGATGTCGAAGGCATAAACTTCATGCCCATATTCGGATAAGACGGCGGCGTGTGGCAGGCCGACAAAGCCTGTACCAACGACGATGATTTTCATGTGCTGACTCCTCTTTTCTGACTTTGCTCGACCTATGCCTGAATGTCTTCGGCGATAAGCTGAGCCACTTCACGCCCAATCTTCACGGCGAAATTTGTACCACGGTCCCAGGGGTAGACCTGGCTCATACTGGCAAAGTATACGCCAGGGAGTGGGCTTCGTAAAGCCGGAATTCGCCGCGCATGATCTACTTCTGGAACCGGTTGCGCATAGCGAGCACGAAAGAGCCAACTGTCCCGCACCCAATCGGGCCGGAAGGCGGGATTAATGTGATGGAGCTGATCGGTGAAAAGCTGCAACAGGCTCTCTTTGCTCAGCGAAAGGTAGTCGTGGTCGGGTACAACGTAGTCGCCGCAGTAAACGAGGTGATCGCCCCCGTAGTGGCGGCGGTCGATAAAGTTCGTGTGCTCCACGAGCGCCAGGAAAGGGATCTCGTTCTCTTCTTTCGCAGCGGTGCGCGCGGGAATATTGAGCCAGTAGGTTTCGGCCATCAGCTGTCGGCGCAGGGCCAGAATCAGCACCACCGCGCCCATACTCTTCAGCTCCGCCAGTTGGCTCAGATAATTGGGTGGCAGCCCGGGTGCCATACGACTGAAGAAAGAGGGGGAGGTGGTGACGAGGAGCCGGTCAAAAGCGAATGGTTCGTCCCCATTCACGTCCGTATAAAGGTGCAGCCGCCCACTGTGCTGCTCCGCGGCGTTCACGTCAATTCGCCGTACCGGGCATCTCAGGCGGATCTGCCCTCCCCGCTCCTCCACAGCGGCGGCGAGGGCATCCACGAAGTGCTGGAAGCCGCCTCTGAAGTAGCCCAGACGCGGGCTGCGCACCTTGAGGCGCGCCCACATCCAGGCCATGTTCGCCTGCTGGTAGTAGGGTCCGAACTTCCCAATTAGTAGCGGGCGCCAGATCATCTCGTAGAGCTTGTCGCCATAGCGGCTGCGCATCCAGGCATCGGCTGTTACCTGCTCCAGGCGGCGCCACGGGTTGCTGAAGCGGAGGTAGGCGCTGACGAGGCCGAAGCGGGCGACATCGAATGGAGTAAAGCCCGGAAAACGGAGCCAGGCGAGCGGAGAGTCGAAGGGAACGATCTCGCCCTGGTAGAAGAGGGACGTGACGGGCCGGGGAAAGAAGAGATCGTCGGCGAGCCCCAATTCCCGGCTGAGGCGGATAATAGCCTCGTCGGAGGTGAAGAGGTGGTGGTAAAATTTCTCCAGCGGCCACTCCCACTGGGGCGCTCGAAAGCCGGCTGCGAGACCGCCGGCGTGATCGGCGGCTTCCAGGACCGTCACGTCGTGGCCGGCGGCGAGGAGATCATAGGCTGCCGAAAGGCCGGTGATGCCTGCGCCGACGACGCCGATGCGCTGCCGGTCGCTCATGTCGCCGCTTCCTGTTCTGCCAGCTGCGCCGCCTGGCCGAAGTCGGACCAGCTCATGCGCGTGCGGAGCATGTAGAAGGCGCCGAGCGCAGTAATCGGCAACCAGAGGGCGGCGTGGAGGACGAGCGTGTAGGCCGCAGCCGTCTCGCCGGCAACGCCGTACAGGACGAGAACGGCGATTCCGGGCCCGTCGAATGTGCCCAGATAGCCGGGGGCCGATGGTAGCGTCGTGGCCAGATTGACGACGCCGTTCATCAACATGAGGGCGAAAAAGGAAACTTCGAAGGGGAAAGCATGCATCACGAACCAGTACTTGACGGTTTCCAGAAGCCAGATGATCGCCGAGGTGAAAAAGATCATCAGCACGCTGCGCCAGCTGCGAAGGGAGACGAGCCCGTCCAGAAAGCGACGTGTAAACGCCAACAGCGGGTCGCCGACCCGATCGGGCAGAAAGAGATTGCTGGCCCAGGTTGCCAGCCGAAACGCGTGCTCCGGCACAGCCGCGAGCAGAAAGAAGATCAGCAGTGCCGCCAGAAAGCCGATGCTGCCGACAACCACCGTCGTGCGTACCGCATCCCCGGGCACCGGCGTAAAGGGCAGGGCAACGAAGACGAAGAGGAGCATGATCAGGCCGTCAAAGATCCGCTCCACTACCACTGTCGCCAGGCTTGCACTCACCGCCACCCCTTCCTGATTGCGCAACACGTAGGCACGGAGAAGTTCACCAATTCGCAGCGGGAAGAGGTTGTTGCCCATGTAGCCGATGACGACGACGGGAAAGAGCGAGGGGACCGGGATTGACTTTAGCGGCCGGAGTAGATAGTCCCAGCGCCACGTGCGGACAAGGACGGCGACAAAGTAGACGGCCACGCCGGGGATCAGCCAGCCGTAGGATGCCTCCTGGATGCCTGCCCAGACTTCCCCCAGGTTCAGCGCACGGAGCGTCGGCACCAGAAAGAGGAGGCTGACGAGGATACCCAGCCAGAAGCGAAAGCGCTTCAGAAGTTTCACGTGAGCCCCACGCGCCGAGACTGCTCGTCGTTGGCGAGATCTTGAAGAATGAACCTACATTCTCTAGCCAGAAATGCGCCCGCCCACCCGCACACGGAGGCGCTCAAAGGTAGTCCCCGAGCGCGTCTTCGCGCGGCGCATTGGTCAGGGTGACGCCCACGATGCGCGCACGTGCCTTTTCCAGCAGTTCTTTCGCCCGTTCTGCATTTTCGCGGCGCGTGTGCCCGGCGCTGACCACCAGCAGCACGCCATCTACCTTCGCGCCGAGAACGGCGGCGTCGGTCACGCCAATGACCGGCGGCGCGTCGATCAGCACAATATCCGCTTCCTCCATGAGGGTGTCGAGGACGCGCTCCACCTGGCGCGAACCGAGCAGATCCGCCGGATTGGGGGGGCGTGGGCCAGACGGCAGCAGCCAGAGATTATCCACCCCGGTCGGCTGCAGTAGCGGCGGCTGTCCTTCGTCGAGAACCATCGTCGTAAAGCCGGCTTCATTTTCGACGTTAAAGTAGTCGTGCAGGGAAGGCCGCCGCAGATCGCAGTCGACGAGGACGGTCTGCCGCCCGCTCTGGGCGATCGTAACCGCCAGATTGGCGACGGTGGTGCTCTTTCCTTCGTCCGGCGCAGCCGAGGTCACAACCAGCGCGCGCAGCGGCTCGTCGAGGCTATAGAAGGAGAGGTTGGTGCGCAGCGTGCGATACGCTTCGCTGGCCGGTGAGCGCGGATCGGATAGGGTTACCAGTTCCATAAGCTTATCTTCTGCCTCTTAAGCTACTGCTGGGGAATGGTGCCGATGACGGGGATGTCGAGATACCGTTCTACATCCTCCGCCCGACGTAAAATACCCGACTCGATCCACTCCAGCACAAAGATGACGATGATACCCAGCAGTGCGCCGAAGAGAGCACCGGCGGCAGTGTTGATCATCGTCTGTGGGCGCTCCAGGTGCACGGTCGGCGCGTCCAAAAGCTGCGCCTTGATCCGGTCTTCTTCGCGCAGGGCGGCGTTTTCATGCTGACGATAGATAATAAGCTGCTGCGCCCAGACCTCCGCGATATTTTTCGCCACCTCAGGATCTGTATTCTCGACGTCGATCTGGATTACCGTCTCGCTGGTTCCGGCGGCGACCGTCATGTCCCCCATCAGATCCCAGGGCGTCATGTCGAGCTGCAGTTCGTCGATAACGGCGGCGGCGCGGTAGCTACTGCGCAAATACTCGGCATAGTTGCGCAACTCGGAGCGGGCGGCCTGCGTCTGCCCAAAGTCCGGGCGCGAGGTGATCAGCAGGCGTGCTGATGCCTCGTAGACGGGCGTCTGCATCTTGCTGAAGGCAAAGGCGGCGGCGGCGGTGAGAACGGCGAGCAGAATGACCAGCCAGCCACGGCGTTTGAGAATACGAATGTAGTCCTGAATTTCCACGAACCTCTCTCCTGTAGGTGAGTCGGCTACCAAAGTTAAAACGCGACGCGGTATTCGTCAATGCGATGCATTGATTACTCAATTTCACTTTACCTTTTGCTGCTCCTTTGCCACGGGGCGCGCTCAGTCTGAGCGTCGTTCAGAGCATGATGTTCCTCGACCTTCCGCTCAATAAAGGCACTCAACTGCCGCCGGAAGACGTCAGCGTCGAACTGCAGCGCGTGTGCCCGGATGAAGGCAGGATCGACGTCGTCGGGATCAAAGCGTTCGACGGCGTCGACAAGCGCCGCAGCGGACTGTTCCTTAAAAAGCGCGCCGGTGCCGGGCACGACCGTGTCCACCGCGCCGCCGGCGCCGAAGGCAATTACCGGCCGCCCGGCTGCCATCGCCTGCACAGGAGCGATGCCAAAATCTTCCTCGCCGGGCCAGAGGAAGGCCCGGCAGCGGGCGACGAGATCGGGCAGATCCGCGTCCGGAACGTAGCCGGTGAAGGTGATATTCGGCCCGGCAAGCGCCTCCAGCCGCGCGCGCGCGCGTCCCCGGCCGGCAATGATGAGCGGATAGCCCAACCGGTTGAACGCTTCGACCAGTAGATCGAGGCGCCGGTAAGGCAGCAGCCGGCCCACAAACAGATAGTAGTCGTCTTGCCGAACAGAGGGTTCAAAGCGCGCCGTATCCACCGGCGGATAGATGACGACGGAGTCGCGACCGTAAAAGCGGGCGATGCGGCGCCGCACGATCTCCGAATTGGCGATGAAGTGATCGACCCGATCGGCCGCCAGCCGGTCCCACAGGCGGAGATAGGTCAGGACCGGGGGCAGTACGAAGCGAACAACGGGATTGAGCTGCTCTCGGGCTGCATACTGGTGGTAGCGCCACAGATAGCGCGTCGGCGCATGGCAGTAGCAGACGTGCAGCGTCTCCGGCCCGGTAATAATGCCGTGGCAGAAGCCGCTCTTGCTGCTCACTACGAGGTCGTAGCCGCTGAAGTCGAACTGCTCGAAGGCTATCGGATAGAGAGGCAGGTAGAGTTGCTGCCGCTTTTGTGCCAGCGGAAGGCGGTCGATGAAGGAGGTGCGGATGTCCCACGCCCGCCAATGAGCGGGCATCTTCTCGGGCCAGTAAAGGGAGGTGTAAATGGGGGCCTCTGGGAAGAGATCGACGATGCTCTCCAGTACATCTTCGGCGCCCCCGAGCTGGTTGAGCCAATCATGAACCAGGGCGACGTTCATCGGCGCTACTCGATCCCCAGCCGTTCCATTCGCGCCGCCAGTTCGGCCTCCACTTCGAGGCTATGCATCGCGTCGTCGAGCTGGGTATC
>JAWVYW010000081.1:0-16077 GCA_033722535.1 Promineifilaceae bacterium (SeqCode)
CGCATGGTGGCGCCCATCCTCGACAAGCTGGCGAAAGAGCACGAAGGCCAGCTCGTGATCGCCAAAGTCAACACCGATGAGCACAACCAGTGGGCGATGAAATACGACGTGCGCGGGATCCCGACGATGTTCTTTGTTTTTGACGGCAAGATCGTCCACCGCCAGGTCGGCGCTCTGCCGGAGCCGATGCTGCGCGAGGTCGTCGGGCAGTTCCTCGAGGCTGCGGCTGAGGCGGAGACGGCTTAAGGGAGTATGGCACACGGATCACACGGATAAGCATGAACAGTGAAAACCCGTTCCTGTGCCTGTGCTTGTGATCCGTGTGCTGTCCGTTAACCCGTCTGCAGCTTCTCCCACGCCCCATCCCACGGCTGCCCGATTCTCGGTTTTTTCGGCAGCTTGATATCCGCCACCTTCTCCCCCAGCTTCACACAGTTCATCGCGATCGCCCCCCAATCGTCCGCGCGCAGCGCTTTTTCCAGTGATGCGCTCATCTGGCCGGCCCACTCCCACTGAAGTCGGAATCGGTCGGCCTTGAGCCAGTAGCCGCGCTTTTCCCACGCGCTGATCGTTTGCTCCACGCCGCTGTCGATCTCCCGGAGGAGAAAGACGATCATCGCTGCCATATCCTTAGTCTCTTCGTCGAGAGCAGGCTTCTGGCTCAGGTGGCGCAGAATCTCGGCAATGGCGCGCCGGTAGCGATTGCGACTTTTCGCCGGTGTGCTGTTATTGATAACACGACCCATAAACGTTCCTCGATCTTTTGCGCCAAGCATAGCACGCCTGTTCCAGCGTGCAAGGGATAGAAGAGCGGCTGAAAGAATGGCAATTCCATGTATAATAGAAGCGACGTCAATCGCCACGCTCTAACGTTTGCAGTCAAATGACGGCCGCTGGCGACATGGGCAGCGACAAGCCAGAAGAAACCTCGAACCAGCAACAAGGAAAGCACAAGATGGTAGATATGGCGAATGTACTGGGACTGATCCTGGGGGGTGGTGCGGGGACAAGGCTTTACCCGTTGACCAAGGAGCGGGCGAAGCCGGCGGTGCCGCTGGCAGGCAAGTACCGGCTGATCGACATTCCGATGAGTAACTGCCTGCACGCCGGTATCGAGAAGATCGCCATCCTGACGCAGTTCAATTCTGTTTCCCTCCACCGCCACGTCTTCCGGACCTATACGCGCGACGCCTTCGCGCGGGGGTGGGTGCAGATTCTGGCGGCGGAGCAGACGCCGCGCCACGACGACTGGTATCAGGGGACGGCGGATGCGGTGCGCAAGCAGGCACTGGAGATTCGTGAAGCGGACAGCGATTACGTGGTCATCCTCGCCGGGGATCATCTTTACCGGATGGATTACCGGCGCTTTGTCGAATATCACATCGACAGCGAGGCCGATGTTACGATTGCCGTGCAACCGGTCGGCGCCGAGGCGGCGACCTCTCTCGGCATCCTGAAACTGAGCGCGGAGAACCATATTGTCTCCTTTACCGAAAAGCCAAGCGCCGACCGTCTTGACGGGTTAGAAAGCCGCGATGATCCTGAGGAGCCCTACATGGCCTCGATGGGCATCTACGTTTTTAGCACTGAGGTTCTCTTTGAACTCTTAGAGCAAGAAGGGATCGACTTCGGCAAACACATCATCCCCAACGCGATCGAAGGTGAGAAGCGGGTCGTCGGCTATATTTTCGACGGCTTCTGGGAAGATATCGGGACGATCCGTCGCTTCTACGAAGTGAACCTGGAACTCGCTTCGCCAAATCCGCCCTTCGACCTCTACGCGGCCGAGCGGCCAATCTACACCCGCGCTCGCTTTCTCCCCGGCTCCGCCGTCTATGGTGGTCACATGCACAACGTCCTCATCGGCGACGGCTGCCGGATCTATGATGCGACCATACGTTACTCCGTCGTCGGGCTGCGGAGCATCATCAGCCGCGGCGTTACCGTTCACCGGACGGTAATGATGGGGGCCGACTACTATGAAACCGACGAGCAGCGGGCAGAAAATGAACGGACGGGCCGGCCACACGTCGGCATCGGGCCGGGTTGTGTCATCGAAGGAGCGATCATCGACAAAAACGCGCGCATCGGCCGGCGGGTGATCATCCGCATGCTGCCCGACAGGGAAGACGAGGAGCACGAGAACTGGGTTGCCCGCGACGGCATTGTAATCGTGCCCAAGAAGGCCGTCATACCAGACGGAACTGTGATCTGAGCCTGCTCATACATCGCGGCGCCGGCCTTACATATCAAGCGGGTCGGGTCGAGCTACGCCTGGGCGGAGACCCAGTCGGCGGCGCTTTCGGGGTCTGTGAAGGGCACGGATACGTGGCCGTGAACCAGCACCTTTTCTTTTGCGGGATGAATGGAGGCGGGGAGCCAGCCGTAGCCTTCGATCGGAGGGTGGACGGCACCACACAGCCAGCCCTGGCGCAGGCGCGGGAACTGCCAGATTACCCACACGTCGAGCGCGGAAAGGGGGAGCTCTGTCGGAGCATCGGGCGCCAGCTCTATGCCGCCGAGTTGCCCGTCCGCCGCGCCCGACGGGTTAGTCGGGCCCTGTTTAGTAGCCATTATGCGTTTCCCTCTCTGTCGCTAGCAGAATGTCGAGGACGGCATTGGTATCGGTCAGATCCTGCAGGAGATGGTCGGGACTGTACTGGGCGAGCGTCTTAGCGCTGTAGCCACCGCTGGCGACGGCGACCGCGGTCGCCCCGGCGGCGCGGGCACAGAGGATATCGGCCGGCGTATCGCCGATGACCACCGTATGCTGCCCTTCGAACAGCCACTCGTGCAGAGTGCCTGCCCGTTCCATGGCTAGCGCCGGCAGCAGGTTGCGATCTGAGGCGTCCGAGCCAAAGGCTCCCACGAGAAACTGATCGGGATCGATTCCGGCGGCGGCCAGTTTGAGCGGCGCCGTCGTGTGAATGTTCCCCGTCACCAAGCCGAGCACCACGTCGTCGCGCGCGCGCAGGGCGGCCAGCAGCTCTGGCACGCCCGAACAGGGGCGGATCCCACGTTCGGCAAAGAGCGTGGGGCCGTGGGCGGCCATGCGCTCGTAAATCTCGTCCATTCTGTTCTCGACTTCTCTGCGCGCGATCCCCGCCGCCTGGAGCAGGTCGGAGATGATCATCGGATCTGTCTTTCCGGCCATCGAGTAATCGTCGATGGGGCCGGCAGTTTCGAACAGCTCTTCCAGCGTTCTCTGCAACGTCAGTCGCCCGGCACGGTTGCTGTGTATGAGCGTGCCGTCTATGTCAAAAAGCAAGAGATACATGAACTGTACTGTACCGCCGCCGGTGGAAACGGGCAATGAGTACGGGCGCCCGCGTGGTTTTTCGCGCGCCGGCGGGGGCCACCAGTTGCTACCAGCGCTCCGGGCTTACCGCTTCAAGCTGGGGGCGTAAAGGGCAGTATAGCATCGTTGGCGCGCCCCCATGCTCTGCTCTACTATAGACGCCATATGAATAACACACCCAATCCCGCAGAACAGGAAGCGACGATCGCTCTGCACACCCTGCCGGAAGCGGCAGCGGAGTTACTACAGTCGGTGCAGCTTCACCCCTTTCTTCTGGCCCACCTGATCCTTGTGCACGACGTAGCCGCCCGGCTAGTCGAGGCAATTCAGGCGCGCTGGCCTGCCGTGGCGCTCAATGCGGAGGCGATCCGATTCGGCGCTGCTACTCACGACATCGGCAAGGTCGTCTTTCCTGAAGAGATCCTCGCTCCGGGCGAAGCGCATCGCGAGGCGGGGCGAACGCTGTTACTCGAGCTGGGGATCGGGCCGGAGCGGGCCCGCTTTACCGCGACGCACGTGCCGGAGCGGGCGTTGAACGGCGAACTGGAGGATATCCTCGTCGCCCTGGCGGACGTGCTCTGGAAAGGGGGTCGCCATGAACCGCTGGAAACGGCCCTGCTGGAGCGGCTGACTGCCACTGACGCCGAGGAGGCGTGGGAGACATTCATGGCGCTCGACGACCTCCTGACACAACTAAGCGGCGAGGCCGATAAACGCTTGTTATGGCAGGCGCAATTTCTGCCGGTCCAGCAAGCGTCCGACTAAGGTGTCGTCTGCAGGTGCCCCTCCAGCAGCGGTGCCATCTCCTCCCACAGCTGCAGATCACGCGGCGTCTCCCGCGGTGGCACAGCCGGACCGACCGGTACCCCCCGTTGTTCGAGGATCACTTTAATCGCCCCGATACGCGCCCCGGCCGGCAACAACGTCAGCAGACGGTTGATTAACTGCTGCTGGCGCCGCGCTTCGGCGATGTCACCCGCCGTGAAGGCATCGACCAGGGCAACAAATGGCTCGGGAACGGCCGTCGAGAGGCCGGTGATGAGGCCGGTGGCGCCCATGGCCAATGAACCGAGCGCGATTGGCTCATTGCCCGCGAAGACAGCCGCGCCAGGCGGCGCGGCGTCGATGAGGCGGCGGATTATCTGCGCGTCGGTACGGCTGCACTTCATCCCCGCGAACGTCGGCAGGCTCTCCCCCAGCCGCGCCAGGAGTGCCGGTCCCACGCCGTTCACCGCCAGCTGGGGAATGTCGTAGACAAAAAAGGGCGTTTCCGGCGCCGCCTCCGCTACGTCATGGAAGTAGTGGAGCAGAGCCTCGTCCGAGACCGGAAGAAAGGTGGGCGTAATGGCGACAACTCCACTGGCCCCCACCGTCGCTGCGTGTTCGGCCAGCGCCACCGCGTCTCGTGTGTTGTTGGCGCCGACATGCACCAGCGTCGGCACCCGCCCGCCGACGGCGTCCAGAACCGCTTCGTGCAGGCGGCGGCGCTCGTTGTCGGCGAGTAACAGCCCCTCGCCAGTGGTGCCGCCTACAAAGAGCCCGCGCACGCCCGCGCCAAGTAGGAACTCTACCAGGGGCTGCACTGCCGCCACGTCCACGCGGTAGCCACTGTCGTCCAGCGGGGTAGCCATTGCCGGGGTGACGCCGTTTTCTATTGCTGCCAGGATTTTTTTCATGCTGTTCTTTTCCGTCATGGTGGTGGCTCCTCGACTGCTATGAAACAGTGGCGCTTTCCAGGTGCTGTGCTTCCACCTCTGTCAGTACGTTCTCAAAAATCTCCAGCCCCTCATCCACCAAGTCGCGGGTGATGTTCAGAGCCGGCGTAATGCGCAGCGAGTTCGTGCCGCAGGGAATGAGCAGGAGCCCGCTCTTAAAGGCGCGCTGGATGATCTCGTCGCGCAGGGCCGGCAGCCGCTCCCGGCTCTGACGATCCTTGACAAATTCCACTCCGATCATCAGCCCCCGGCCCCGCACCTCGCCGATGGTGGGATGCCGTATTTGCATCTCTTCCAGGGCATCCATAATGTACTTCCCCGTCTCCTCCGCGCGCGCCAGCAGCCCCTCTTCTTCGATCGCCCTCAGCGTCGCCAGGGCGGCTACGGCGGCGACCGGGTTGCCGCCGAAGGTGCTGCCATGCGCGCCCGCCGACCAGCTCATCAAGTCGCGCCGGGCGATGATACCCCCAATTGGCAGCCCGCTCGTCACCCCTTTGGCGAAGCAGAGGATGTCCGGTTCGACGTCCTCATGCTCGATCGCCCACCAGCGCCCCGTGCGCCCGGCGCCGCTCTGGATCTCGTCCAGGATGAGCAGGATGCCGTGACGGTCGCAGATCTGGCGCAACCGCCTAAAAAAGCCGCGCGGCGGCACGATGTAGCCGCCTTCGCCCTGAATCGGCTCTACAAGCACCGCCGCCACATCCTGTGCCGCGACGGTCGTGCGAAAGAGCTGCTCTTCGAGGTAGCGGATGACCGCCGCGCCGTAATCTTCGCCCGGATTGGTTGCCAGAATAGGCCGGTAGGCGTTGGGAAACGGCAGGTGGTAGACGCGCACGCTGGGCTGGTAGCCGGCGCGCTGGATGCTTTTGCTCGCGGTAAAGCTGAGCGCGCCGAGGGTGCGACCGTGGAAGGCGCCGAGGAAGCCGATAAAGCGGCTGCGGTTGGTGTGCAGCATCGCCAGCTTAATCGCCGCCTCCACCGCTTCCGTGCCCGAGTTGCCGAAGTAGAGCAGCGTCTCGCCGGCCATCGGCGCCACGTCCTGCAGCTTCTCCGCCAGCTCCACCGCCTGCGGATAGTAAAAGTCGCTGAGGCAGATATGCCAGAACTTGTCGATCTGCTCCTCCACCGCCGCCACCACGCGCGGGTGGCGGTGCCCCACGTTCATTACCGCAATACCGGCCATAAAGTCGACGTAGCGCCGGCCGTCCATGTCCCACACCTCCGACCCCTGCGCCCGCTCCACGACGAGCGGGTATTCGCGCGTGTAAGAAGGCGAGAGCGTATCCCGATCCCGTTCGATGATCGCCCGCGCGCTGGGGCCGATCCCTTCAAGGCTGAATTTCATAGCTTCCTCCAGGTCGCTTGTTAAATTGTAGGCACCTGTCAGCGATGTCGTATTCGGCCGAACGCTCGTCCCCTGTGGCGCGGAGCGGCCGCTACTCGTCTGGCTCCAGCGTAAAGGTGAGCGGAAATCCCTCCAGGCGTGCCGCAAAATGGGCCCGCCCCACCCGCTTCTCCGCCTCCGGCTTCGGCAACACCTGCACCAGCGCCATCCCCTTCGTGTGCGCCAGATACGTGATATGCTCCGCAATGATCGGCGTTAATTGAAAGATACGAATGAGGATGGCGATGACGAAGTCGTAGGGGGTGACGTCGTCGTTGTGGATGAGCACCTTGTACGGTGGCTCTTTATCTGCCTGCTGGTCCTCTTCGAGAGCCTCTTCCTTCTCTACGTCAGGTGTTGTGGTCGGGGTGGTCATAGGAGCGGATTATAGAGGGAGCAGGGCGGGTCGGCAATCGGATCTCGAGGCAGCATGCTCATGCAAGGGCGCTCATGCAAGCGCCCTCATTCAAGTTGGGTGGTTCAGACGCGTCAATTCACCGGAAAGGGAAGCGGCTCTCCTCTGACACCTGCCACCAGATTCTCCACCGCCATCATGCACATCCGCATCCGCGAGCTGATCGTGGCGCTGGCAACATGGGGTGCGACGATGATGTTGGGCAGGGTGAGCAGCCTGTGCTCTGCGGGAAGCGGCTCAGGGTAGGTCACGTCGAGGGCGGCGTAGGCAATCTTTCGCTCCTTCAACGCCTCGTACAGCGCGTCGTGGTTAACAACTGGCCCGCGCGCTGTGTTGATCAAGATCGCCGACCGCTTCATCAAATGCAGCTCACGGGCCCCGATGAGGCCCCGCGTCTGGTCCGTCAGATTGACGTGCAGCGAGACGAAGTCAGAGCGTCGCAGGAGTTCCTCCAGCGAAGCGTAGCGGGCGTTTAGCTCCGCCTCCGCCTCCAGTTTTCGCTCACGGCTGTGGTAGAGGATCTCCATGTCGAAGCCGGATGCCCGCCTGGCGACCGCCCTACCGATTCTGCCAAACCCGACGATGCCGAGCGTCGCGCCGGAGACATCGTGCCCGAGCAGGGTGGTCAGGCCCCACGTCTCCCACTTCCCTGCGTGCACGTAGTCGATCGCCTCGCCAATACGGCGCGCAGCCGCCAGCAGTAGCGCAAAGGTGAAGTCTGCGGTTGCTTCTGTCAGCACCCCTGGCGTATTTCCCACGCGAATGCCGCGCGCCGTCGCCGCCGCGACGTCTATGTTGTCGTACCCGACAGCAATCTGGCTGATGACCTTCAGATCAGGACCGGCTTCAATCAGCCTTTCGTCTATCCGGTCGGTCAGCAAGCAAAGAAGGGCTTCTTTGCCGCGCACCTTCTCCAGTAGCACTTCGTACGGCGGCGGCGTCTCCGCATCCCACAAATCGACATTCACATGTTCCGCGAGCGCCTCCCACGCTGCGTCAGGCAGCCGTCTTGTTACAAATGCAGTTGGTTTCGTGCCCGGTGCGTCGTTCATAGCTCCTTCTTTACCGTCCGGCTGTTCCTCTTCACGAGCCTGTTCTTCTGCGTTGTCGTTGACGGTGCTCAGGCTACTGACACGGGCGGATTATAGAAGTTGGTGGCGCCTCGGACAATCCTCGTCTCGCATCTGATCGGGTCTTCCGGTACACTGGCACCCGAGCTTATCCGGCGTTGGGCCGTCACATCGGTGACCAGTGAGGTAGAAAATGAATAACCAGAGTAGCGAACGCGTACGCGTCGGCGATCTCATCCCTGACCTCGCCCTGCCTGCGCTGGAGGGAGAGCGTGTTAACCTGCGCCACTTCGAGGGCCAGAGATGGATTCTGTACATGTGGGCGTCGTGGTGATCGTGCCGCAACCAACTGCCGGTCTGGCAGGAATTCAGTGAAGCGCATCAGGAGGCGGTAACTATTGTTGCGGCGGCGATCGATTTTCAGGGGGCGGCCAAGGCGCGTCCGTATGTGGAGCGTGCAGGAGCGACTTTCACCAACCTTGTGGACACAGAAAACAGGCTCGGCGACGCCTTTGGCTTTCAGGCCGTTCCCAATGCCGTCTTCGTGGACGAAGCAGGCATCGTGCGCTACACAAAGTTCGGCGGCTTCGACATCCGCAAATCGCAACACCGCGAGCTGGCGGAGCGCTTCGTCGGCAGCTCGGAGCTGGCGGAGCTTCAAAGCGCGGCGGAGGCGGCTGCCGGAGAGGTCGACGAGGCGGTGCGCACCCACTTCCAGGAAGGGCTGGCGCTCTACCGCCAGGGGCAGGTGGAAGCGGCGCTGGCCAAGTGGCGTAAGGTGGTAGAGCTGGTGCCGGACAACTGGATCATCCGTAAGCAGATCTGGGCTATTGAAAATCCGGAGCGTTTCTACGCCGGCGACGTCGATTTCGACTGGCAGCGGGAGCAGATTGCAGCCAGTCGCTGAGCGGCGGCTGCGCGGCTGGCGATATTTGACCTCGACGGGACGCTGGTACAGACGGAGAGGCTAAAGGCGCTCTCCTATGCGCGGGCAGCGGTCGAGCTGCGACCGGACGACGTCGAGGAGGACGCCGTGATTGCGGCTTTAAAGGAGACGTCGTGGGGCGCACGCGTCAGGAAGGAGCTCAGGAGTTGCTCGAGCGCTTTGACCTTGAGGAGGCGGCGGAAGCGCGGATGGACGACGTTGGCGTCTTGCGGCGGTGGCAGGCGTACGTGCAGATCCGGCTGGAGCACTATCCAGAGGAGGATCTGATGGAGACGGTGGACCGTTTACTGGCGCAGGAAGGAGCGCCGGCGGCAATGTGGTCACGCTCCTGAAAGCAATGTAGGCGGGAGCACAGACGACGTTGGGAGCAGTGGCGTACAGTATGGTTGCGCGGCCATGACTATGGCTTAGCGTGAACTATCTTCCCTCCTCTTTCCGGAACCTTGCCCGCGGCCTGACCACAACCGGGCCCGCGGGCAAGGTACCGAGCGGTGGTGTGCGCTCCCGCCCATATGCTGATAGACGTGCTTTGCAAAAATGGGGTACAATCGAAGTGCCAAACAACCGGCTGCTGGCTCGCCAGCGCGCCGAGGAGATGCGCGTTGAGCTGCCGGTTCGGCTCCGCGGCCAAATAGCACCACCGACCTCTACTTTGTCGTGGTCGGTCGTGCTATAGTGTGTAGGGTGGCACATGGCGCGCGCGAAATCTGAAACGGTAAAAGGAATCCGACGATGACGGGAGGAGCCTGTCGATGAGTGTGGTGACGGAGAAGGTTGACGTCAAGCCTTTTTTCGCACCGCTGGCACATTATCTCCTGCGCCCCGTCCGCCTGATTCGCGGCTACGAGCGAGATTACCTGCGGCCCGATCTGATTGCCGGCCTCACGGTGGCCGTCATTATGCTGCCGCAGGCCATTGCCTTCGCGATCATCGCCGAGCTGCCGCCGGCGATGGGGCTCTACACGGCGGTGGTCGGCGCCATTGTGGGTGCGCTCTGGAGTAGCTCCGACCAGCTCCATCCCGGGCCGACAAACGCCATTTCGCTGCTCGTCTTCTCCGCCCTCGCCAGCGCCGCCTTCGAACCGGGAACGGCTACATTTGTTATCGCTGCAGGGATGATGACGGTGATGGCCGGGCTCTTTCAACTGGTGTTGGGGCTCGCTCGGTTGGGAATGCTCGTCAACTTCGTCAGCCACTCCGTCGTCGTCGGCTTCGCTGCCGGGGCCGGCGTACTGATCGCCGCCAAGCAGATCCGGCCCCTTCTGGGGCTGAGCTTCGAGGGGCGCAGCCTGCCGGCGATTGCTGTTGGCGTCTACGCACATCTCGGAGAGATCCATCCTCCGACGGCCTTTATCGGCATAGCCTCTATCATCGTCCTACTGCTTCTCCCTCGCCTGACGCGCCGCCTGCCGCCGGCGCTGGTGACGCTGATTGCGGCGGCGGTGCTGGTGGCCTTGCTCGACCTCCGAGCGGCTGGCGTGAGCACCATCGGGCAGCTCGCGGGGGCGTTGCCCCCGCTGGCCAACCTGCCCCTTTTCAGCCTCGACATGATCGCCCGCCTTTCGACCGGCGCGCTGGCCGTGGGCGCGATCGGTCTCGTACAGACGGTGGCCATGGCGCGCAGCCTGGCAAATCAGACTGGGCAGCGGCTGGATAGTAATCAGGAGTTTGTGGGGCAGGGGCTGGCAAATATCGCCTCCGGCCTCTTGTCCGGCTTTGCCGTTGCCGGCTCTTTTTCGCGTTCGGCGGTCAACCTGCAGACAGGCGCCCGCACCGCTCTGTCGGCTGTCTTCTCCGGTCTCTTCGTCCTGCTCGCGACCTTTGTGCTGGGGCCGCTAGCCGTTTTTCTACCGCGCGCGGCGTTAGCGGGCATTCTCGTCGTCATCGGCCTCGGCCTAATCGACCGCGCCGAGATGACGCGCATCGCTCGGGGGACGCGGGGGGACGCCGTCATTATGGTGGTAACCTTCCTCGGCACGCTGTTCCTGCCCATCGCCTTCGCCGTTCTGGTTGGGATCTTGCTTTCCTTCGTGCGCTACACGCTGCGTACGAGTATGCCGCACGTCCACGAAGTGTTGCCCGACGAGCAGTTCTCCCACTTCGTCCCCCGCGTCGAACGAGAGAGCTGCCCGCAGCTGGCTATCATAGACGTCCAGGGCGACCTTTATTTCGGGGCGGTGAACCACGTGGAGGAGGAGATCCACGCCATCCGCGCCCGCAATCCGGAACAGCGCTTCTTGCTTCTGCGTATGCACCGCGTCAACCACTGCGATTTCAGTGGTATCCACATGCTGGAAAATGTCGTCAATCTGTGCCGGGATGGCGATGGCGATGTGTATATGGTGCGGGTCAATCAGCGCGTCCGCGCTCTGATGAAGTCGACCGGTTTTGAATCCTTCCTCGGGGAGGATCACTTCCTCGCAGAGGACGAGGCAGTTACTTTTCTTTTTCATCAGGCGCTTGACCCCACCATCTGCATCTACGAGTGTCCGGTACGCGCATTTCACGAATGTCAGAATCTCCCCAAGCGCGACGACCTGGTCGACATTCCCCAGTTGCAAAATATTCCTGAACGGGCCGTGCGCAGCGTCGAACCGACGGTCCTGTGGCAGCAGCTTCATGAAGATGGCGATCAGCCACCGCTGGTAATAGACGTACGCGAGCCGCGCGAATATCGTCGCCGGCACATCCCCAGTGCACAGCTGGTGCCACTGCCTTCCCTGCTTTCGCAAACGGTGCAGCTCCCCAAGGAGCGCGGGGTTGTGCTGGTCTGTCGCGCCGGGCGCCGCAGCCAGCGCGCCGCCTACGCGCTCCAGCAGGAGGGGCGCGAAGATGTCGCCTTTATGAAGGGGGGGATGGTCGCCTGGGAGGCGGCGGATCTGCTCTGTGCTGTGGAGCTGCCGGGTCACGAGCGACCGCCTGTGCCGGAGCTGCCTCACCAGCGGGAGAACGGTCGTTCTCGCGCCGCAGGCGCCGCAGGAGGCGTATCCAAGCGTACACATGACGAGGATCCCCAGCAATGAATGACCAGGCGGAACCATCCCGCAATGTCGGGCTGGAACTGGTTCGTGTAACGGAAGCAGCCGCTATCCAGGCCGGGCGCTGGATTGGCTCTGGGCGCGCCGACCGCGCTCACGGGGCGGCGGCACATTCGATGCTGGAAGTTTTAAACCAGATCGAAGTCGACGGTCGGATTGTCATCGGCGAGGAGGGCCGCCACGGCTCCGGTACCCCGCTGGATACCGGCCGTTCGGTCGGTACCGGGCGCGGCCCGGCGGTCGACGTCGTCGTCGATCCGATCGACGGGACCGATCTCGTGGTGCGCGGTCACCCGAATGCCATCTCGCTCGTCTGCATGGCGCCGCGCGGCGCCATGCACGCCCTCGTTCCCGCCGTCTACATGGAGAAGATTATCGTCGACGCCGACGCGGCGCATGCGCTGGTGCCGCAGTGCATGGACGCCCCCGCAGCGTGGACACTGGCTCTGGTGGCGCGCGTGAAAAAGAAAGCGGTGCGCGACCTGACGGTTATCGTTCTCGATCGCGTCCGCCACTTCGACCTGATCGAGGAGATCCGCGCGGCGGGGGCACGTATCCTGCTCCGCGAACAGGGGGATGCGGAGGGGGCGCTGCTGGCGGCGATGCGCGACACGTCGGCCGACATTCTTATGGGCGTCGGCGGTGTTCCCGAGGGGCTGATCGCGGCCTGCGCTGTCAAGGCGATGCAGGGAGAGATGCTGGCGCGACTCGCGCCGCAGGACGGTGCCGAACGAGCGGCGGTGGAGGCGGCGGCGCTCGACGTGAACAAGATCTACACCGCGGAAGATCTGGTCGGGGGAAACCAGATCTTTTTCGCCGCAACCGGCATCACCGACAGCGCCCTGCTGCCCGCCGTGCACTACGACGGACGCCTCGTGCGCACCCATTCCCTCCTGTTGCGCTCAGAAACGCGCACGCGGCGTTTTGTGCAGATGGAGTACTTGCTCAGCGAGGCGGAAGAGGCGGGAATTGGGGACCGCTCCTGAAGCGCAAACGTCTTTCTATTACCGCGCGGCAATAATGGGGGGAAGGTGATAGCGGTGAGGAAAGGCCATGAGATTGTGGCAAACAGCTAACGACCATCCGCGTGGGGTTCGGCGCACGGCGTGGGCTGCCGGCTGCGCACTTCTCGCCCTGATATTCTTCTGCGGCGCCCTTGCGCTAACCGCCAGTGCGGTTGGGGGGCTGCTCGTCGCGCGTGCGGACGGCTTTGCCGTGCTACCGGGCATCACGGAACGGGTGGACAAAGCAGATGCGGCGACGCCCTCTGAGCCAGCCGACGACGAGGGGGTCGCGCCGTTGCCGGAGCAAGATGCGACTGCAGGCGTTCCGGAAGGGCGGATCGCCTTCGTGAGTCCGCGGGGTCATCTGGGTACCGTCGCCCCGGATGGCAGCAACGAGCGCATCGTCAGCGCGGGCGACGAGATCTTCCTCTTTCCCGCCTGGTCTCCGGATGGACAACGGCTGGCAGCCATCGGCGGCGACGACGAGCAGGCAGGTGTCTACACCTTTGCCGACGTCGCTGACAGTGAGGGACATCTCCTCTACCAGAGCGACGAGCAGGCCCCTGTTTACCTATACTGGGCCCCGGATAGTCGGCGCGTCTCCTTTATTGCCGGCACTGAGGCGGACGACGGCTTCGGCCTCTACCTGGCGCCGGCTGACGGCAGCGAGGAGAGCCGCCTGCTGGCGACCGGGCAGCCCTTTTACTGGGACTGGATGGGCGACGGGGAGCGCCTGCTCATTCACTCCGGCAGCGTGTCGCGCGATGCACAGTTGGCTTTTGTGGATGTCGCCGCAGGAGCAGCCGGCGATAACCTCGCGCGCCCAGGTTTCTTTCAGGCGCCGGTCGCCTCCGCGGACGATCGTTTCGTCGCCTATGGCGAGTATGAAAGCGTGAGCGAACGCTGGCTGGTCGTGCGCGAACAGGACGGACGCGAGGCGGTGCGGCTGCCCCATGAAGGGGCGATTGCCATGGGCTGGAGCCCCACCGGAGGCGAATTGGCTTTCATAACCCCCCCGGAAGAAGCGTCGCCACGCATGTTCGACTATTTCGGGCCGCTGCAATTGGTCGATGCAGAAACGGGGGTGACGCGGACGCTGGCGGCTGGCACAGTGCTCGGCTTTTTCTGGTCCCCTGATGGCCGCAGTATTGCCTATCTGACTGTGGCCGATGTGGGTCGCGAACAGAACGCCGAAGGCGCCCCTTTCAGACAAACGGCGGCGGCTGAAATCATTCCGGTACGCGCCGCTGGCGTGCCGGTTCAGCAGGAGCACCCGGAGCTGTTATTCCATCTCTGGCTCGCGGAAGTCGAAGACGGGGAAAGCCGACTCCTGCTCACGTTCCAGCCGGTCGATCTCTTCCTCACCCAGTTCCTGCCTTTCTTTGACCAGTATGCCCTCAGCCACCGCCTCTGGTCACCCGATAGCCGAGCGCTGGTACTGCCTGTTCAGGAGGGCGAAGCCTCGCGCATCTATGTCATCGCAGCCGACGGCAGCGGGAAGCGCGCCGTGGCCCGGGGCAATATGGCCTTCTGGAGTCGCTGAAACACGGGGCTTCTACCCGCCTGAGGGAAGTGCGTCTCCCTTCGCATTTGTGGCGTCTTGCCCGGCGAGTGCCGCGAGTGCTTCCTGGTAGGCGGCGAAGATGCGCTCTTCATAGCAGACGATCCGCACCAGCTTGAGAAGGCTCGTATCTGCCAGAAAGGCATTTATCTCCTCTATGGCGATTGTGGCGGCGCGTCGGGGGGGGAAAGCGTAGGCCCCAGTACTAATGGCGGGGAAAGCTATGGTACGGATACCGTGCTCGACGGCGAGGGTCAGTACGTTGCGGTAGCAGCGGGCAAGGAGCTCGTCCTCATGGTGGTTCCCGCCGCGCCACACCGGGCCGACCGTGTGAATAACCCAGTGGCTGGGCAGATCGTACCCGGCTGTGACCCGTGCCTCCCCGGTGGGGCAGCCGCCAAGGGTGCGGCACTCGGCCAGTAGCTGTGGCCCCGCCGCCCGATGAATCGCGCCGTCAACGCCGCCGCCGCCCAGAAGGCTGGTATTGGCGGCATTGACGATGGCGTCGAGCTGCTGCTCCGTAATGTCGCCGCGGACGATCTCGATGCGGGAATCAACCATCGGAGGGCTCTTGCGGCTGGCTATTTTGTAGCACCTCTTTCCGGTCGAGGAGCACGTTGTCGATCAGGCGCACCTCGCCGATAAAGACAGCCAGCGAAAGGAGTGCCTTCTGTCCGACGCTCTCCAGTTCAGCGAGAGAAGCCGGATCGGCGACGCTGACATAGTCCAGCCGCGCCAGCGGTTCGGCAGCAACCGTCTCCTTCATCAGCCGCCGCAGCGCGGCGCCACTCGTCTCCCCCTCCGCGAGCGCCGCCCGCGCACGCGTCAGCGCGTGATAGAGGACGGGCGCGGCTGCCCGCTGTTCCGCCGACAGGCGCGCATTGCGCGAGCTCATCGCCAGACCATCCGCCTCGCGCACCGTGGGGCAGATCACGATCTCCACGTCGAAGTTGAGGTCGGCTGCCATCCGCCGCACGACGACCGTCTGTTGCGCATCTTTCTGACCAAAGTAAGCCGCCGTGGGCGCGACGATATTGAACAGCTTGGCGACGATGGTCGCCACCCCCTGAAAGTGAGTCGGGCGAGAGGCACCTTCCAGCGGCTGGCTCACCTCGCCGACCTGGATCGCCGTTTGGAAGCCCTGCGGGTACATCACCTGATCGTTGGGCGTGAAGACCAGGTCGACCCCTTCCGCTTCCAGCAGAGCCAGATCGCGCTCCAGATTCCGCGGGTAACTCTCCAGATCCTCCGTGGGCGCAAATTGCGTCGGGTTGACGTAGATGCTGGCCGCGACCCGCTCCTGTGCGGCGCGAGCGCGGCGCACCAGCGAGAGATGGCCTTCGTGGAGGTAACCCATCGTCGGCACGAGGCCCCACGTCAGCGTCGGGTCGGCGTGGCGGTGTCTACGAACGGTTTCGATAGAGGAGGTGACGATCATAATGCTGTTCTACTCGCTGCCGGAAAGGGCGGCAAACAGCGGCTGTACATCAGGTTGCAGCGACGGAATCACCTCCTGCCAGCCTTCACCCGCCGCAACCCGCTGAAAGAGCCGCAGCAGCGCGGCGTTGACCGGGGCAGGGACAGCATGCTTGTCCGCACTGCGGACGACGGCGCCGGTAATCGCCTCGATCTCCGTCTGCCGCCCG
>JAWVYW010000082.1:0-16011 GCA_033722535.1 Promineifilaceae bacterium (SeqCode)
CCACCTCCAGGCTCATCACGGCCGCAATATCAAAGAGGCGATCGCTGATGTTGTCGGCCGCTGTGTACATCAGGTCGACCCGCTCCTGCCATGGCGTGCGTCGCCACTCGGCAAACGCCTCTTTCGCGGCGGCAACAGCGCGCTCGACGTGCTCTTTGGTACCCTTCTGGAAGTGGCCCATGATCAGATCCCGGTCGACCGGGCTGCGCTTGGTGAATGTCTCCTCGGCGGTGACTTCCTCGCCGTCAATGTACATCGGAAACGTCTGGCCAAAGTTCTTTTTAACCCGCTCAACCGCTTCGTCAAACATCTGATGCAGTTCTGGGCTGGGGCTGGCGAGGGTAGCATAAGTGACTTTGAAGTCGCGTTCAGCAGTTGCCATTGTAAACCTCCTGTGGTGTGTGGGCTATAACAGCACGTCGGCCGCTATGGGGAAGCCGACGTCAAAAAGCATCGACTGGACCGAGTAGATCCACTGCTTCCATTATACTCCTTTTCCGGTGGTTGCGTAGTACTCGGGGGCTGACGCGCATTAAAACAGCGCCTCGTCGACCACCTCAAGTAGCGTCAGATCGGGTAGGGAAAAGACGACGATAGAGGGCTGGCGCAATCGTTGCCAGAAGGACAGTGGATCGTGGTCGCTATGCGCGCCGACAAAGAGGCTGAGGACAGTGCCGTGGGTGACGACAGCCAGGTTGCCGGGGGGACGGCTCCGCAGCACCGTTGCCAGCGCCTGTTCAAACCTGGCCAGGGCCTGGGCGCCACTCTCACGGCCAAATACCGTCGCTTGCGGCTCGCGGAAAAGCCGTTCGACCAGAGCCAGGAACTGCTCTTGCGAATGGTAAGGCTCTCCGGTGCGGTCATGTTCCTGTAGTCCGGAGGCTGTCGACCACGGAATGCCGAGCTGCGACGCGGCGAGCTGGGCGGTTTCCATCGCCTTTCGCTCCTCGCTGCTGACGATCGTCAGCGGCTCGTGACTGCTGAGCCAGCGCGCCAGCGGTTGGCAGCGCTCCCGGCCGACAGAGGTGAGGGGCCAGGAGGAGGCGGGTTGTCCGGGAGTGGGGCGAGACTGCGAGTGGCGTATGAAGATCAATTTATCCATCTTCGTGACCTCAGCCTACTATCTCCTGATCAAAAGCTGCAATGCTTCCTGCCACCGGCTCCCGGTCGTATGCTATAATGTCGTTCGCGCACGCTATCCTGTCCACCCATATTATCACTGCTGCTTTTTAAGGAGGAACCGCCGATGAACAAGAAGCCACTGAAGACGGGCGCCGTCGTAGCCGGCATCGCGCTAGGGTATCTGGGTACACGGCTGTGGCGCAAGCAGGGGGAGGCGCCGGCCGAGCGCATCTTTGAGAACAAGGTGGCGGTGGTAACCGGGGGTGCTTCGGGTATTGGCCGCGCTCTCTGTGAAGCGTTGTCTGCCCGCGGTGCAGTGGTAATCGTAGGCGACATCCATGGTGAGGGGGCGGCGGAGGTGGCTGCCGCAATTCGCGCCAATGGAGGGCGGGCCGAGGGCGGCTTCCTCGACGTAACCGACCCTGACGGCGTGGAGGGGCTGGTGGACCGGGTGATCGACCACCACGGTCGCCTGGACTACATGTTTAACAACGCCGGCATTGGGATCTCTGGCAGTTTGGAAGATGTTACACTTGCGGACTGGCAGGCCGTGATCAACGTCAATCTCTGGGGTGTGATCTTTGGAACGCGCGCGGCTCACAAGCAGATGCAACGCCAGGGATACGGGCATATCGTCAACACCGCCTCTCTTTTAGGCCTTATTCCGGCGCCTACCGCTATTCCCTATGCGGTGACAAAACATGGAGTCGTAGGACTGTCGACCTCCCTGCGCGATGCGGCGGCGCGCGAAGGAGTGAAGGTTAGTGTTGTATGTCCTGGTTACATTGAGACGCCAATCTGGCAGACGACAAAGTACGTCACCGAAGATCGAGAAAAGGTGCTGGCCCGCCTGAAACATGTGCCAAAAGCCTCTCCGGCTGAATGTGCGGAAACGATTTTGCAGGGGGTTGCCGAGAACAAGGGAATCATCCCCGTCACAGGGCTCGCTTATCTGATGTGGGCCGTCTGGCGGCTGAATCCTCCCTGGCTCAGCCCCTTCTCCCACTGGCTCGCGACCCGAGTCCAGGAGTAGGATGATCCCCTAGCCGCGCGCTTTACGACTCAAGCAGTGAGTTGACCCAGTCCAGAGACGTCTGCGCCGGGTAGAAGTTTTCGTTAACCTCCAGCGCCTTCATGTAGGCTTCTCTGGCCTCCACGAGCGCACCGACCGTGGCCAGCGCATGGCCCCGGTACCAGTAGATCTCTTCTACCCATTTGCCCCCGGGCGTCTCCAGTAGTGACGCCGTCAGATCGAGCACATCCTGGAATCGTCCCACCTTGTAGTAGGCCATCAGCGGCCGGTGCTCATAATAGAGCGTGCGCGGCGGCAGGCCCAGGGCGCGAGCTTGGTCAAAGATCTCCGTCGCCTCCTCGTAGTACGCGATGTTTACGCTCTCGTCGTAATTGGCGACAGTCTCTGCGCTGGCATTTTGTCCCAGGCGTGTCAGGGCAACCCCGAGATTAAAGAGCGTAAAGACATTCTCGGGATCTTCTTCGAGTTCGCTCCGCGACAGATCGGCCGCGTACTGCCACATCGACCACTCGTTCTCCAAATAATCGGGAATGATCGCCATCACTTCCGCTTCACGATTGGGCGGGTAGATGACGTAGAAAGTGTAGTTGAAGTGCTGCCACCAGTGCAGGAACTCGCGGTAACTGTCGATACGGGGTCGACCGTTAAAGGGGCCGAGATAGGTGTCGCGGCTGTAAAATTCCTGGCGCGCATCGTCGTAGCCATAGACGGTCAGATAGTGCCCGTACCAGCCCTCGGTGCCGCTCTGCGGTTCGTAGCCTTTTTCGATGACCACAGGGAAGCCAGCCGCAACCAGGCGCCGCACAGTGTCGAGATCGCCGCCGACGTGGACGGTGGAGCGCAGGCTCGTGAAGTCGTTGACGTAGTCGCTGATCTGCCACGCGCTGACGTTGCGGTCTTCCTCGTTCGGCTTCAGGTAACTTGCTGCTTCCTGCTGAGTCGTCTCATCTCCCCAGTAGTCAAGCGCGATCACCATGTTGGCCGGGCCACAGTTGTTGAAGCCCTGGACGATGCTGATCAGACCGTCGAGCGTAACCTGCTCCGGAATGGGCATCGGCGTGAACGTTGGCAGAGGCGTCGCCGTGGGCGTTGCCGGCGGAGGCGTGGCGGTTGCGGCCGCTGCCTCCTCCACAAGAGTTGTCGTCTGCTCCGGCGTCGCCGTCGGCGTGGCTGTGGGTTGGCTCACAGCGGGCGCAACGACAGGCGAGATGTCCATCGCATCCGGCTCGTCCAGTCCCGGAATCTCCGGCGCGTCGACCACCGCAACGGCTGTGCGACCGCCGGCCTCTGCCACAGGCAGCGCCTGCGGCAGCGGAGTCGTCACCAGCTCTACCACGCCAGATGTGAGGCGATGACTTTGAAGGCGGACCAGGTAACGTCCCGGCAGAGCCTGGACGACGCGCGGCAGCGCAAACAGCCCGACCACCAACGCGAGCTGGAGGACGGCAACGACTAAGATAATACTCTTTGTTCGGGAGGACATAGACACCTCATCTGCCGGCGAGGACACCCACGGGCCAGTAGTTACCCGCTTGGCAAACTATCCGGCTACTTTTGACTTAATCGCCCAATGCTTCAGCCGCGAGCGGGAAGTTAGGATTGAAGGCAGCCGCCTTTTCGAGATTTTCACGTCCCGCTGCTTCCTCACCGAGCGCGATTTGGGCAAGCCCCTTGTAGTAGAATGCCTCTTCAAAGTAAGGGCGATCCTGCAACGTCACGTCTGCCAGCTCGATGACATCTTCATAGCGACCGATCTCATAGTACGCTTCATAAGGACCCATCTGATACCACAGCATGCGCCAGGGAAGGGCAAGAGAGCGCGCCTTATCGAAGGCGGCAGCAGCCGCTTCGTAATTTCCGAGCGCATTATAGACAGTACCGAGGTTGAACCAAAGATGCGCAACTTCTGGTTCGGCCTCCAGCTCGGTGCGGGTGCGGCGCAGCGCATTCTGCCACATCTGCTCGTCGTTCATCGCGTCGCCGATGATAGCGGCAACCTCTGCTTCCTCCTCAGGTGGGTAGAGGACGATGTAGCTGCGGTTGAAGTAACGCCACTGGCTATCGAGTTCCGCATAGCTGATTTCGCGACCGTCGCTGTGGGCGTTCTCCTGCGGGACTTCACTGGTGCCGAACCAAGAGTCGTAGACCCAGAACGTCTCGGCGCTATCGTCGTAGGCGACGAGCAGCAGGTAGTGCCCGTACCACTCCATCCAGCGATATTCCCCAGGGGGCTGAATACCCACTTCCACGATGACCGGGTAGCCGCTGCTCAGCAGCGCGCGTACAGTGTAGAGATCGCCATTTGCCCGGTCGAGCGCCGCCTGTTCCGTCTGCTGATTTACGTAAGCAGCCATCTCCCACGGTGACACATTGCGATCTTCCGGGTCCGGCTTCACAATCGACGCGATCTGGTTCTGTGTGTGATAGATATCGAAGTAGGTGAGACTCATTCCCAGCGTCGCGGGTCCACAGTTATTCCAGTCCTGGAAGCGGTGCGCGATGCCCTGTAGGCGGACACTCGCCGGCAGCGGCGGACGCGTTTTCGTAGGGGCAGGCGCCGGCGTGGCAGTGGGGACAGCAGTGGCCGGAGAAGCGCCTGGCGCGTCGTTCGCACCCGTTTCCGCCGCGCGCGTGGGGGGCGGCGTTGGCGTCGGCGGGGCCAAGCGCGGATCGTGAGTCGGGACCGCACCCGCCGATGGAGCGGCAGATGCGAGGAGTTGGTGCAGTTCTTCGTCGGTCAGCTCAGGCGCCGCTGCCGTGGGTAGCACGCTGACGTGCTCGCGCACGCCGAGAGCCTGTACCGGCTCCGGGAGCCTGGCGACGTAGCGGCTGGGCACCGCTTTCAAAATAGCGGGAAGCTGCCAGGCGAGCGCGCCGGTCAATAAGATGAGAAGAACTAAAATGACAAGCCATGTTCTGCGCATATACCGTTTCGTGATAGCCACACCGGATGCCCGCATATAAGGGGCACGCGGAAACAGACGACGAGTAAGTATAGCCAGAGCAATCGACCGCGAAAACAAGCAGCGGAGCGCGCAACGGTTTTCTCAGGATGTCTTTACGTATGGGGGCACTCCTCTTACCATGCGTAGTGGATCGCAGAGACGGTTCAGCGGACGACCATTACCGGACAATCGAGCTCGTCCAACAGCGTCTGTAGCGCCGCACCCTGCAGTATCTGGCTTTCGCCCCCCAAAATCACTGCCCCACACGTCTCCTGCTGCAGCGTCTGGGCCAGAACATATTCATCGTCATGGCGGAAAGCGCGGATCTCTGTATGGCTGACATGTGGCTGGACGAGCCGTTGTGCTCGCGCCGCAAGTCGAGTGATCGTCTCCGCATCGCGGGCAACGATCAGTATCAAGAGGTTGCTCTCGTTCGCCCGCGCCATCTGCACGGCGGCAGCAAGCGCACGGCTTCCGGTCGGTGAGCCATCGTAGGTGACGGCGATTGGCTGCTGGAGATCAGCGCCGACACGCGCCACGAGAACAGGCCGCGGCGCCTGGACGGCCGCCGCCCGCGCCGTCGAGCCCAGCGGGACGTGGCTTCTTTCGGAACGGCTGGCCCGACCTAGCGAAAGCAGGTCCGCTTCAAGCGCCGCCTCCAGGACTTCCTTGCTGACCACGCCGCGTACCACACGGAATGACCACTCCGCTTCTACCTGATCGGCGGCGTAGGCAAGCGCACGCCGCGCCTGTGACGCGCGCAGTCGTAGATCGTGTTCCATCTGCTCCCGGTCTAGCTTCTCTTCACGCGCGGTCGGCCAGCGCACCTCCCGTGCGAAAGGCAGGCTCGCCAGGCGCAGGAGATTGATATCCTCGACAAAAAGACCCAGTAATTTGGCGTGCACAGTCGCCGCCAGGCGGGCCGCCGCATGTAGGGCGGCGAGGCTGTGGGTTGAGTTATCAAGGGCGACCAGGATCTGCTGGATCGCCAGCTCCATCGTTTCTTCGCGTAGCTCCTGTTCGGCTCCTACTTCGTGCTCGGCCTGTACTTCTTGTTCGGCCATACGATCTCCTATCAGCGGCGGCATGCTCACCAGAGCAGGGCGTCGCCATTGCGCTACTTTTCCTCTTCAGGCACTCTGTCCGGAATGGGTGGAACGGGATCGGGGATTTCATCCGGCGGCCCATCATCCTCCGCTGGACGCTCACCGTTCTCTCTGTCGTCCTCTTCGCTGCCTTCACCGGCTTCCACTGATGGGCGGCTAAATTTGCGCCGCATTTTGGCGAGCCTTTCGAGGCGGTTGACGATGCGCGCGTTGATCGTCCCTTCTGGATACTGACCGTCTTCTTCCTCTTCGCCGGCCGGAATGCCGGTGAGGATCTCGATTCCTTCGTCGACGTGAGCGACCGGATAAATGTGGAATTCTCCTGCCTCCACAGCGTTCCGAACATCCTCGCGGAGCATCAGATTTTTCACGTTGGACACCGGGATCAACACGCCCTGCTCGCCGGTGAGGCCGCGCTTAACACAGATGTCAAAAAAACCTTCAATCTTCTGGTTCACGCCGCCGATTGCCTGGACCTGGCCCCGCTGGTTGACCGAGCCGGTCACGGCAAGCCCCTGCCGTATCGGAACCTCGGCCATTGCCGAAAGGAGGGCGTAGAGCTCCGTGGAGGAGGCGCTGTCTCCTTCGACGCCAGCATACGATTGTTCAAAGACGATGCTCGCGCTGAGAGAGAAGGGGCGCTCCTCCACAAAGCGTGCTGCCAGGAAGCTGGAGAGGATCAAGACGCCCTTCGAATGAATGGGGCCGCCGAGATCGACGCGCCGCTCGATGTCGATTACCTCGCCGCGGCCAATGCTGACGGTAGCGGTGATCCGATTGGGACGTCCAAAGGCATAGTTGCCGATGTGCAGGACGGCAAGGCCGTTGATCTGCCCGATCACCTCACCTGTAGTATCGATCAGGACCGTCTCGCGCAGGATCGACTCCTGCATCTGTTCCTGGAGCCGGTTCGAACGGTAGATCTGAGCTTCAACCGCCTTTTCGACATCCGCTTCCATAACTACGTCTCGCTCTGCAGCACGCGCCCAATAGTTTGCCTCGCGCAGGAGATCGGCAACAGTCTGCGTGTGCGTCGTCAGCCGCTCCTTGTCGCTGGCCTGGCGGGCACTGTACTCGATAACGCGGGCGACCGCCTCACGATCAAAAGGTCGAAGCTCCTCGCGCCGGGCCATCGACGCGATCAGACGCGCGTAGGCCTGGCTGTTGTCCTCGCTGCGTACCATCTCATTTTCGAAGTCGGCCATCACCTTAAAGAGCTCGCCAAACTCCGGGTCGTGCTGGTAGAGCAGATAGTAGAGCAGCCGCTCGCCCAGGAGCACGACCTTGATATCCAGCGGAATCGGCTCAGGCTCAAGGGATACCGTGCTGACCATACTGTATACCTGTCCCAGGGTTTCAATGGTGATTTTGTTCGCCTGAAGGGCGCGCTTCAATCCCTCATAGGCAAACGGTTGCACCAGCAGTTTGCGCGCGTCCAGTAGCAGGTAGCCGCCATTAGCTTCATGGAGGCCGCCAGGCTTGATCAGCGTGAAGTTGGTGATCAGAGCGCCCATCTGCGATATGTGCTCGATCCGCCCGATGAGATTCTGGTAGGTCGGCAGCTCGAGGTAGACGACCGGCGCGCCTTCCAACTCGCTGTTGTCGACAAGCAGGTTGACCTGGTATTCCGTAAAGCTTGGTGTGCGGGAGCCGGTCTGCCGGTTACGCATCATCTGCATCAGCGGGTTCTCATTCTCTCCCGGCTGTTCGATGAAGGCCTCGACATTTTCGATAATATGCTCCTGCACCGCTTCCAGATATTCCAGCACTTCGGGCAGATCCTCATACTGCTCGCGCAGCTCCTCAAACAGTGGCGTAACGGTGAACACCGCGACCTCTCGCTGGAGGCTCTTCACCTGGCTGCGCACCTCTTTCTGCCACTGGGGGACCTGCCGCATAATACGCTGCAGCTCTTCCTGTAGATCTTCGATCTGTGCCTGAACCGCTTTCTGCTCTTCTTCAGGAAGCGCCAGAAACTCTTTCGGCTGGATGACCTCTCCTTCGCGCATTGGCGCAAAAGCCAGTCCATTTGGCGTCTGCACCAGGGCGATGCCCTCGCCCTGTGCCTGCTCTCGCAACTGTTCAAAGGCGCTCTCCTGACGCTCACGCAGCTCCTCTTCCACCGCCTGACGCTGGGCATGATACTCCTCGCTTTCAAATGCGGCGGGAAGAACGGCCTGTAGCTCTTCGACTAACTCCTTCATGTCATCGCGCAGCTTCGCTCCGCGTCCAGCCGGCAACTGGAGCGCCGACGGCTTGTGGGATTGTTCGAAGTTGTGAACGTAAATCAGATCGGGAGGCACCGTTTCCTGCTCAGCCTGCCCTTCGATAATCTTTCGGATAGCCGTGTACTTGCCCAGGCCGTGAGGGCCGAGGGCATACATGTTATACCCTTCTTGCTGAATCCCAATGCCAAAGCGAATCGCTTCGATGGCCCGTTCCTGACCAAGGACCTGTACCGTTTCCTCCAGATCAGCCGTCGTCTCGAAAGAGAAGAGAGAAGGATCAGTGTGCTGGTAGAGCTGATCTGGCTTGAGCGAGGCGATAGAAGTCATGATGTGCTCCTGAGGACTAAGCGGGTTTGTTAGCGAATATGATAGCACAGGTACAGGTGTGGAATGGATTGTACCGTCACCTCGTGGATCTGGCGATTAGGTTGGCAAGAGAAGCAACAGCAGCACAGGCGTAAAAGCAACGCGGCTAGGCCGGCGTCAGGCTATCTAGACGGGTGGCAAGCTCTTCCTTCTCAGCCCGGTACTGCTCCAGTTTATCGCGCTCTTTCTGAACGATCGGCGCGGGTGCTTTTTCGGCGAAAGGGCTCGCCAGCAGCTTCTCGAGGCGCTCGATTTGCTCTTCTACGCTCTCCAGTTCGCTCTGCAGCCGTTCCTGCTCCCGAGCAATATCAATCATTCCGGCGAGCGGTAGGTAGGCCACAATGTCGCCAACCGTCACGGTAGCGGCATTCTCAGGCGGGGAGAGCTGCGGTGCAATTTGCAGCCTTTCACTGTCGAGCCGCGCCAGGAAGACGAGCACATCCCGCTGCGCCTCCAGGAACGGCGTGAGGTCGCCGGCGCCAATTCGTGCTTCGACATACGTCGCAGGCTCCACGTTATACTCAGAGCGCGTGGCGCGGATAGCCCGCACCAGCTCGCGCACCCGTTCCCAGCGAGCTGCCACTTCGGGATACCTGCGCCCCGGTTGGGGCCATGCGGCTATGATCACGGCCGGCTCGTCCGCCGGCGGAATCCCGATTGCTGCCTCGCGCAGCGCATATTGAAGCTGCTGCCACGTCGCTTCCGTAACAAATGGTATGTACGGGTGTAAGAGCCGCAAGGCCTGATCGAGAACGTGCTGGAGGACGTAGACGGTAGTCCAGGCGCGTGCGCCGCCCTGGCCAAGCTGTACCTTTGCCGCCTCTACGTACCAGTCGGCAAAGTCACTCCAAAGAAAGTCGTAGATGTGCCGCCCCGCCTCTCCGAACTGGTAATTGCCCATGAGACGGTTCACGCTGGCGATGAGGTCATTCAGCTGCGTGAGAATCCAACGATCGGTATCTGTCAGCAGCCCTTCGTCCGCCTCCCTCTGCCCGACGGCGGCCTCAAGCGAGCCGGTCGGAGCGTCAGCAGCAGTGACCGTGTCCAGGTTGTGGACGATGAAGCGGGCGACGTTCCAGATCTTGTTGGCGAAGTTACGGTTGCCAGCGACCTTGTCCAACGACAGATTAAGGTCGTTGCCTGGTGTGCCGCCGGTAAGGAGCGTGAAACGGAGCGCATCTGTTCCATAGTCGGCGATAACCTGCAGTGGGTCGACCACGTTGCCGATGGTCTTGCTCATCTTGCGGCCTCTCTCGTCGCGTACGAGACCGTGAAGGTAGATCGTATGGAAGGGGATGTCATTCTGGAACAGTAGGCTGGTCATGACCATGCGGGCGACCCAGAAAAAGAGGATATCGTAGCCCGTTTCCAGAACGTCCGTGGGGAAGAAGCGGCGCAGATCCTCTGTGTCCTGGGGCCAGCCCAGTGTGCTAAAGGGCCAGAGGGCGCTGGAGAACCACGTGTCGAGCACGTCGGGATCCTGTTCGAGTTGGACATCTTCGCCGAACATTTTTTCGGCCGCCAGGTAAGCAATCTGCTCGTCATGGGCGACGACGTAAGTCTCGGGATCGCCATTCACATACCACACCGGGATGCGATGCCCCCACCATAACTGGCGACTGATACACCAGGGCCGGATATTTTCGAGCCAGTTTTCCCAGACTCTGACGAAGCGCTCCGGCACGATCTGGATTCGGCCGCTGCGCACGGCTTCCAGCGACATGTTGGCCATCGGTTCGGCGTCCACAAACCACTGGCGGCTGACGAGCGGCTCTACGATCTCGCCGCCCCGTTGGCTCCGGGGAATGTTGAGCGTGTGTTCTTCGCGCCGCAGCGTGAGACCAGCATCTTCCATGTCCTCCCACAGCTGCTTCCGCGCCTTGAAGCGGTCCAGGCCGGCATACGGGCCCGCGTTTTCATTCAGCGTCGCGTCGCGGTTCATAATGTTGACCAGGGGCAGATCATGCTTTTGTCCGATCTCAAAGTCGTTCGGATCGTGTCCAGGCGTGATCTTGAGTGCGCCGGTGCCAAAGGTAGGATCGACGTAGTCATCGGCAATAATTGGGATCTCGCGCTCCAGAATCGGTACAAGGGCCGTTTTGCCGATCAGGTGCTGGTAGCGCTCGTCGTCTGGATGTACGGCGAGCGCCGTATCGCCCAGGATTGTTTCGGGGCGCGTGGTCGCCACCGGCACATCGCCCCCCTCCTGGAGAGGATATTTGAAATAGTAGAGGAAGCCGGGCTCCTCGCTGTACTCTACCTCGAGGTCACTGACCGCAGTCTGCAGCCCTGGAGACCAGTTGACGAGATACTCGCCGCGGTAGATGAGGCCCATCCGGTGGAGGCGAACGAAAGCTTCGTTGACCGCCCGGTTTAGCCCTTCGTCGAGCGTGAAGCGTTCGCGGCTCCAGTCGGCGCTGGCGCCGAGGCGCCGAAGCTGCTGGGTGATGTAGCCGCCATATTTCTCTTTCCAGGCCCAGCTGCGCTCCAGAAACGCTTCCCGCCCTATCTCACGCCGCGACGTCCCTTCGGCACGCAGCTGCTTTTCGACCTGAAGCTGGGTTGCGATACCGGCATGATCGGTCCCCGGGATCCACAGCGCGGCAAAACCCTGCATGCGCGCCCGGCGAATCATCAGATCCTCGAGGGCGACGAACATCGCGTGGCCCATGTGAAGCTCGCCCGTCACGTTGGGCGGGGGGATGGCGATGACAAATGGGGGTGCGTCTTCAGGACGCGCCTCCGGCCGAAACCAGCCATTCTCCTCCCACCACTCGTAGAGCTGTTCTTCGGTCTCTGCAAAGTCGTAGGCTTTAGGCATTTCAGGCATAGTCATCTCCTTTTGCATTCAGCCAGAGCAGCGGCATAATCCTCTTATGGAGTACGAACCGAAGCAATTAACTCGTTCAATTCTTCTCTGGCTGGGATCGCTTCTCCTCTTCATGGCCATCGATATTATCATCTTCGATGATCTTCTCTGCTCTCTGGGCTGTGGCGTTCTTGACCTCTCACTTCTGCTCATCTTCCTCGGCGCGCTGGTCTGGAACCGTCGCCGTTGATCGATCTTTGTGCTGCAAATGGAAGCCGCGATTTCCTTTTCAGTCGGGAAATCGCGGCTACTGTCCTACACGATAAGATGGGGCAGGATGTAGGTTAGCAGAGGGCGAAGCTGCGGCTAACTTTCCGCCTCGTAAATCTCGATGCGTTCGATCACGTCGCCAGGCGTGGCGGCGCCAGGTTGGCGTCGTGTTAACTGGGACAAGACCTCTTCGCCCTCAACGACTTCGCCAAAGATCGTGTGCCGGCCATCGAGCCAGGGAGTCGGTGCAAAGGTGATAAAGAACTGGCTCCCGTTGGTATTTGGACCGGCGTTGGCCATTGCCAGGAGCCCCGGTTCGTCAAAGGTGAGGCCGTTGTCCGTTTCATCCTGGAACTGGTATCCCGGGCCGCCCGCGCCCGTGCCAGAGGGATCGCCGGCCTGCGCCATGAAATCTTCGATAACCCGGTGGAAGGTGACGCCATCATAGAAGCCCTGATTGGCCAGAAAAACAAAGTTATTGACTGTGAGAGGCGCTTCCTCGGCAAAAAGACGGACGCGCATATCGCCCTTCTCGGTCTGGATCTCCGCCTCGTAATCATTCGTAGGGTCGATGACCATCTCAGGGTAACTGCTGTAGTAGCCAGCGCGCGCCTGCGGCGCCATGTCGGCAAGCGGTCGATCGCCGTCTATCGCAGTATCTTCAAACTCGTTACCTTGCGTCACTTCCGGAACCTCCTGTTCATCCGGCGCCAGCACATTCAGGAGCACATATCCTGCCGCCAGCAACAAGAGCGCGACAGTCAGGCCCAGAACGAGCCGACGAATATTCTGCTGGCGCTCTTGTGCTCGGCGTACCTGTTCGCGCCGACGCGCTTTTGCTGTTTTTCTTTGGCTCATTTTCCTCCTAAATCGCTATTTTGCCAAGGGTCTATCGCTCAGCCTGTTGCGGCAACTGTTCGAGCCGCCAGATTGCATACAGGAGCAGCAGGCCGAGTACGCTGCCGATAAAGTAGCCTTCCAGCACAGTCGCCTGCGTGACGAAGAGGGCGACCATTCCGAAGGCGCCGGCGATCAGATAGAGTACCAGAACGGCCTCGCGCTGAGTGAGCCCCAGATCGACGAGACGGTGGCTGAGATGATCTTTCCCGCCGGTAAAGGGATGAACGCCACGCCGCAGGCGCGAGAAGACGACCAGCGTCGTGTCGAAGATCGGTAGGCCCAGGATGAGAACCGGCACCATCCAGGTGACGAAGTTGACGTTATCCGGAAATCGGAGCTGGATGCCGAGAACGGCCAGCCAGAAACCGAGAAAGTAGGCGCCGGCGTCGCCCATGAAGATCTGCGCCGGCTTGAAGTTGTAGCGCAGGAAGCCCAGGCAGGCGCCGAGAATAGCCCCGGCGAGCGCCGAAACGAGGAACTGGGCATTCATGGCCGCTGTCAGCGTCATAAACGCGGCGGCGACGGCGCCCACGCCCGCACTCAGGCCATCCATGTTGTCAAGCAGATTGATAGCATTGATTATGCCGACCAGCCACAAAAAGGTGAGTAGATAGTTCAGCCACGAAGGGACGGGGAGACGAACCTGAATACCAAAGAAGACGAGGACCACAAAAGCGGCGAACTGCACCAGCAGCCGGAGCGTAGGCGAGACCTGTCGCCTGTCGTCGACGAGGCCGATAAGCGCGACGAGGGTGCCGCCGAGAACAGCACCAACAATCTGTGCAGGGACGGCCTCCCAGAACCCCAGCAGCATCGCGACCAGGACACCGGCAAAGATAGCGAGGCCGCCCAGGAGCGGCGTGGGGGCGTTGTGGAGCTTACGTGCAGCTGGCGCGTCGACGAAGCCGGTGCCGATTGCCACGCGGCGGATCCAGGGCGTACTGACCACTGTAACGGCAAGCGAGATCGAAAAGATGAGAATAAGAGAGCGCATGACATGGTTGCATGAGCGCGGCGGTCGGTAGTTTGCCTACTGTTCGCCAATCTGCTCGATAAAGGTCTGGATCTGCGGATGCGCGTCGGCCGGCGCGGCAGCCAGCGCGTCCCGGGCCAGGTCCAAAGCGCGCTCCTGGTCGCCCATGGCGAGATAGATACTTGCCAGACGAAAGTCGATGTTCCAGCGGGGCACCTGGTTGTTGCCGTTGGCCTGCGCTTCTTGCAGGGCGGCTATCGCCGCCTCGTACTCACCGGCTTGCTGATAAAGCTCGCCCGCCTGGACAAGCACCGTTTCTGTGTTGGTCGGGCGCCTTTCGCGCGCCAGCCCCTCTTCGAGCAGCTTGGCGGCGCGACGGTAATAATCAGCGGCTTCGACACCGTCTGCAGCACCCGCTACGTCGGCATCGACAAGTTGTGCTGCACAGATGTTGTAGATGTTCGCGAGGTTGAAATAGGTATCGGGGAAGAACGGGTCGATCTCCAGCGACTGTTCGTAGACGTCGATGGACGCTTCGCAATCGCCGTCCAGGGTCGCCAGCAGATTGGCATACTCGTTGCGAATGACCGAGTTCTGCGGGCTGAGAGCCAGGGCGTCTTGATAGTAGCGTTCCGCCTCCGCGAGCAGCGATTTTCGCTCCGGCTCTGTCACACTCTCCAGGCTGGCCCACCGGGTGGTCAGGCGTGCTAGGTTCGCGGTGTGATCGGTATTGAGTGGGTTGATCTCCTGCGCCAGAAGCAGGCGGTCCCGCGCGGTCTCTAATAAGTCCTGCTGGATAGCCGGATCCTGTACGCCCGCCGACTTCTCAAGATAGGCGCGACCGAGGAAGAGATAGTAGAAGTCCTCCTGCGGCGCCAGTTCGATCGCGTGCTCGTAGATGGCGATCGGAACGTCCCATAGTGTTGGGTTCCCTGCCCGTGTTGCCTGCTGATCGAGTGGACGGGCCTGCTTATAGACGATGTCCGCCTGGATGATCTGCATGTTCGTGGTGTTGACGATTCCCAGCGCCAGGATGAAGAGGATGGCGGCGCTGACAAAGCCAGCTGTACTGCCTAGCTCGCGCACGCGGCGCGCACCGCCTCCCGCGAGGACAAAGGCGGCAAGCAGCATCAGACCGATGAGGAACATATAGAAGATGGTCAGAAACGAAGCGAACATGTCCGTTGTCAACAGGACCCGCTCGACATCTGAGACTGTGTTCTGTACCTGCGGCCCGAAGAAAACAGCCTGGCGGATCTGAGCCGCCTGCAGGTAGGCAAAGCTGAGGCCAATCGTCAGCGACAACGCGGCGATCGTCAGCCCCGGCAGGATCCACCCATTCCAGCTCTCCTTCCACAGCAAATAGAGAATGAACCCGCAGCCGGCAAACATCAGCAAGCCGTAGAAGCCGGCGCCGGCAACCATCACCGGAATGGAGGTGGCGAAGCCCAGCGCGGCAACAATGCCAGCGGTTTCCTGAGCCGGCTCATGTTTTAGAAAGAGGCGGACAGCGGCGAACAGACAGAGCGCGCCCCAGATGAGCAACAGCGCAGAGCCCAGCAGCACAGTCGTACCGGCTGTTGCTTCGTCGCCCAGCAACCGCGCCCCGACCCCCGCCAGTAGAAGGCCGACGAAGATGATGCCGGCGGTTTGACGGTTACCGGCGTCCTGTCGCCGTTCTCGGCCTGGTTGGACCTTCAGCAGCCCCAACTTCACCATTTCGCTCACGAAGGCCAGCGTGCCCAGGATCCACGTCAGAATGATCAGCAGAAAGATGAATGGGCTATCGCGGAAATCCTGCCCCGGGTGGAGGAAAAATGCCTGGTGGAGAATGTCACCGGCCGAGGGAACGTCACTGATGCTGCTGATTTGTAAATCGGCCGGTCGGGCGTAGTTCATGAACTCGTACCCGAGGATGCCGAGCATCACCGTCAGAATGAAGGCGACCGCCAGCGCCGGGCTTAGCCAGCCGGGGCGGTCGGGGCCCATCCGCCGCCGCCCACGCGCCCGCCCGCCGCGGAAGGTCGGCGCGGCATCCAGGGCCAGATCCTCCTCTTCCTTCTCCGGAAGGAGATGGCCGATGAGCAAAATCATAGCCAGATAGACGAAGAAGTGGACGCGCGTGGAAGCGCTCGCGATGCCGAAGTGGATCTCCACATAATGGGCAACCACCGCCGTCAGGAGGCCGAGCATCAGGAGCCGCCCAACGTCGAAGGGATCGTGCACTTCATCTTCTGTGGTCTCTCGCGTGCCGGCAAA
>JAWVYW010000083.1:0-15966 GCA_033722535.1 Promineifilaceae bacterium (SeqCode)
AGCTCTTCCAGCGACTTCTCGCCGAAGTTGCGAATTGCCAGCATCGTCTCTTCGCCACGCTCCAGCATCTCCAGCAGCTCGCCCACACGGGTGATACCGGTTCGCTTGAGCGAGTTGAAGACGCGGACGCTGAGGTCCAGCTGCTCGATCGGCGTGTCGTAGATCTCGTTGGGCACCGTCTCTTCCTCTTCCTCTTCTTCGACGGGGAGGAAGGTCTCTTCGGTGACGCCGCCGAGCGGGCGCAGATACTGCACCATGATCTGGGCGGCCTGGGCCAGAGAGTCCTCGGGCCGGATGCTGCCGTCGGTCCAGATCTCCATGATCACGCGGTCGTAATCGGCCACCTGCCCCACGCGCGTCTTTTCGACTTCGTAGCCGACGCGGCGGATGGGGCTGTAGATGGCGTCTACCGGCAGCTCGCCGATGGGCAGCCGGCCCCGCTCCTCGGCAGGCGAGTAGCCACGGCCGCTCTCGACCGTCATCTCGACCTCGAGGAAAGCGTCGTCGTCGTCCACCGTAAAGAGATACTGCTCAGGATTGATCAGTTCCACTTCCGGCGGCAGGATAAGGTCGGCGCCGGTGACGACGCCGGCGCCGTGGACCTCCAGGCGCACACGCGCCGAGTCCACGTCAATCAGTCTGAAGCGCAGCTGCTTGACGTGCAAGATCAGCTGCATCATGTCTTCACGCACATGCGGAATGGCCGCAAACTCGTGCGGTACGTCGGTCACCCGAATGGAAACCACCGCCGCGCCGGGCAGAGAAGCCAGCAGCACGCGGCGCAGAGAGTTGCCAATCGTCGTTCCATAGCCGCGCTCCAGCGGCCCGACGATAAAGCGCCCATACTTCTGCGTCATCGCAGTACTTTCAATCTTCGGTAAGACCAGATTTGTGATAGCCAACGCAATTACCTCCCAAAGTAAGTGCTTCCGGATAGCGCCCGGAAGCATCCTAAAAACCGCAGACCGTCTCGCCGATTAGCGGGAGTAGTACTCTACGATGAGCTGCTCCTGGAGCGTAGTGTCGATGTCCTCACGCTCGGGGGCCTGGACGACCGTGCCCTGGAGAGCGTTGGGATCCAGCGACAGCCAGCGCGGAACCTGCCCCTGACGGTCGGGCAGAATCTGGCGCAAATCCTTGAAGTAGGTGAGACGCCGGCTCTCCGGGCGAACGGAGACGGTGTCGCCGTCGCCTACCAGCGCCGACGGGATGGTGGTCTTGCGCCCATTGAGCATGATGTGCCCATGGTTCACCAGCTGGCGCGCCTGGGCGCGCGAATCGGCAAAGCCGAGCCGGTAGACGACATTGTCCAGGCGGCGCTCCAGAAGGCGCAGCAGGTTGTGGCCGGTGAGACCGGGCTGCTGGGTGGCCTTCTCAAAATAGTTTCTGAATTGCCGCTCCAGCACGCCGTAAATGCGGCGCGCCTTCTGCTTTTCACGCAGCTGCAGCAGATAGTCAGATGCCCGCCCGCGCCGGAACTGCCGTTCGCGACCGTGCTGGCCCGGCGGATAGGAGCGACGTTCAATCGCACATTTCGGGGTCATGCAACGAGACCCCTTCAGGAACAGCTTCTCGCCTTCGCGGCGACAAAGCTTGCATACTGGTCCAGTGTATCTTGCCAACTTAACCTCCTCGGTTTCCAGAGTTCAACAAGAGGTTTACAGGCTTGGCGAAACCCTTCGTCCCTCTCTCACCAATAAAAGTAGTTCTTTTGTCTTCTTTGACTAGACGCGCCGCTTCTTGGGCGGGCGGCAGCCGTTGTGGGGCACCGGCGTCACGTCGGCAATCGAACGGACTTTGATACCCGACGCGGTAAGGGCGCGGATGGCGGCCTCGCGGCCCGGTCCGGGTCCTTTCACCACGACGTCCACTTCCTGCATGCCGTGCTCCTGGGCCTGGCGCGCCGCGTTCTGCGCCGCCATGCGGGCGGCGTAGGGCGTGCTCTTGCGCGAGCCCTTGAAGCCGGACGTGCCGGCGCTGGCCCAGCAGACGGTATTACCCTGCTGGTCGGTCATTGTAACGATGGTGTTGTTGAAGGTGGCGTGAATGAACGCCTTCCCTTCGGGCACCATCTTTGTGATGCGTCTACGCTGTTGACGTCTGCGTCCCATGCTTTCTCCTTAACAGCGCCGCCCGAGCAGCCGGCACGGCGCGGCGAAACGGTGATTACTTCTTGGCGCCCCGGCGGCGACCACGCCCGGCGACCGTCTTCTTCGGCCCCTTGCGCGTGCGCGCGTTGGTCTTGGTGCGCTGGCCGCGCACGGGCAGCCCCCGACGATGGCGCAGGCCACGGTAGCAGCCAATTTCGGTGAGGCGCTTGATGTTCATCGCCACTTCGCGGCGCAGATCGCCCTCAACCGTGTAGTCGTTGTCGATGATGTTACGCAGCTGCGCAACCTCCGTCTCGGCGAGATCGCGAACGCGCGTGGAGGGATCGATGCCGGCCTCCTCCAGGATCTCCTGGGCGCGGCTGTCGCCGATTCCATAGATGTAGGTCAGGCTGACGCCGACCGCTTTGTTACGCGGGATATCAACACCGGCAATACGTGCCATAACTCTCTAACTCCTTATCCCTGGCGCTGTTTGTGGTTAGGATTCTCGCAAATTACGCGAACCACGCCCTTACGCTTGACGATCTTGCACTTCGGACAACGTTTCTTGACAGAGGCGGATACTTTCATTTTCCTTCCCTCACACACCAAACAGACGAACTGCGTCAGGGCCCGGTGCGGACCGCTTCCGCGTTCGTCTGCTGGTTACAACAATGTCAATATTTCGCAGCCGTTATCGGTGACGGCTACGGTATGCTCACAGTGAGCCGTTAGTTTCCCATCTTTTGCCACAACCGTCCAGTGATCGGGCAAGGTTATTACATCCTTCTTACCTTGAAGGACCATCGGCTCGATGGCGAAGGTCATGCCGGGACGCAGGCGGGCGCCGCGGCGGGCTGAGCCATAGTTGGGAATGTGCGGGTCTTCATGCATTGTGCGGCCCACGCCGTGCCCGCCGTAGCCGCGCACCACGTTGTAGCCCTCGCCCTCCACAAATTCCTGGATGGCGGCTGAGATGGCACCGACGCGGTTGCCAGGCTGTACCTGCGCGATGCCAACCTCCAGCGACCGGTTGGTAATGTCCATCAGCCGCTCCGCCTCGGAGCTGACCCGGCCGATGCCTAGGCTGATCGCCGCGTCGCCGATGTAGCCTTTATAGAGGCTGCCGCAGTCGACGGTCAGCAGATCCCCTTCTTCGAGAACGCGCGGTCCGGGGATGCCGTGGACGAGCTCTTCGTTGACGCAGGCGGTAATCGTACCCGGAAAGGGCGGGATGCCGTTGCTAAAGGTGTACCCTTTGAAGACCGGCTGTGCCCCATGCTTGTCCAGAATGCGCTCTGCCAGAAAGTTGAGCTGCGCCGTGGTGACGCCAGGACGGGCCGCCTCACGGATGGCGTCGAGGACGCGGGCCGTGATCCGGCCCGCCTCACGCATCAGCTTAATCTCCGACTGCGACTTCAGGATAATCATGTGGCGTTCTCGATTGCCTCCAACAGATCGTTGTAGACGGCTTCGATCGACTGTTCGCCTTCTATCTCCACCAGCAATCCCTTATCGCGATAGTAGTCGAGCAGGGGCGCCGTCTGCTCGAAGTAGACTTCGATGCGCCGCCGCTGCGTCTCTTCGGTGTCGTCCGGGCGCTGGTAAAGCTCGGCGCCGTCGACATCGCAGAGGCCAGGTTCCTGCGGCGGGTTGAAGAGCACGTGGTAGACGCGCCCACAAACGGGGCAGGTCCAGCGACCGGCCAGCCGCTGCAGCAGGACATCAGTATCGACACGAATGTAGGGGACGAGGTTGACCCGGTGCCCCTTCTCTGCCAGCAGTGCTTCGAGCGCGTCGGCCTGGGCCGGCGTGCGGGGGAAGCCGTCGAAGATAACGCCGTTGGCGGTATCGGGCGCCTGCAGCCGCTGGCGCACCATGCCGACGGTCACTTCGTCGGGCACCAGCTCGCCGGCGTCCATGTACTTGCGGGCCATCAGCCCCAGCTCGGTTTCGTTTTTAAGGTTCTCGCGAAAGAGGTCGCCGGTCGCTACCTGGGGCAGGCCCAGGCTCTTTTCCAGCTTCTTGGCCTGGGTGCCTTTGCCGGCGCCCGGGCCGCCCATCAACACTACGTACGTCGCCATTGCCATGCCTGTGGGAAAGGTTCGGGAGCTGCCGCCGCGGCCGGGCGCCGGAAGATAGAAAATCCGGCGCCTTGAAAGCCGGCGCGCTTACCCGATGAATCCCTCGTAGTGGCGCATCAGGAGCTGCGCCTCGAGCTGGCGCATGGTGTCGATGACGACGCCGACGACGATGATCAGCCCGGCGCCGTTGACGACCAGGCTGCTCGCTTCCAGGTTGGGGATGTTGAGCAGGTTTCCGACCAGCTGCATGATGCCGGGCAGAATGGCCACAATCCCGAGGAAGATGGCGCCGACGAGCGTGATCCGGCGGACAACGCTCATGATGTAATTTTCTGTCCGCTGCCCGGGCCGGATGCCAGGAATGAAGCCGCCCTGCCGCTGTAGCGACTGGGCCAGATTCTGCTGCTGGACCATGACGTCGGTGTAGAAGAAAGTGAAGCCGGCGACCAGCAAAAAGTAGCTGAACCAGTAGATGAAGCCGGTGTTGGCGCCGAAGGCGTTGTAGAACCAGAGGGCAATGCTATTGAGGAAACCGTCACCCGCCTGCCCCTCGGCTCCGATGAAGAACTGGGCCAGCAGGGCCGGGAACGTCATCAGCGACTGGGCGAAGATGATCGGGATCATGCCCGCGGTGTTAACCTTCAGCGGGATGTAGGTGCTCTGGCCCTGGTAGACCTTGCGCCCGCGCACGCGGCGCCCATACTGCACCGGCAATCGTCGCTGCCCTTCCTGGACCACCACAATGACCAGAACGGTCGCCACGGTGAGGATAACAAAGGCGGCAATGGTGAACCAGCGGTTGACCGAGCCGACGTCGGCGGCGAAGAGCCGGGCGACGCCTTCAGGGACGCCGGCGACGATGCCGCTAAAGATGATCAGGCTGACGCCCTGCCCGATGCCGTTTTCGGTGATCTGCTCGCCGAGCCAGATGGCAAACATCGTGCCGGCGGTCATCGCCAGCAGCGTCGTCAGCGTCGCCAGGATCTCGGAGGCGTTGCCAAAGCCGAAGAAAGGCATGATCCTCTCGAGGCCCCCTAACTGCTCGAAGCTGAAGCCGACCAGCCGGATCTGGCCAATGGCCTGCAGCAGCGCCAGAGGTACGGTCATGTAGTAGGTGATGCGGTTGATCTTGTTACGCCCCTGCTCGCCTTCGGAGGAGAGCTCTTCCAGATAGGGAACGATGGGCGTTAGAAGCTGGATAATAATCGACGCTGTAATGTAGGGGTAGACGCCCATGGCCATTACGGAGAAGTTGCGTACGGCGCCGCCGGAGAGCAGGTTCAGCAGATCGAGCAGGTTGTTGGTGCCTCCCTGACCGGTGGTGAAGGCCAGCCAGGCCTCCAGATCCACGCCGGGCGCGGGGATGTTGGCAACTGCCTGATAGACGACCAGCAGGCCGATGGTGAAGAGAATGCGGCGGCGCAGATCGGGTAGATCCCAGGCGTTACGAACGGATTCAATCATTGCTTTTCCTCTTTTGCCTGTTTCGTCAGGCCGATTGCCGGGCGCCGGCCCCCAAGAGGGGCCGGAGCGCCTCAGTCAAGCGGCAAAATCTCGACTTTACCGCCAGCGCGCTCGATTTTCTCCCGTGCAGATTTGGAGAAGCGATGGGCGCGCACAGTGAGCGCCACTTCAATCTCGCCGTCGCCGAGGACGACGATCGGTTCGGTCGGCGCTTTCAGAACGCCAACGATGGTCAGCACCACGGGATCGACCTCGGTACCTTCCTCGAAGGCCGCCAGATCACGCACGTTTACCGGCTGATAGATTATCTTGTTGCGATTGTGGAAGCCGCGCTTGTAGGGCAGCCGGCGCGCCAGGGGAAGCTGGCCACCTTCGAAATAAGGGGCCACGCCGCCGCCGCTGCGTGCGTTCTGTCCTTTCGTACCACGTCCCGCCGTTTTACCCCGGCCGGAACCGGTACCACGACCCACTCGCTTGCGCTCCTTGCGGGACCCACGGTCCGGGCGCAGATCGTTGAGTTTCATGTTTACTCCTCTACCTGTTCTGTTTCTACTTCTTCGGTTTCTTTCTCGACTTCATCGGCATCGACTTCGTCGACGTTCACTTCGTCAACGTCGACGAGGTGGCTTACCTTGTCCACCATGCCCCGAATAACCGGGTTGTCTTCATGCTCCACCGTCTGGTAGAGCTTCCTAAAACCGAGCGCCTGGATCGTGCCTTTCTGGCGCTTGCTGTAGCCAATGGCGCTCTTGATGTAGGTGATGCGTAGCTTCTTAGCCATTGTCGCGACTCCAGAAGGGCGCCACCTCATTGGGGGCTTTGCCCCGGCGCTTGGCTTCCGCTTCCACGCGCTTCATGCGGCGCAGACCATCCATGGTGGCGGCGATGACGTTGAGCACGTTCTGGCTGCCCAGCGACTTGGAAAGAATGTCGCGGTAGCCGGCCGCTTCGAGCACGGCGCGCACGCCACCACCGGCGATGACGCCAGTACCGGGCGACGCCGGCTTCAGCAGCACGCGGGCAGCGCTGTGCTCACCGACAATGTCGTGCGGAATGGTGTTGCCGACCATCGGCACATCTTCCATGTTCTTCCGCGCGTCGTCGAGCGCCTTGCGGATCGCCTCGGGCACAGAGCGCGCTTTGCCAATGCCGAAGCCGACACTGCCGCGGTTGTCGCCGACGACGACCACAACGCGGAAGGCAAAGCGACGCCCACCCTTCACCACTTTGGCGACGCGATTAATATCAATAATTCGTTCGTCAAGTTCGGGACGATCGTTGTCCCGATACTGCCGTCTTTTGCCCATTCCGTTCTCCTCTTAAAACTTCAGTCCGGCTTCGCGCGCGGCCTCGGCCACTGCCTTAACACGGCCATGGTAGGGATAACCCCCACGGTCGAACACCACTTCGCGCACGCCGGCTTCCAGCGCCCGCTCGCCGACCACGCGACCGATGATGGCCGCCTGCTCTTTCTTGCTCTTTCCCTCGAGATCGGGCGCGAGCCCTTCCTCAAGACTGGAGGCGGCGACGATCGTGTGGCCTTCGTCGTCGTTGATGACCTGAACGTAGATATTGTTCAAGCTGCGGAAGACGTTGAGGCGCGGTCGTTCAGCCGTTCCTACAATCTTGGAACGGATGCGACGATGACGTCGCTTGCGTGCTTCACGAGATTTCGCAGACATATGTACCTTTCTTGCTTAACTAAACCTTACCGGCCTTACCGGCTTTACGACGGACACGCTCGCCTTCATAGCGAATGCCCTTGCCCTTGTAGGGCTCCGGGGGCCGTGTTTTACGAATTTTGGCGCACAGCTCGCCCACCACCTGCTTGTCGGTACCCTCGACGATAATCGTGCGACCACGGTCTTCGACCGTGAAGCTGACATCCTGGGGCGGCTCGAACTCCACCGGGTGGGAGTAGCCGACGTGGAGGACGAGCGTATTGCCGCGCGTTTCGGCACGGTAGCCGACGCCCTCGATCTGCAGCCGGCGCGTGTAGCCTTCGCTGACGCCGCGGACCATGTTGTCGATCAGGGAGCGCGTCAGGCCGTGCAGCGCCTTGTGGTGGCGCTGGTCGGTGGGGCGGGAGACGACGACGGCACCCTCTTCGAGCGCGATCTGCATCTCGGGGTTGAAGCGCTGCTCCAGCGTGCCCTTGGGCCCGGTGACGCTGACGTTGCTGCCGTCGATGTTAACTTTTACCTTGTCGGGCACCTCAACTGGTGTGTTACCAATACGAGACATCTGTACCTATACCTCCACTACCAGACTTTGCACATCACCTCGCCGCCGATTCCCCGGCGACGCGCCTGCTGTCCGGTCATAATGCCCTGGGAGGTGGTCAGGATGGCGATACCCATCCCGTTCAGCACCCAGGGTATCTCTTCTTTACCCACGTAAATCCGCCGGCCCGGCTTGCTCACCCGCTCAAGGTTGGTGATGACAGCCTCGCGGTCACGGCGCCCGCCGACATACTTCAACTTCAGGCGGAGCATAGGGTAGGGCTCCTGCTCGATGACGTCATACGCCTCGATGTAGCCCTCTTCCTGCAGTACGCGCGCAATCTCTTCTTTGGCGCGCGAGTGGGGCATCGTTACCGCCGCGTGCTCGCGCAGCAGCGCATTACGCACGCGCGTCAACATATCTGCAATCGGATCACTCATTGCCATGATCGTCTACTCCCTACCAGCTCGACTTGACCACGCCCGGAATGTTGCCCTTGAGGGCCTCTTCCCGGAAGTGGATACGGCACAGACCGAAGCGGCGCATATAGCCGCGGGGCCGACCACAGACCTTGCCGGAACGAGGGTCGACGTACTGGCAACGATTGCGGACGCGCGTCTCGTATTTGCGGTTCTTTTCCCGCGCAGTCATTGATTTCTTGGCCATCTACTTGTTCACTCCTTCCTAACTCTGCTTAAACGGCATCCCCAAGAGGCTCAGCAAACGCCGCCCTTCTTCGTCGGTTTCAGCGGAGGTCACAATAGTGACCTCCATGCCCCGTACCTTGTCGACCTTGTCGTAGTCGATCTCAGGGAAGATGAGCTGCTCGCGCAGGCCCAGGGTGTAATTTCCACGGCCGTCGAAGCTATCGGGGGAAACCCCCTGGAAGTCCCGCGTCCGGGGCAGGGCCACGTGAATGAGGCGCGCGAGGAAGCTCCACATGCGCTCGCCACGGAGGTCAACCTTGACGCCGATGGGCCGCCCCTCGCGCAGCTTAAAGCTGGCGATGGACTGCTTGGCACGGGTCACAATCGGCTTCTGGCCGGTAATGAGCATGATATCGTTGACGGTGGCGTCGATCGCCTTCGGGTTGTCGAGGGCTTCGCCCACGCCGACGTTGACGACGATCTTCTTCAGCCGTGGCACCTGCATCACGCTGTCATAATCAAATTCTTTCATCAGAGCCGGTACCACTTCCTCGCGGTACTGCTCAGGCGTTGTTACTATCATTTTTCCTCCGCGTTGAGTGGCAGTCCGCACTGCCGCCCAGCACCAGATCCCTTTCGGGAGCGCGCCTGCCTTAGCGTGCTAAAGCAGGGGCGAAATTGCGGTGCAGGTCGGCCTACGGCCTGGCTCTCCACAGAAATCGTTGTCCAATAAAGTTGACTAGTCGATGGCCGCGCCGCTGCGCTTGGCGTAGCGAACCTTGCGGCCGTCTTCTTCAACACGATAGCCGATCCGTGTCGGCTCGTTCGTCTTGGGGTCGATGATCATCACGTTGGAGACGTCGATCGGCGCCTCGAACTCGATGATGCCGCCCCGGGCGCGCGCCCGGCCGCCCTGCTGGGGGCGCTGGTGCTTCTTGACGACGTTGACGCCGCGCACGACGACCCGCCCTTCGGCGGGAATCGCACGCAGGACTTCGCCGCGCACGCCTCTGTAATTACCAGAGATGACCTCTACGAGGTCGCCTTTCTTGATATGCATCGCTCTATCCTTTGTATATGGCCCTTTCTGCTAAAGCACTTCCGGCGCCAGGGACAGAATGCGGCTAAAGCCCACATCGCGCAGCTCGCGCGCCACGGGGCCAAAGATGCGGGTGCCTACGGGCAATTCACTTTCGCCACTGAGGATGACGGCGGCGTTATCGTCGAAACGAATGTAGCTGCCGTCGTCCCGGCGGTACCCTTTGTTGGTGCGCACGATGACGGCGCGCACAATGCTGCTCTTCTTCACCTGCGAATTGGGGGCCGCCTTCTTGACGGTGGCCACCACAATATCGCCGACGCCGCCGTACCTGCGGCGGTGCCCGCCGGTCACCTGGATCACCAGGAGCTCGCGGGCGCCGGAGTTATCGGCTACGGTCAAACGGCTCTCTTGCTGAATCATGGCTTACAACCTCCTCTTACTCTGGGCGCGCCAGAATTTCCACCAGCGCCCAGCGCTTGTGGCGGCTGTAAGGCTTCGACTCAATGATCTCTACGAGATCGCCCGTGCGGGCGGTGTTCTCTTCGTCGTGCGCCTTGTACTTCTTCTTCTGGCGCACGACCTTCTCGTAGAGCGGGTGCCGCTTCGTCGTGGTCACTTCCACGACAATTGTCTTATCCATCTTGTCACTGGTTACGGTGCCAGTGAGGCGTTTGCGCTGTTCTCTCATCTCGCTCTATCCTACAACCTCATAACTCCGCACCAGCTGGGGCGTCTCGTGTTTGCGCTTCTTCCGGTTGAGATTGACCAGCGCGGAAGCAAGTTCGTTACCCTTTGCGTCGACAAAGGTCACTTCCCACGCTTCTTCACGGTAGTTGTAGCGCGCCTCGCCGCTCCACTTGCGGCCGGCGAGGACGCGGGCAATCTCAATCTCAGACGCGGCGGCCTCCAGGGCCAGTTCTCGCTTGTGCAGCAGCTCTTTCAGCTGGGCGATCTCTCGCCGCACCTCGCGGACCCGCGCCGTGTTTTCCAGCTGCGCAGACGCCTTCTGAAAGCGGAGGTTGAACATCTCCTCGCGCAGATCTTCCAGCCGGTCGGATAGCTTTTCGTCACTCATTTCCCGCAGTTCGACAATGTTAGCCATTATAGCTGCTCCTCTCGGGAGATAATCTGCGTCTTGATCGGCAGCTTATAGCTGGCGCGACGCAGGGCCTCGCGGGCGATGTCCTCGGGAATACCGGCGACCTCAAAGATCACCCGGCCGGGCTTGACCACAGCCACCCAGTGATCGACCGCGCCCTTACCCTTACCCATACGGGTCTCGGCGGGCTTGGCGGTGACCGGCTTGTCCGGGAAGATACGAATCCAGTACTTTCCGCGCCGCTTCATATGGCGGACGACGGCCCGCCGGATCGCCTCGATCTGGCGGCTGGTAATCCAGCCCGGCTCTAGCGCCTGCAGGCCGAAATCGCCCTGAAGCAGCTCGGTGCCGCCCTTGGCCATCCCTTTCATGCGACCGCGGAACTGTTTGCGGTGTTTTACGCGTTTCGGCATTAACATGATAACTCTCTACTCCATTCAGCCTACTGTAAAAGGAGGCTGTTACTCGCTGACGTAAACGTCGGTGGCTTCAGTCTGCCGCTGGGGCAGCACTTCGCCCTTGTAGACCCAGACCTTCACGCCAATCTTGCCAAAGGTCGTATCGGCCTCAGCCTGACCGTAGTCGATGTCGGCGCGGATCGTGTTGCGCGGCACCTGGCCGTCCCAGACCTTTTCGGTGCGGCCCATTTCAGAGCCACCCAGGCGGCCGGAGGCCTCGATGCGGATACCATCGGCGCCCTGACGCATCGCCTGCCCCACCGCACGCTTCATGGCGCGCCCGTGGGAGATACGGCGCTCGAGCTGGCCGGCGATGTTCTCCGCCACCAGCCGCGCGTCGAGGTCGGGATCGGTGATCTCTTCTACTTCTACCTTGACCGATTTCTCCGTCAGGTCGCGCAGCTTGGCGCGCAGCGCCTTCACCGTCGTCCCCTTGCGCCCGATTACGATGCCGGGCTTGGAGGTCCAGATCGTTATCTGCACCTGGTTGGGGAAGCGTTCAATCTCGATGCGCGAGATGCCGGCGTGCGAAAGCTCGCCGCGGATGAGGCGGCGGACGTCGAAATCCTCCAGCAGCATATCGCGATAGCGCTCGCCCTCGGCGTACCAGCGCGTGTTCCACTCTTTGATCGTCTTTAGACGAAATCCGGTAGGATGTACTTTACGGCCCAATGTTCCGTCTCCTTCTCTTACTCTTACTCTTCAACGTCACGTTCGGCCAGGTATACCGTGATGTGGCTGGTGCGCTTGGTCACCGGGCGAAAACGACCCCGGCCGGCAAAGCGACCGCCATACGGCGCGAGACGATGGCGCGGCCCTTCATCGGCAAAGATGCGGCTCACGTACAGCTCGTCGATCTCCAGGCCGTAGTTCTCTTCCGCGTTGGCCACCGCCGAGCGAACGACTTTATATACCGGTTCCGCCGCTGCCTGGGGCATAAAGCGCAGAATATCCAGCGCTTCACGCGCGCCCTTGCCCCGCACGGCGTCCACTACCAGGCGGACCTTCTGCGGGGTCATCTGAATGTGGCGGGCAACCGCCTTGACTTCAAATTGCTCGGCCATGATCAACTTACCCTCGCCTTGCGCTCTGCCCTCGATTCGCGCATGTGGCCCCGGAAGGTGCGTGTGGGCGCAAACTCGCCCAGCTTGTGACCGACCATATTCTCGGTGATGTAGATCGGCACATGGCGGCGGCCATCATGCACGGCGATGGTGTGACCGACCATCTGCGGGAAGATCGTGCTCGCACGCGACCAGGTGCGAATCACCTGACGGCGGTTGGCGCTGTTCAAATCTTCGACTTTCTGCAACAGTTTCGGGTCCACGTAGGGGCCCTTCTTTAGTGAACGTCCCATTGTTCGCTCCTCTTTTCTCCTTACCGGCGCTTCTTGGAACGGCGACGGAAGATATACTTATCGGTGCGCTTGTTGCGGCGCGTACGCTTACCCAGCGCCGGCTTGCCCCAGGGGGTCTTCGGCGCCGCCATGCCGATCGGCGAGCGCCCTTCACCACCACCGTGAGGGTGGCTGCTGGGGTCCATCGCCGAACCGCGCACAGAGGGGCGCACACCCAGGTAGCGCTTGCGGCCGGCCTTGCCCAATTTGATATTGCCGTGCTCGACATTGCCCACCTGGCCAATGGTCGCCTGGCACTCCTGGCGCACCAGGCGCTCCTCGCCGGACGGGAGGCGTACGATGGCGTACGCCCCTTCCTTGGCGGTAACCTGGGCGGAGGTGCCGGCAGCGCGCACGAGCTGGCCGCCACGACCGGGCTGCAGCTCGATGTTGTGCACCATCGTACCGGTGGGGATGGTGCGCAGGGGCATGGTGTTGCCCGGGCGGATCTCCGTCTGCTCGTCGCTAAGGATGGTGTCGCCCACGCGCAGCCCCAGCGGCGCGATGATGTAACGCTTTTCACCGTCAGCATAGTTCAGCAGCGCGATACGGGCCGAGCGATTGGGATCATATTCAATCGAGGCCACGCGGGCGGGGATCCCCTTCTTGTCGCGGCGGAAGTCGATCTCCCGGTAGCGGCGCTTGTGGCCGCCGCCGCGATGGCGGATGGTGATCTTACCGCGCACGTTGCGGCCGCCGCTCTTGCGCAGACCGCGGACCAGCGACTTTTCGGGCTCGCTGCGCGTAATCTCTTCAAATGTTGGGCCGCTCATGTCGCGGCGGCCCGGTGATGTTGGTTTATAAACTTTTACAGGCATAATTTCCTCCAGAGACAGACTTCAGACGGCGGCGGGATGGGAACAGACCCGCACCCGACCGGCGCCATCGTCCCTGCTCATTTAGACACCTTCAAACAGATCGATACGCGAGCCGGGGGCCAGCGTAATGATCGCCTTCTTCCATCCGGCCTTGCGGATGGTGCGCCGGCGCCAGCGGCGGGCCGCCTTGGCCGGCATGTTGGCCACGCGGACCTTCTCTACGACGACGCCGGGCCAGGCAAGCTCGACAGCTTCCCGGATCTGCGTCTTGTTCGCGCGCGAGTCGACGACGAATGTGTACTGGTTCTCCTCGGCGGCGAGTATGTTCGACTTCTCAGTGACGACCGGTCGCCGGATAATTTCACGCCAGTGCATCGTCTTCCTCCTCTTCGTCTACCTCTACCTCTTCGTCACTGGCGGCGAGGACGTAGACCTCAGTCTCCCGGCCCAGATGCTGCTGGATCGTCTCCAGCGCAGCCAGGGGCATGACGATCTTGTCGTAGCCCAGCAGGTCGCGAATGTTCAGGTAGTTGGCGCGCAGCGTCTTGACGTTTGGTAGATTGCGCGCAGACTTCAGTACGTTCTCGGTGGCGTCGCCGTCGGCGCCGTCAGCAATGAGTAGCAAGATGCTCACGTCGCCGTCGGTAAGGCGCTCCAGGACGGCCACCATATCCTTGGTCTTCGGGCGGCTCATTGCCAGCTCGTCGACCACCACAATGTCGCCGGCGCCGGCCTTAACGCTCAGCGCGGAGCGCAGGGCGCCACGGCGCATCTGGCGCGGCATCTTCTTTTCGTAGCTCCGCGGCCGGGGGCCGTGGGCCACGCCACCGCCGACAAAGATCGGTGCCCGCTTGCTGCCGTGCCGCGCACGGCCGGTGCCCTTCTGCCGCCAGACCTTGGCGGTGGAGTAGCGGACCTCGCTGCGCGTCTTGGTGCTGTGCGTGCCCAGGCGGGCGTTCGCCAGCTGGCGCACCAGCGCCTGGTGCATGAGGCCGCGATTGACTTTCGCTTCAAAAATATCGGCCGGAAGCTCGACGGTGTCTACTTCCTGACCTTCCATGTTATAAACTGGTAATTCCATCGTTGTATCTCCTCAGCTGCCTCGGCCGCCTATCAGGACTTCGCCGCTTCCCGGATCATGACCAGGTTGCCTTTCGGGCCGGGCACAGAACCGCGGACAGCAATCAGGTTGCGTTCTGGATCGATGCGCACCACTTCCAGGTTCTGGGAGGTGTCAATGTCATAGCCGCTACGACCTGCCATGCGCATGCCCTTGATGACGCGCGACATGGTGGACGTGGCGCCGATGGAGCCGGGCGCACGATGGCGGTCGGACTGGCCGTGCGTCTTGGGGCCACCCCGGAAGCCGTGGCGCTTGACGACGCCGGTGAAGCCGCGGCCTTTGGTCCGGCCGCGCACGTCCACGCGGTCGCCCTTCTCAAATTGCTCCACGGTCAGTTCCTGACCGAGCTCATAGTCGCCGACCTTGCGGGTGCGAACCTCGCGCAGGTGGCGCACCGCCGGAATGCCGGCATCTTCCTTGCGCTCCGGATGCGCCGCGTCGCTCTGCAGCCGCCCCAGGTGACCCAACTCACCACGGCTCAGACGGCGCTCTTTCGTCTCGTCGAAGCCGATCTGAAGCGCATGGTAGCCGTCGTTATCTTCGTCTTTAATCTGTGTCACGTAGCATGGACCGGCCTGGATCACGGTGACGGGAATCGCGCTCCCATCTTCCTCGATGATCTGGGTCATGCCTACCTTGTAGCCCAGTAATGCTTTCACTGCTTCCTCCCGGGACTGCCGGCCACCAGGCGTAGCCGCATCATCCCATTGTCCTCGGATAAAATGTATAAAGCGTAAAAATTTAAGCGCTGACGCTTAAGCTTAGATTTGAATCTCGATGTCCACGCCGGCGGGCAGGTTAAGCCGCATCAGCGTGTCGATCGTCTTCGAATCGGGATTCAGCACGTCAATCAGCCGCTTGTGGGTGCGGATCTCGAAATGTTCGTGCGAATCCTTGTCGATAAAGGGGCTCCGCCGCACCGTGAAGCGCTCCACGCGCGTGGGCAGGGGAACCGGGCCGACGACGGTCGCGCCTGTGCGCTCTGCCGTTCCCACGATCCGCTGCGCCGACTGGTCGAGCACCCGGTGGTCGTAAGCCTTCAGTCGAATGCGAATTTTGTCTTTGGCCATGCTTCTTCTCGTCCGTGTTCAGTAAGAGGGGCGTTGCCGGTAGCAACGCCCCTCTTAAAACAATTAGTCGATGATCTTGGTGATAACACCGGCGCCGACGGTGAGGCCACCTTCGCGGATGGCGAAGCGGCTCCCTTCTTCCAGCGCCACCGGCGTAATCAGCTTCACGCGCATGTTCACGTTGTCTCCGGGCATCACCATCTCCACGCCCTCCGGCAGGTGAATCTCGCCCGTCACATCCATCGTCCGGATGTAGAACTGCGGCCGGTACCCCGGGAAGAACGCCTTGTGCCGTCCTCCCTCTTCCTTACGCAGCACGTACACCTCGCCCATGAACTCCGTGTGCGGCGTGATGCTGCCCGGCTTGGCCAGCACCTGCCCGCGCTCTACCTCTTCGCGTCCAATCCCGCGCAGCAGCAGTCCCGCGTTGTCCCCCGCCTCGACCTTCTCCA
>JAWVYW010000084.1:0-15752 GCA_033722535.1 Promineifilaceae bacterium (SeqCode)
CTCCAGGAGCATGCCGAGCAGGCCAAAGAAGGCTGCCCTGTCTCGCAGGCGCTGGGAGGCGTGGACGAGATCACAGTGGACGCCCGCCTGGTCGGTTAAACGTCTGCACGCCCCGTCCAGAGAGGATAGCTACAAAGTCGAAAGCCTTTCCCGGGAGAGCGGCCAGCCGGTCGCTCTCCTTTTTCACAGGTTCGATCCGATGGCCAGGGCCGTCAAAGTGGAGTTCTGATGGAAATTGCCCCCTTCTCGCTGGAGCAGTACTTTGCCCGCTACGAATTTGAAGTGCCTTATAATCTCTGCGCCTCTGATTGTGAATCGGTAACGATCGGCGAGCTGTTGCAACTGGCCGACATCTCTCTCTCCGATTTCAGCACGCTCCAGCTGGGTTACACGGAATCGCAGGGCCACCCGGAGCTGCGGGCGGCAATCGCCGCCCTTTACGAGCAGGTGGATTCAGAAGCGGTCGTTTTCCTCGCAGCGCCAGAGGAAGGTATCTATCTGACGATGCGCACGCTACTGGAACCGGGAGATGGCGTGATCGTCCTAACGCCCGCTTATGACTCGCTCTTTAACGTCGCCGCGCATATCTGCGGTGAGGAAAATGTGCAGGCCTGGCCGATCGTGCCCGGCGAAGAAGCGGGGTGGGCGCTCGATCTGGATGCGCTCGAGCGGCTGCTCACGCCCCAGACACGGCTGCTGGTCGTCAACTTCCCCCACAATCCGACCGGCTATCTTCCGGACAGAGAGCGTTTTGAGACGCTCGTAGAGATGGCGCGCCGCCAGGACATCTGGCTCTTTTCCGACGAGATGTATCGTGGGCTGGAGTATGACGAACACGACCGGCTGCCGTCTGCCGCCGACCGCTACGAGCGGGCGATCACACTCGCCGGCCTCTCCAAGGTTCACGGCCTGCCGGGGTTGCGCGCTGGCTGGCTGGTTGTCCACGACGATGCACTGCGCGAGCGGCTGATTAACTGGAAACATTACACCACTATCTGCGCGGCGGCGCCCAGCGAACTGCTGGCGCTCGCCGGTCTGGCGGCGCAACCGCAACTCGTCGCCCGTAACCTGAACATCATCAACGGTAACCTCCTGGCGGCAGACGCGTTCTTCGCCCGCTGGCCCGACCACTTTCGCTGGCGCCCGCCGCACGCGGGCACCGTCGCCCTGGTCGGGGTGAACACATCGTCGGCAACGGCATACTGTGAGCGGCTGGTGCGGCGAGCTGGCGTGCTGCTCCTGCCCGGGCCCTATCTCGGCTCCGACGATCAGCATGTGCGCCTGGGCTTTGGGCGGGCCGACTTTGCCTACAACCTACGCCAGTACGAGAATTATCTCCAGGAGGAGATGCGTGAACAGGAACTTTGAGTCGCCGAAGCACTTGCGCCGCTGGCTGGAGGCGCAGGAGATCGATCTGGAGGTGTGGGGCAGGGGAGAGCACAAACGGGTCGAACATCTGTGGCGCGAAATCATGCGCGGCGAAAGTGTGCTCGAGGACGCGCCCCCTATGCGCCTGGTAGAAGTGGTTCAGGTGATTGTCCGTCGTGGCAATGAGATCTTACTTGAGGCGGAGCAAGAGATGAGGGGCGGGGGGAGGCGGGTGCGGAACCGCCCGCCGGCGGAAAAGATGCGCGCTGACGAGGCGCCTCTGGCTGCTGCGCTGCGCTGCCTGGTCGAAGAGCTGGAGGTGCAGCCGGGCGATGTCACGCTGCTGCCGGATACCCATCGCAAGGTGGTCAACGAGCGCGACGGGCGCTCCTATCCAGGCCTGCTCACGCGCTACACGTTGCACATCGTTGAGGCGGACGTGGTAGGGCTGCCCGACCACCCCTTTTCAACGGCCGAGAAAGCAAAAGGTCCGGGCGAGCCGATCTGTCGCCACTTCTGGGTCTGGGCGCGCCCGCCGCTCAAGGATGCAGGCGGTTAAGCGTACGCGGGAAGGGGCTTGTCTCGCGAATGTGGGGAATGCCCGCAATCCAGGTCACCGTTCTCTCTAGTCCCAGGCCGAAGCCGCTGTGGGGCACACTGCCGTAACGGCGCAGGTCGACGTACCAGTGGTAGTGCTCCATCGGTAGCGCGTGTCGTTCGATCGCCGCGATTAGCATCTCTGGGTCGCTCATCCGCTCGCTGCCGCCGATAATCTCCCCGTAGCCCTCCGGCGCCAGGAGGTCGACGCTTTTGCAGATCTCCGGCCGGCCCGGCCACGGCTCCATGTAGAACGCTTTAACTTCCGTGGGATAGCCGTAAACAAAGACTGGCTTGTCAAAGCGTTGCGTTAGCTGCGTCTCGTGGGGTGAGCCAAAGTCAGAGCCCCACTCGATCTCCAGCTGCTCCTTCAGCTCTGGGTCGTCCGTGTGCTCGCGGATCTCGGCCAGGATCTCCAACGCTTCGTCATAGCTGATGCGCGGGAAAGGCGGCTGCACCTTTTTCAGCTGGGACGTGTCTCGCTCCAGCAGGGCCAACTCGTGCGCGCACTTTTCAAGCGTCGTCTGCACGATGTAGGTGACAAACTCCTCCTCGATCTCCATCAAACACTCCAGGTCACAGAAGGCGATCTCCGGCTCGACCATCCAGAATTCCGCCAGGTGGCGGCGCGTCTTTGACTTTTCGGCGCGGAAGGTGGGGCCGAAGCAGTAGACCTTACCAAAGGCCATGATGTTCGCTTCATTGTAGAGCTGGCCTGTCTGAGCGAGGAACGCCGTGTCGTCGAAATAGTCGACTTCGAAGAGGGTACTCGTCCCTTCCGCCGCCGAGGGAGTGATGATCGGCGTGTCGATGTTGATAAAACCGTTGTCGTCGAGCCAGTCGATGATTGCCCGCTTGATCGTTGCCCTGATCCGCATCAGCGCCCACTGCTGGCTCGAACGCAGCCACAGGTGGCGCAGGTCCATAAGAAACTCCGTCCCATGCTCCTTCGGCGTGATCGGGTACTCCTCGACGTTCTGGAAAACTTCCACCGCGCTCAGCCCAAGCTCGTAGCCCCCGGGGACGCCAGGCGCGCGATCATCCTGGCGCACGGTGCCGGTCACGGCAAGTGACGACTCCTGGCCCAGCCGCTTGATCGCTTCAAAAGTCTCCTGCGGCAGATTGCCCTCGAAGGCCACCGCCTGAACAATGCCGCTGCCGTCGCGGATCTGTAGAAATTGCAGGCGCCCCTTGCCCGTGCTGTTGTAGAGCCACCCCTTAATAGTAACCTCTTCTCCCTCGTGAGCGGCGATCTCTTCGATTCTGATTTCTCTGGCCATGCGTAAATTCCGGTGTTTCGAACTTTGTTAACCTCCCGCAGGTTCGAAGCCGCCCGGAGGTTGATTGCGAAATGAACTTCAGCTTTCCGTGGGCGTTATTCTAGCAGGAATGGCAGAAAGAGGACAGTACGTGGCACCTGCCCTTTATCGCCGCAGCAGGCGACGCCGGTGGCCGCCGCGCCGCAGATAGGCGATATGCTCGTCAAGCCGCCCAGGGCGAAAGCCGAAGGTTCGTAGAACGCTATCTACAGGAGCGGTTTCGGGAACGGAAAAGCGGTTCATCAGGAAAGGGGTGACCGGTGGGCGGCGCCACCAGCCCATCGTCAGCCGGGCGAGCGGGCTGACGACACGCAGGTCAAGCCGGATCGGAATACGATTAAGGCCGGCGACGCTACTCACGATCTCCGCCAGCTCCCGATAATAGAAACGCTCCTCTCCCGCAACTTCGACTATCCGGTTACGCATCTCGGGGCGCTCTAACGTCAGCAGCAGGCACTGCACCAGATCCTCCACCCACAGCGGTTGAAAGAGTGCCTTGCCACCGCCCGGCAGCCAGAGAAAGGGCCAGGACCAGGCGGCAAGGCTGGCGATGGTATTAAGAAAGCGATCTTCGATGCCGAAGAGCGACGCTGAACGGACGACCGTGTAGGTGATACCGCCCCGTGCCACCAGCCGCTCCACCTTTCCCTTGGCCCGCAGCAGCGGATAGATGGAGTTAGGATCGGCGCCGAGCCGGCTCATGACGATCAGGCGCTTCACATCCGCCCGTCGACTCTCTTCCAGCAGCCGCTGCGTCCCCTCGACGTCCACGTGGCTCAGCAGTCGCGCCCGCCCTCGCGACTCGGCGCCGGCGAGGTGGTAGACGGTATGCACCCCGGCGAGGGCCTCGCGCAGTCGCAGCGGATCGTTGATCCGCCCCTGGTATGTGTGAAACCTTGCTCCCTCTTCGTCCAGGGCGCGGGTCAGGGAACGGCCGATGAAGCCGGTAGCGCCCGTAACGAGGATCATACTGTCCCTTTTTCTATCTCCTGTGCGCAGTCGGCTGCCCAATCGCTCCACGTCGATGCGCCGCCGTGCGTTTGATCTCGACTTGCTCCATTACTAGAATTGTGTCCATTGTACGACTGATTTTAACTGATGAGGATAAGAGAGGCTTTAAATCACCACGCCATCGGGATCTGTAGGAAGGTATTGTGAGGAGTAGCGAGAACAGACTCCGTGTCTGTTTCTTCGGCACGTATCGCGCGCATTATGTGCGGAACCAGGTTGTGATCGAGGGGCTTCGCCAGCAGGGGGTAGAGGTTTATGATTGTCACGCTACCTTATGGCGGGGGATCGAAGATAGAGTGGAACAGGCGGGCGGCGGCTGGCGTCGACCCTGCTTCTGGTGGCGCGTTATTCGTGCTTATCTCCAGCTATTACGGGCCTACTGGCACACGCCACCGTACGATATTATGCTCGTCGGCTACCCGGGTCAGTTCGACGTCTATCTCGGCTACCTCCTGACGCGGTTACAGCGGCGGCCGATGGCCCTCGACATTTTAATGTCCCTGCACCTGATCGCCGAAGAGCGCGGGTTGACCCGCCGGAGTCCGACGACCGGGCGGCTTATCTTCTGGCTTGAAAAAGTCGGCCTCCACCTCCCTGACCTGCTGATTGCCGATACGGCGGAATACGTGCGCTACTACTGCGACAAATACAGTCTGGAACCCGCACGCTTTGCTCTAGTCCCGCTCGGCGTCGACGATCGCATTTATCAGCCGCGTCCAGAACTTGCTCCTCCAGAGGAAGAGTTTCGTGTCCTCTACTACGGAACCTTCATTCCCTTACACGGGGTGGAGACGATGATCGAGGCTGCGGCTCTGCTCCGGGAGCACGCGCACATCCAGTTTCATTTCTACGGCGACGGTCAGGAACGGGGCCGGATAGAGAACATGGCTCAGACGTTACGGCTGGACAACACGCACTTCCACGGCTGGATCGAGAAAGAGAAGCTGCCGGATGTGATTGCCCGAGCGCATCTGGTTTTGGGGGTGTTCGGCACCACAAAACAGTCACGCTGTACTGTTCAGAACAAGATCTGGGAAGGGATGATGATGCGGCGTCCTGTCGTGACCGGCGACTCTGAGACGATCCGCGAATCTCTGGTGCATGAAGAACATCTCTATCTGGTGGAGCGGGCCAATCCGCGCGCGCTTGCCGATGCCATTCTGAAGCTGGCAGCCGATGTGGATCTACGCCAGCGGATGGCGGATGCCGCTTCGCGACGAGCACAGGAGAACACCATCGGCGCGACCGGCGCACGCGTTGAGGCAGCATTACTCTCCCTTTTGGACAGAGCACAGAATGGATAACGCAGTCTGCGTAGTTATCACTGCCTGGAACCAGGCAGCGAAGACGGTTGCCTGTCTGGAGAGCGTTTTCAACCAGACTTACGCAAATAGGCACGTCGTCTTGGTAAACAACGGGAGCCGGCCCGGCTTTGAACAGATCATTCGTGATCCTTTTCCCCAGGTTCATATCATCAGTAACCAGCAGAATCTGGGCTTCGCGGGGGGGTATAACGTCGGTCTGCGCTACGGCATGGAGCAGGGTTTCCCCTGTTTCTTGCTTCTCAATAACGATACCTTGCTCGCACCCGACTGCCTGGAGCGGCTGGTAGCTGCTACCACACGGCAGCCCGACATCGGTCTCGTGACCGCCAAGGTATACTACTCTGGTGAGCCCGAGCGTGTCTGGACAGTTGGTAACCAGATCCACCCGCTATTGTTGGAAGCGCGTGCAGGAGGCGAGGGAGAGCTGGATGAGGGACAGTGGTCAGAGGACAGAGAGATCGCTTTTGCGCCACTTGCCAGCGTCCTCATCAGCCGCAAGCTACTGGAAGATGTAGGTTTTCTCGACGAGGAGTTCTTTCTCTACTATGAAGATATGGACTTTTGCCGGCGCGTGAAGACGAGCGGTTTCCAGCTCTATCTGGCGGCCGAGGCGCACGTCTGGCATGACGTGGCAGCCAGCAGTGGCGGCAGCGATTCACCGTCAGAGCGTTACTGGATGGCTCAGAGCAGCGGGCGCTTCTTTCGGAAACATGGCGGCTGGCGGCTGCCGCTGATTGTGCCTTACCGTGTCGGGAGCGCGGTGAAGATGGTAGCGAAGCTGCTGTGGCAGCGTCGGTGGCGGGCCGCTGCTGCGTATCTGCTGGGCTTATCCATCGGGTGGACTACGGGCCGTGCGGTGACAGCGCCGCCGCGATGGGTGTCTCATGAAAGGTAGAACAGCAGCACGGAGCCCGCTGCGAATCCTCTTCATCAGCTTTAACATGCCCTGGCAGGGTGGTGGGACGTTCTACCGGGTAATGGGATTTGCTCGTCATCTGGTGCGGCGAGGGCACCAGGTGACGGTGTTGGCGACCTCGCGTGCAGAACGTGTGCAGTGGGAACACACGGTTGAGGATGGGGTGAGGTTGGCGCTGGCGCCGTCGATGTTCTCCGGAAAGTTGCGCTCCGGCTGGGATCCTTACGAGGTTGTACGCCGCTGTCGCTGGCTCAATGAGCGCTCCTTCGATCTGATTCACGGTTTTGAATCGCGGCCCGTGGTAGTCTATCCGGCTCTCTATGCCCGGCGCCAGAGTGGCGCTCCTCTCATTCTGGACTGGTGCGATTGGTTTGGTCGCGGCGGGTCAGTAGAGATGCGCAAAGGATTGGAGAAGGTCTTGCTGCGCCCGGTGGAGACCTTCTTTGAAGAGAATTTCAGGACCTCTGCTCAGGGAACAACCGTCATCAATAGCCTGCTGCGGGAGCGAGCAATGGGTCTGGGTGTACCTGCGCGGACGATCCACTGGTTACCGAACGGCGCGTCGGTGGAGAAGGTGCAGCCGATGGAACGTGCCGCCGCTTGCAGGCGCCTGGGACTCGATCCCGCTCAATTCTACATTGGCCATCTGGGCCAGTCCTTCCCCGATGACGCGACCCTCATGGCGGAAGCGTTCGAGCGGGTTTACCGGGCACGCGTTGGCGCGCGCCTGCTCCTGATCGGACATCACAAGACAGCCATAGCCGACTACCTCAGCCGGCGCGATGCGGTCATAGAGACCGGCTTCATTGATGACGAACAGCTGAACCTCTACCTCGCCGCCTGCGACCTCATGTGGCTCCCTCTGCGCGACACGCTGGCAAACCGCGGCCGTTGGCCGATGAAAGTGAACGACTACATGGCCGCGGGACGTGCCACCGTCAGCACGGCTGTCGGCGATCTCGTCTCTCTTTTTCACGGAAGCACCCCAGTCGGGCGGCTGGCAGCCGATGAGCCGCGTGCTTTCGCCAGTCAGACGCTGGCGCTCTGGCAAGACGAACCGGCTCGCAGCGAGTATGAAAAGAATGCGCGCCTGGTAGCAGAAAGCCGCTTTGCCTGGCCTATAGTGACCGCCGCGCTGGAGACGTTTTACAATGAAACTTTGGGCAGTTCCGGTGCTGGTATCATGTCCGCCCAGACGTCGAGGAGAACGCCTTGGAGTTTGTGACGTGCAACAATTGTGGCGGCGACAGCGTCGATCTGGTGAATAGCGGGCGCGATCTGCAACTAAACCGACCGCTATTTTACACGCTCGTGCGTTGCCGTCGCTGTGATCTCATTTACCAGAATCCGCGGCCCACGCCAGCCGAAATCGGCGAACATTATCCGGCAACTTACGATCGATTTGTGACCGATGAGCCACAGAGTGTTACGCAACGGCTTTCGCGCCACCATGAACTCAGCCGTAGACGTCAACAGGTGGAGCGCCGCGCTCCCGCGCCGGGCCGGTTGCTGGACGTTGGCTGCGCCACCGGCCTCTTTCTAAAGACGATGCGGGATGGCGGCTGGCAGGTTGCCGGTGTGGAACTGAATGAGTATGCGGCAGCGCATGCGCGCAACCTATTTGATCTGGAGGTTGTAACGGGCACCCTGGAGGCGTTGTCTTACCCTCCCGCGTCCTTCGACGTGATTACGATGTGGGACGTGTTGGAACACGTCTTTGACCCGAAGCAGACGCTTGCTCAGGCCGCCGAATTGCTGAAAGCGGGCGGCTTGCTGGTCCTCAGCACCCCCAACCCCACCTGCTTCGAGGCCCGCCTCTTTGGCAGTTGCTGGATCGGGTGGGAAAGGCCCCGCCATCTACACCTCTTTTCGCCAGAGGTGCTGCGGCGCTACCTGGAGAGAGCTGGTTTTGAAAAGATCGACTTTGCCAGCCGCGGCGGCCGCTGGAGCGTGACTCTAACCAGCATCGCCTTTTTATTAAAGGCGCGTGGGGTCCCTGAGGAGAAATGGCGCCCGTGGCTCAGCAGAGCGTATAACCTGCCGCTGCGCCTTCTCTCCCTCCCCTTTTACCTGCTCGCCGAGCGGCTGAATCAGACAACCACGATGACCGTTTTCGCCCGGCTTAGCGGCGACTCCGTTCCTTCGATTAATTAGACAGGCTGTCTCGTGGCGCAGGTTTCCGCTATACTTGTGGCTTGTCGTGAGTACTCAAAGATCGGGTGGGTGCAGGGATGCTGGCCACTCCGAAGTGATTACTTGAGGTAAAGAGACAGAGAATGAGCTTATGATTGTGCTTGGTCTTACCCATCCGATTTCCTGGAACAACGCCGCCTGCATTCTTATGGATGGGCAACTGGTCGCGATGGCGGAGGAAGAGCGCTTTACGCGTACCAAACACGCCCCGCGTACGCCCCCTGCGCAGGCAATGCACTTTTGTCTGCAGGCAGCGGGCGTTACGCTCAGAGAGGTCGACTATGTGGCGATCGGCTTTGACAGCGCCGCACGCGCTGCAATGGGCAATCTCAGCCTCAGCCATGGCCTGTCTGGTCTCAACCAGGCAGCGCAGTGGTTCCGCGAAGGCAGAAAACACGAACGTCTGCTGCCGCTGGATGGCGTCGACGAAGAAAAGGTGATCTTCGTGAACCACCACCGCTCGCATGCAGCGAGTGCGTTCTTCGCTTCCGGTTTCGAAGAAGCAACTATTCTTTCGCTAGATGGTAGTGGTGGAAGCGAGTCTGGTATCCTCGCCGTCGGACGCGGCACCGAGATCGAGATTTTGCATCGCGTCTCCAACAAAGGCAGCTGGGGGCTGGCCTACGAATTGATTACGGAAGCTCTCGGCTTTCGCCGCCACAGCGGCGAGGGCAAGACGATGGGCCTAGCCGCCTACGGCAACCCCGATCCAGATGGGTTGCCTTTTGTCGAGTGGGACGGGATCCCCCAGATCAACGCTCGCGGGCGCCAGGAGTTTATCGCTTCGCTCGTCCCGCGCTCCGAGGATGCACCGCTCACCGATGAACATAAACAGCTGGCGGCGACACTCCAGCATACTCTCGAGCAAGCCGGTATCCAGATGGCCCAATGGTTGTACGAGCAAACGGGGCTCCGCAATTTATGTCTGGCTGGCGGAACGGCGCTGAACTGTTCGATGAACGGCAAGTTGGCGCTGCTTCCGTTTGTGGACAACATCTTTATTCAGCCGGCTGCTCACGATGCAGGGACGGCCCTTGGAGCTGCCCTGCTCGTACACACCGAAAAAACGGGCGAACGTCCCAGGTGGGAGATGAAGCACACCTACTGGGGCGCGGAGTACGGCAACGCCGAAATCGAAGCGGCGCTACAGGCGACACAGGATATTGAGTACCATCTCAGCGATGATGTATGCCGGGAAGCGGCGGGCCTCCTCGCGGATGGCAAGATCGTGGGCTGGTTTCAGGGGCGTTTCGAAGTGGGCCCCCGTGCGCTGGGCAATCGCAGCATTCTCGCCGATCCTTCAAACCCCGATATGAAGGATCTGATCAACATGAAGGTGAAAAACCGCGAGCCATGGCGTCCCTTTGCCCCTTCCGTTCTGGAGGAGGAAATCGGACGGTACATCTCGCCTGCGCTCCCCTCGCCGTTTATGATTCAGGCGTTTGATGTGCGGCCCGAGCATCAACGAGAGCTTGTCAGTGCCACCCATGTGGACAACAGCGCACGCCCGCAGACGGTGAGCCGCGCGACCAACCCGCGCTACTGGCAACTGATTAAGAATTTTCAGGAGCGGACGGGTATCCCAGCCGTCCTCAACACGAGCTTTAACGTGCGTGGGCAACCGATTGTAAATACGCCCCGCCAGGCAATAGATACTTATCTCAAGACGGGCATGGACAGACTCGCCATTGGCGATTTCATTGTACGTCGACAACAGGAGCAGTAAGGGATTGTTCAGGAAGAGAAAAGATATCCAGGAAGCGGCCGTGCGAACGCGGCAGATGTACAATGAGCACCCCTTTCCGAATCGGCGTAAGATTCCGGATAGCAAGAGCGACGAGCGGTACCAGTACATCTACGAAAATTTCCTTCATCTCCCGATCCGCGAGTGGCGTAACAAACGCTTTCTCGACGCGGGTTGTGGTACGGGCGATGTCACATGGACATGGCGACGGATTCTTCATCCTTCGAACACCGTATTTGCCGTCGACCTGTCGGAAGCCTCCGTCAATATTGCGCGCGCAGCGCATGGCGCCGAACAAAAGCCTGTGATGGCTGTCGGCTCGCTGCTGGATCTAGGCATCGCCGACAACAGCATCGACGTCGTCCACTGCAGTGGCGTCCTTGTCGCCATTCCCGATCCTCAACGCGCGTACGCGGAGTTGGTGCGGGTGTTGAAGCCCGGCGGCTACATCATCCTGGTGCTTTACCACAAGTACGGGCGGGCTCTGCACGGCTGGCGGCGGGCAGTCGTCGATATGCTGGAACCGGAGGACGTCGATCGCCGGGCGGAGCTGGGAGGCAGGTTGTTTGGTGGCCCAATGCGTAAGTGGGCAGAGGAAGAGAACGTCCCTCTGGAGGGCATGCTCTACGATCAGTTCGGGCTTCTCTGTGAAAGCCGGTATAGCGTGGGTGACGCTCTGCGCTGGTTTGAGGAGGCGGGGATCAGTTATCTCGGCACCTGGCCTCCAGTCGAGTGGTCACAGTTGGGCAAAGGGCTTCGCTTTTCAAAGAAGTTCCGGCCGGTACAGCAGTCGGCGCTCCGCCGCCTCCTGTTGCGTGTTTTCCCCGACACAGAGGAAGCGCCGGAGAGAGCCCCTTCGTCGCTGACCCGGGCGACCATGCAAGCGTTATGGGCCGTTAATCAGCAACAGTTATTTTCTATCGCCGGACGCAAGCGCGGGTAATGACCGGCGAAGAGGCGCCGAGCGGTAAACGGATCCCGGGTCTAGAGCGAGGGCGGCGCTTTTATGGGGCAATCAAAGGGAGCCGGTTGCTGGGCATTCTTCTGCTCACGGCCTTTCTCGGCGCTGCTGTCGTCGTTCTCTTCCGCGATTGGCAGCGCTTACGTACCTACTCTTTCGAACTCCAGCCCGGCCTGCTCGCTCTCTCTTTCGTCGTGGAGTGCGTCGGACTACTACTGGCAGTACTGGTATGGCGCCAGCTCCTGTTGCGCTTCACCAGGCCGATCGCCTACAGCGATGATTTGCGGATCTATAGCTACAGTATGCTGGGGGTCGTTCTGCCCGGCGGTATCTGGTCCGTTGTCAGCCGCTCCGCTCTCTACGAACGGCGCGGCATTTCTGCCTTTGACGTCGGCACTGCTTCGGTCATCGAATTCATCCTGATGGGAATCGCCGGCCTGCTGGTCTACGCACTTCTGGCATTTGTTCAGCCCGTACACGTGATCTGGCAGCGCCCCGCTATTGCCGTGGCGATGGTCCTGGTGGCGCTGGCATTGATCCAGCCCCCGCTCTTCAATCGAATTGCTAACTGGCTAAACCGTCGTGCCGGCAAGAAGCGAGTACAGGCGGTGCCGCTGCGCTACTGGGATCTGTTGCGCTGGTTGATCATGGAGTGTGGCGTTGTCGCCATCGGCGGGGTTGCCGTTTACCTGTTGTTGCAGAGCGTGACGCCGACCTCCCTTGATCTCCTCTTCCCCATCATCAGTGCCTGGGCGGTCGCCGTCGTGACCGGCAATCTCTTTTTCTGGTTGCCAGGTACGCCGGTCATTCGCGATGGCTTCATGGCGCTAATCTTAGCGCAACTGTTGCCGCCAGCTCTCGCCATCGCCTTCGTCGTGATCGTGCGTGTGTGGACCTTACTTTCGATTCTGGTGCTCATTGGCCTGATCTGGGTCCTGATTGAGCCGAAAAGCCGCTAGTACTACGTATGGAACGCCCGTTTACTCCTGAAGAACGGAGTAATCACCCATACGCATTATTGACGTACCGTCACCTGCTACTTTAGAATGTTTCTAGATGAGGGCGAATAACGTCCAGTTGCTTTAGTTAAAGGAGAGAAAAGATGTCCAAATTCAAAACGGCTTTAATGCTCACGCTACTGTTGGCGCTGGCAGCCACCCTATCCGTTTCTGCTCAGGGTCCTGATAGCTACACCACCGGCTTTCAGGTAGCGAATCTGGCCGACACGGAAGCTCAGATTGCAATTGAGTTTGTCGATAAAAATGGAACCGTCGTCGATACGCTCGATGACCAGATTCCGGCCAATGAGGCCAACACTTATTATCCGCTTCCTGCCGACGTTCCCGCCGGCTTTGACGGCTCCGTCGTTATCTCCTCCGACCAGCCTCTGGCTGCCATCACCAATGTTCTTGGTACGGAAGGAGACACTGTCGGCGACTTTGGTGGTGCCGACTATACCGGGCTAAATCAGACCTCCGACCAGGTTTTCATTCCGCAGGTTATGAATAACTACTTCGGCATTTTTACCTGGTTTAACGTGCAGAATGCCGGCAACCAGCCGGTAGAGGTTACCGTCAACTACACGGGCAATCTCGGTTCCTGCTCCGAAGGGCCGGTCACGATTCCCGCCAAAGCGGCGCATACTTTCGACCAGAGCCAGACCAGCGCTGCCTGCGTGACGGCAGGTTTCCTCGGCGCGGCGACGGTGCAAGCGACCAATGACACCGACGAAATTGTCGCGACCGTCATGCAGTACAATGACCAGAGCCTGCTCGCCTACAACGGTTTCGCTACTAACGGCGCCCCCGAACTGGTCATTCCGTTCGTCAGCCAGCAGTGGTACAATTCCCGTACTGGTATCCAGATGCAGAACACCGGTACGCAGGCCACAAACGTTACACTCACCTTCTACCCCAGCGAGGGGTTCCCGGGTCAGCAGTGCACCCAGACGCTCGCCATTCCGGCGGGTGGTTCAACCAAGTTTGCGGACACCGAGCTGTTCGGTACTGGAAACTGCGGTCCGATGAGCGGCGCCAACCAGGCCAACTACGGTTTCGTCGGTTCGGCCGCTGTCACGGCGAACAGTACGAACCAGCCGCTGGTCGGCATCGTCAACACGATCACGACCGGTACCCCCAACGGCGCCGACTACAACGCGGCCATTCCCACCGAGGCAACCTCCATGGTTACGTTCCCTCAGATTATGGACCGCTACTTCGGCATCTTCACCGGTTTCAGCGTTGCAAATGTTGGTACGCAGCAAACTGAGGTTACCTGCACCTTCGTCAACAGCCCTCTGGTCGTCAACCAGCTGGTTGATCCGGGTGCCGCTCTGACGCACGTGCAGCTGAATGAGATTGCCGACGGCTACAACGGTGCCGCCACCTGCACTGCCTCCGGCGGTGATGCGATGATCGTCGGCATCGTCAGCCAGCTTGGCGGTGTTCCTGGCGCCGACCAGCTACTCTACTACGAAGGCGCCAACCACTAACTGAAGCACTTCCATTCGCCCTGGTAGTACTGAGAGGGGTCGCCCACGAGCTGGCGGCCCCTCTTTTTCTTGAATAGATCCACGTGAGAATTCGCCTAACATGAAAATAAAGAAGATCGTTGTTTCAATTTTAGTGCTGCTCCTCCTGATCGGGTGCCGCCCGGAACCGGCTCCCGACGAGACTGGCCCCACAATCGCGGTACAGACGGTGACGCCGGACGCACAGGCAGTACCCGACGCGGAAGAGGTAGCGGAAGAAGAGGAAGATGGGGTAGAGGGGTATCCGGCCCCAGAAATCACCCAGCCCCAAGGATATCCCGCTGACGCAGGAGGGCTGCCTACACCGGAGGGGCTGCTACCTTCGCCGCCCGATCCTGAGCGCGAACCGCTGCAGGCAGAGGGTGAACAGGCCACCATTGGTGGGGTTCTCGTCCGTGAAGTCGGCGATGACGGCTATCTACCGTTGGTGCCTCGGGCGTTAATTCTTGCCGAGTTGCTGACGAGCGAGGCAGGTACCGCACGCTACCTGCGTCAAAACGAGAGCTCTCCTCGGGCCGAACTGTTTGATACCGGCGTTTTTCTCTTCAGAAATGTTTCTCCCGGCACTTATGGGCTTATTGTAGACCTGGGCTTCGCGCAATATATCGTTGAAGATGAGAATGGTGAGGCGCTCACCTTTACCGTTGGACCTGGCGAGGCCCTAGATCTGGGGCAGGTATTCGTGCAGGTCCCAACGGAGCAGTGATTTGAAGGGGGCGCTGGCTGCCCGTCCGTCGACCGGCTCTCCTACGCAATGATAAAGCAACTCTCGTAGCGCGCTGCTCACGGGGTCGAGGGCGTGCTCTTCAGGGCGAACACAAAGACGCCGTTGCGGGCATACAAGAGCTCGAGAGCGGGATTTCGAGACAGCGCTGCCGGATCGAAGAAGCCGCCCCGGGCCCCGACGAAGATATGGCTCACATCCTGCGCCCGCAGCCAATCGACGGCGATGGGCGCAGACCAGTCCTCCACCTTCTCGGCTGCCTCGTTAAACTGTTGAACCTGCTCATACAGCGGAAGACTATAAACATAATCGGCAGGAGGGGTGGTGGTTCGCCGCGCCGTGAGAGGCAACAACCACGCCCCGCCGTCACTTCCCGCCCAGGTACCTCCGAGCCATTGCCAGCTACTGATCGCCACCACTGCGTCTGGGGGCAAATTCTCATCTGCCCAGACCAGTCCCTCCAGATCGGCCGGACGAGCGAGTCTGGTGACGGGATTAAGAATAGTCACTTGCTGCTGTATCCCGGCTAGAAGCAGTACCGTCAGGACTGCGCCGACTGCAGCGTAAGTGACGAGCTGTAGCGACTGTGGGCGGCGATGCAGCCAACGGGCAAGTTGGCTGCACCACAGCGCCAGCATCAGGGCGAGGGGAACGAAGAAGACGATATAAGCGCTGTTAGTATTGATCAGCCATGTCGCGGGCAGCCCGGGCGTACGCCCTGACAGCAGGATGCCAACCAGGCCGCTCCAGACGGCAAGGGTGAGGGGAAAGAGCCCCCAGCGGCGTCCATGTAGGGTGGCTACGACCGCCGCGAGCAGGGCAAGCCCCCCTGCCACCACAAAGGCACGCTCCCAGCCGACGTCAAGGTAGGCGAAGGGAAAGCTGTTATAGCCGCTCTCTGACCCTGTCAGTACGCCCGATGACCCCATTAGCTGGTAGAGGCGCCAGAGGCGAGGCGCTACGAGCAGAAGAGCGCCGGCGGTGGGGGGCGGCCCAGCGGGGGGGGACCCACCCCCACCCCCCCCCCCCCCCCCCCCCGCCCCCCCCCCGCGGGGGGAAAAAAA
>JAWVYW010000085.1:0-15548 GCA_033722535.1 Promineifilaceae bacterium (SeqCode)
ACTTTCACGGCCGCGAGTGTAGCGCCGCCGGGGCCGCGCCCCTCCCGCCACCCTGTCGCCTGACTGAGCTACTATGATCGGCAACAAACCTCTCGCCGCCGACCTGATCAAAGAGTCTGAACCGCAAAGAAAGCCGCCTCGCTGGCGTCGCTATCTACTGCCTTACGGCCTGCTGCTGCCGTCGCTGATCGTCTTCCTCGCCGTCGTCCTCTATCCGACCTTCGAGACGGTGCGCATGAGCTTCTACAATGTGCAGCTGACGGCGACAGACGCCCCCTTCGTCGGCCTCCAGAACTACCGCGCGATTCTCTCGTCGTCGCTGCTCAAGCAGGTCATCGTCAACTCCATCGTCTGGACCGTCGGCTCCGTCTCGCTGCAGTTCCTGATCGGCTTCAGCCTGGCGCTGGCGCTGGACCGGCTGGGGCGCACGGGCGACTATCTGCGCGGCTTTCTGCTGCTCTCCTGGGTCATGCCCGGCATCGTCATCGCCTTCATCTGGCGCTTCATGCTCAGCCCGGACTGGGGCGTCATTAACTGGAGCCTGATCCAGCTCGGTCTGATCGACGACGGAATCGCCTGGCTGTCGCGCGGCAACACGGCGATGCTCTCGGTCATCGTCGCCAACGCCTGGAAAGGGTTTCCCTTCTGGATGGTGATGCTCTCTGCTGGGTTAAAGAGCATCAACAAGGACATCTACGACTCCGCCGCCGTGGACGGCGCGACCGGTCTGCGCCTGATCTGGTACATCATTATCCCCCTGATCCGCTTTCCGCTCTTCGTGACCTCCACACTGACCTTTATCTGGACCTTCAACTACTTCGACCTCATCTTCGGCATGACCGGCGGCGGCCCGCTGGACGCCACGCGCAATGTGCCACTCTACATCTACGATACTGCCTTCACCAGCTACCGCATGGGCCACGCCTCGGCGGCGTCGGTCCTGCTGATCGTCGTCATGAGCTTTCTCGTCATCGGCTACGCCCGCCTGCTGCGCATTCAGGGAGAGGAAACGCCATGAGACGCTTTCTTCGGCGGCTGACGTTGAGTCAGGTGCTGGTCGCCCTCTATCTGATCGCCGTCGGTCTGTTCGCTGTCTTCCCCTTCTTCTGGATGCTCTCCAGCTCACTCAAACCGCCGGGTCAGGTCTTCAGCCCCACCCCCAGCCTTTTCCCGGAGGAGCTTTACCTGGAGGGCTACATTGGGCTGTTCGCCGAGGGCAGCAACTTTCTGCGCGCCATGGGCAACAGCATCTTTGTCGCCGGCGCTACCGCCACCCTTGCCAGCCTTTTTGCGACGCTGGCGGCGTACAGCTTTTCGAAGTTCCGCTTTCCTGGCAACCGCCCGCTCTCTTTTTCACTTTTCCTGACGCAGATGTTCCCGCACGCGGCGATCCTGGTGCCCCTCTTTCTCCTTTTCCAGACGCTCCAGCTTTTCGACCGTCTGAGCGCCCTGGTGCTTGCCAACCTCGCCTTTGCGGTGCCGGTCGCCATCTGGCTGCTGATCGGCTTTTTCGACAGCATCCCCGACGAACTGACCGACGCCGCCATGATCGACGGCGCCGGGCGGCTGGGCGTGCTCTTCCGCATCATCCTCCCGATCACGATCAACGGCATCCTGGCGACCGCCATGTACATCTTCATCTCCACCTGGAGCGAGCTGCTCTTTGCCGTCACCTTTACGCAGAGCTCGGGCAAGGCGACGCTGCCGGTGCTACTATCCAGCTTCAAGGGGCAGTACAACATCGACTGGGCCGGCCTCCTCGCCGCCTCGACGCTGACCGCCCTCCCGGTCGCCGTCCTCTTCCTGCTTTTGCAGCGCTTCTTTATCGAGGGGATCACCTCCGGCGCCACCAAGGGGTAAAGGTCCACCACCGCACAACAGGAATCGATCTGTGTCACATGAAACTCGCTGGACTGCCGAAAAGATTGCCGCACGGCTGCGCCTGATCACGCCACTGGTCTACAGGCGCACCGCGCCCCTCCCTCCATTCCGCTACCGCCGCCTCCATGGCCCCGATGCCCCGGCGCCGGTCGGCCCTGAGGTGGACGACGAGGAGTGGGAGCTGCTGCCGCCGGGCACATTCTGGGGCGAGCGCGAGAGCGACTTCGCCCTGCGCGGGGAGTTCCGGCTGCCGGACGGGTGGGATCCCGAGGTACCGACAGCCTTACGCTTTGCCATCGGCGAAGCGCCCGACTTTATCCACCCCGAGGCCCTCGTCTACGTCGACGGCGCGCCCTACGCCGCCGTCGACCGCTTTCACCACGAGGTACTGCTCGACCGGGGGTGGCTCGACGGCGAGGAGCATCTGCTGGTCCTGCGCGGCTTTACCGGGATCTGGAAGGTGGATCAAAACGGCCAACCGTACGCGATGCAGCTCCACATGGGCCAGTCGCAGCTGGTTCAGATCGACGAGGCGACGCGCGCCTTCGTCGCGAAGGCCCGGGTGGCGCTGGAAGCGGTGCAACATCTGGGCAAGGACAATCCGGCGCGTTGGGAGCTGCTGAATGCCCTCGACGTCGCTTTTCGCCGCCTGGACACGCGCGAACCTCTGGGCGCGCGCTTCTATCACAGCGTGCCCGGCGCGCACGAGGCGCTGTCTAGGGGCATCGAGCGGGCCGGGCCGCCCCACGCGGCGACCATCGTCGCCGCCGGACACGCCCACATTGACCTCGCCTGGCTATGGACGCTGGGGCAGACGCGGCGCAAGGCAGGGCGGACCTTTCACAACGTCCTGCGCCTGATGGAGCAGTTCCCAGACTATCGCTTCACCCAGAGCCAGCCCCAGCTCTACGAATACGTGCTCCAGGACTATCCCGCCCTCTTTGACGCTATTCGCGAACGGGCGGCGGAGGGGCGTTGGGAGCCGATCGGCGGCATGTGGGTTGAGGCCGACTGTAACATCAGCGGGCCGGAGTCTCTGGCGCGCCAGTTCCTGCTCGGGCAGCGCTTTCTGCGCGATCACTTCGGCGACGCCGTCTCTGCTGTCCTCTGGCTGCCCGACGTCTTCGGCTACGCCTGGAACCTGCCGCAGCTCATCAAACAGGCGGGCCTGGACTACTTCTTTACGATTAAGATCGGCTGGAGCCAGTACAACCGCCTCCCCTACGACAGCTTCTGGTGGCAGGGGCTGGATGGAACGCGGGTACTCACCCACTTCAGCACGACGCCCGACCCCGGCGATTTTCCCAGCAACGGTACCTATAATGCCGTACTCGGGCCGCGCGCCGCGCTCGGCACCTGGGAAAATTTCCAACAGAAGGAGCTGCAGGATACCTTCCTAATGAGCTACGGCTACGGCGACGGCGGCGGCGGCCCGACGCGCGAGATGCTGGAGAATATGTCGGAGCTGACTGCCTTCCCCGGCATCCCGCGCGTGCAGCCCGGGCGGGTCGCCGACTTCTTCCGCCAGTTGGATGCTGAATCAGGAGAGCGCCTGCCGGTGTGGAACGGCGAGCTCTACCTGGAGATGCACCGTGGCACCTACACCAGCCAGAGCCGCAACAAGCGCGCCAACCGCAAGAGCGAGTTCCTGCTGCACGACGCCGAATTTTCGGCGGCTCTCGCCGCGCTGCTCGACCCAGAGTATGTCTACCCCCACGACCGCCTTCGCCGCGCCTGGGAGCTGGTCTGCCTCAATCAGTTCCACGACATCATTCCCGGCAGCAGCATCAGTGAGGTCTACGAGGAGTCGCTGGCGCAGTATGAGGAGGTCGCCGCTGCCGGGGAGGAGGTCCGGGATGGCGCTCTGGAGGTGATAGCGGGGCGGATGGGCGCGCAGCGCCTGCTGGTCAACCCGAGCGGCTTCCCGCGTCGTGACCTCGTCTTCTGGCCCAGCCGCCACGATGCGCCGCCGTTGCAACGGGGGGACGGAGCGGTGATCGCCACGCAGCCGGTAGAGGGCGGCCTGCTACTCGACGCCGGGCAGTTGCCGCCGTACAGCGTGACGCCGCTGCTGGAAGCAGCAGGTCTGGAAGTACGAGGTTTGGAAGCACCAGAAAAAGAGAAAGCCCCCCCTGCCAGTGTGCCCTCCAGCCCTACGGGCGGGGCTAGAGCCCTCACTGTAAAGGCGTCGCCGACCTTGCTGGAGAACGCTTTGCTGCGGGTCGAGCTGGACGACGCCGGGCACATCACGCGTATCTATGACCGGCGCGCCCAGCGCGAGGTACTGCCGCCGAGCGCCTTGGCCAATGAGCTGCAGATCTTTGAGGACCGGCCTCTCAACTGGGACGCCTGGGACATTGACATCTTCTATGACGACCGCTACTGGACGGCCGAGGTGGAGAGTGTACGCGTGGTGGAGGAAGGGCCGCTGCGGGCCGCTCTGGAGCTGCGGGGAACGATCCTGCACAGCCCCTTCGTGCAGCGGATATCGCTCTCCCATAACAGCGCCTGCCTGCGCTTCGACACGACCGTCGACTGGCGCGAGCGCCACATCTTGCTCAAGGCGGCCTTCCCGATCGACGTCCTCTCGCCCACGGCGACCTATGAGATCCAGTGGGGCAATGTCGAGCGCCCCACCCACCGTAACACCAGCTGGGACTGGGCGCGCTTTGAGACGGCGGCGCAGAAATGGGTGGATCTGAGCGAGGGCGGCTACGGCGTCAGCCTGCTCAACGACTGCAAGTATGGCCATGACATCCACGACAACGTGCTGCGGATCACGCTCCTCCGCAGCCCCACCCACCCCGACCCGGAGGCGGACCAGGGCGAGCATCGCTTCAGCTATGCGCTGCTGCCCCACGGCGGGCGCGTGGATGAAGAGACGATTGGCGCGGCCTATGCTCTGAACGATCCCGCGTTCGTCTTTGCCGCGAAGGACGGAGAGGGGACGACCACAGCCGATCCGCCGCTTTCACTTCTCGCCGTCGATCAGCCAAACGTGGTTGTCGAGACGGTCAAGCAGGCGGAGGACGGTAACGGGATTATCGTCCGCCTCTACGAAGCGCTGCGCCATCGCGGGCCGGTAACGTTACGCTGCGCCTTCCCACTGGAGTCGGCCTTTCTGACCAACCTGCTCGAGGAGCCAGAACGTCCGCTGCCGGTGGAAGGCAACAGCGTGCAACTCACCCTGCGCCCCTACCAGATCGCGACGCTACGGCTCGTGCGGGGTGAAGAAGTAGAAGCGAGCAGAGAGGGGGGAGCAGAGCAGACGCTTCCCGCACCCCCGGCTTAACGTGCCGCTTCTCGCGCCGCTTCTCGCACCGCCCACAGCAGCTGCTCCACCGATTGCTGCTTTCCGAGAAAGGTATGCACGCCGGCTGCCTGTGCGCGGGTGCGGGTCTCCTGATCGTCCCGGATGCTGACCATCACCACCACGCCCAACCTGGCATCATACAGGGCACGGGCAGCCGTCAGACCGTCCATCACCGGCATCTCCACATCCATGAGCACCACGTCCGGCAGCAGCGCCCCCGCCAGCGCCAGCGCCTCCTGACCGTTGCCCGCTTCGCCCACCACCTCCATATCGCTTTCCAGAGCCAGGCGCATGCGCCAGCCTCGCCGCACCAGCGGCTGATCGTCCACCAGAAGAATTCGTAGCACTGTAAGATCAGTCCTTTTTTGAAGTTATGGCGCAAGAATACTACTGCTGGGGTGCGAAAACATCGGGCAGACGGAGGGCGCGCCCTCCGTCTTTTGGCGGAGCGCCCACGACTATCTCGCTAAGCGAGGGCGGACAAACCGCGCCGGTCACCGTCGATCAGAAGACTATCCTGATGAGCGAATAGCCCCTCGGCGACGCCGACTGGTGTAGCTTCCGCTTCATCGTCGCCGGCGACCACGATGGCTGGCGCGCCCATCGCCGCCTCCGCCGGCGCTGGCAAGACAACGCACGCCCGCGGCTGGCAGGGGTGGGGCCATCGGCTATCAGTAGCGCAGCAGCGCCGCCACCTCTCCCACGCCCGTCAACCCCTCAATCTCGTCGCTAAACTCCACGTGCGCGCTGGAGAGCTCGGCGAGGCGAACCATCTCGTCGACGAGGTCGAGCTGGAAGACCTCTTTGGAGCCGCAAATCTGGCACGTCTGCGGCGTGCCGTGGACGTTCTCACAGTCGTGGCAGCGCGTGCCCTGTATCTCTGCGTTTCGCGTCACCAGCACCTCTTCTACTCGGCCCAGTTTGAGCGCGTCGAGCACGCGCGTGGCGCCGGTGGTCGCGAGGCCGTCGCTGAGATATTCGCCCTGAATACGCCTCCACAGCGCCTCCTCTTCTTCCCGCTCTTCCGCGAAGAACAGTTCGTAGGCCTCCTCGACCAGCGCGTCTGGCCCCTGCTGCAGGTCGGCCGCCTGCCGCCCGACGACGTACGCCGCCAGCTGCGCATCGAGCACCTCCTCCAGCTCGACCAGCGTCTCCTGCGAGCCGAGGAGGACGATGCGCTCAATGCCGTGCGCTTCCACCAGGTCGCGCAGGTGGTCGTTGATCTCCTGGGCGTAGTGATGCAGCTCCTTCTCGCGCCGCCGCTGGTAGCGCTTCTGCGACCAGCCACCTTTTTTCACCTGGTTAGCGACGTCGCCGCGCACATGGTCGGCGGTCTCGACGTTGGCCGAAGCGACCTGGATGATGCGTGTCGAGCGGTTGTCGGCGGCGACGACGAGAAAATCCTCAAATTCGTCCTGCAGCTCCGCCAGCGGGCGCAGGTAGAAGGAGCCGCCCACCCGCATTATGTCCTGTCGGGCGCCCGTTTCCGGCGCCACGGCGAGATGCACACCGTCGATATAGTCCAGCATCTCACAGGCAAAGACCGCTAGTCCAGCGCCGGAGAAGCCATCGGCGAAGCCGCTCTCATCTAGCCAACGACGAACCAGCGCGAGGTTGCGCTCGAAGTAGGTCAGTTCGTCCGGCGAGTCGCTCAGCAGGTCCCGAACGTGCTCCGCGCGCTGCTCAAGCTGGTTCAGATGTTCCTGGCTGCTGACGTAGACGGAAAGACAACAGCGCTCCGCCTCCTGTAATTCGGCCAGTTTGCGGAGGTCGATCTCCTGAAGGTGGCCGCTGTTGCTGCGGTGATCCATAAACGAGTTTCTCCTCTGCCGTAGAACCCTTTCTGCACGCAAAGAAGAATACCCTCGTAGGAGCCGACCGATAATGGGGGATTACCCGACCATTGCCTTCAATCCTGCCCGCAGCACAAGTTGGGGTGGGTCGCCAGGGGAACTAGACCCGCTCCACCACCGTCGCCGTCGCCATCCCGTGCCCGATGCAGATCGTCTGCAGCCCCACCGTGCCCCCGGTCGCCGCGAGGCCGGCGAGCATTTTGGCCATCAGGCCGGCGCCGGTGGCGCCGAGGGGATGGCCGTGGGCGATGGCGCCGCCCCAGGGGTTGACCTTTTCGAGATCTGCTTCGAGGGTGCGGGCCCAGGCGAGGACGACGCTGGCGAATGCTTCGTTGATCTCGATCCAATCGACGTCGTCCAGGGTCAGGCCGGCGCGCTGGAGGGCGAGGCGGGTGGCGGGGATGACGCCGGTGAGCTGCATGGTGGGGTCGTCGCCGACGACGACGCGGGCCAGGAAACGGGCGCGGGGGCGGAGGCCGGCGGCCTCGGCGCGCATGCGGTTGGCGACGAGGACGGCGCTGGCGCCGTCGGAGATCTGGCTGGCGTTGCCGGCGGTCACCACACCCGTGGGCCGTTCAGCGCCATCTCCGTTGGGCCGGAAAACGGTGGGTAGCTCAGCCATCTTCTCGCGGTCGATGACGGGGCGGATGCCCTCGTCGCGGGTGAGCGTGATTGGCTCCCCCTCCGGGTCCAGGCCGGGCGTGGGCACAATTTCGGCGTGCAGGCCTGCCTCGGCGGCTGCCTGGGCGCGGCGATGGCTCTCGGCGCTGTAGTCGTCCAGCTCGCGCCGCGTCAGCCCCCACTTCTCGGCGATGCGCTCGGCGCTCTCCCCCTGGTGCACCAGCTCCACCCGCTCGTGCAGCGCGGGATTGAGCTTTTCGAAGCCGCCGCCGATGCTGCTGAACATCGGCACGCGGGTCATATTTTCGACGCCGGCGCCGATGGCATACTCCATATCGCCGGCGGCGACGGCCTGGGCGGCGAAGTGGACGGCCTGCTGGCTGGAGCCGCACATGCGGTCGAGGGTGACGGCGGGCACGCGGTGGGGAAAGCCGGCGAGGAGCGTCGCCAGGCGCCCGATGTTGGCCGCCTGCTCCCCGGCCTGGGTCACACAGCCGGTGACGACATCTTCGACCTCCGCCTTATCGAGATCTGTGCGCGCCATCAACGCTTCGAGCATGCCGGCGAGGAGACTATCGGGGCGCGTGTCGCGGTAGGCGCCGCCGCGGCGGCCAAAGGGGGAGCGGACCGCTTCTAAAATCACTGCTTCAGGCATGGTTGTCTCTCTCTTCTTTCACGCCTGTGCTCGAGGCAAGGACGTGTAGGTAGGCCGGCGGCCCGCTGATAATCAGCTGCGCTTCCTCGCCTTCGGGGCGCAGGTCGTAGCGGGCGGCCGGCATGTAGCCACGCTGCAGCTCTACGTAGGCCGCCACCGCCGCCGCCGTCTCTTCGTCCCAGTCCAGCGTCAGCGTCAGCCGGTCGGGGGCGCTAACGGCATGTTGGACAGAGGCAAGCCACTGCCGGCGCAGGTCGCCGACGCGCAGAAGGGCGCTGTCGTCGTGCGCCTGCACGTGCTCAAGGAAAGGGAACTGTTGCGGCGCCACCCGCAGGCGCGCCAGCGGACGCACAGGCTCCAGACTCACCCACTCCGCCGTGAGTGCGCCGGGCGCCACCGACTGCTGCCCGAACGGGTCGCGCGGGAGAATGTACAGAGCGCCTTCTGTCCACGGCGCGGCGGCGAGCGATTCGTGGTGCAAGGAAAAGGCGTACAGATGGAGCGGATTCCCCGCTCCATCATGAAAGACGACGGCCATGTTGCGCATCCCGCCTCGCAGCCGCTCGCGGTCTACCACGGCGTAAAAAAGCGCCCAGAGGGCGTCGTCGGTGGCGTAGACGCCGGCCTGGTTGCCCCGACCGGTAGGGTCACCCATCTCTACGGAGCGCCGAACCGGTACAAATTCGTCGATCGCCGTGTTGTTGGAGCCGTGGAAGAGGTAGCGGTCGCTCGCCGTGACGTATTGGAGGAACTCGTGGAGCGGGTAGTCAAGCGTATACGGAATCTCCGCCCCACCGGCGGCGATCTGCGCCATGAGCGCGTCGAAGGCGGCGCTACGCGCCTCGTCATCCGCGCCGGTGCCCGGCGGCGGCGGGGGCACAAGCCGCAGGGCATCGTCAGGCAGCGCGGCGGCGCGCCCCAGCGTGTAGGGCCCGATCTGCAACGCCGTCGCCGCCCTGTCCCCTTCGGGAAGGGTGAAGGTGACGGTGGCGCCGCGCAACGGCCCGCTCCCGGCGCGGAAAGCATGCTCCCCGGCAGGGGAGAGGTGCATCTCGTAACCATCCGGCACCCCGGGCATCTTCGCCAGCAGCACGCCATCGCCCGCGGCGACGTCAAGGGCCAGAAAGGACATCACGTAGAGACCGGCGTAGGGAGCAAGGTCGGCCGGCGGCGCAGGGTCAGGCTGTGTCATCGGCGCCGATTATACACGGTGTACTAAGGGCGCGAAAGGGTGGGCAACCGTTTCTGTACATGACGACCTACGGCTTCTCCCTTCACGAACACGGCCTCCCACTTCCCAACAGGGGCATGATTTTCCGCCCGATTCTGGTAAAATCGGTCCATCTACTGCCGAACGAACAGTGGAGGCGGGAACCTCCGCCTGCCCCACCTGGAGAGAGCCTCACGATGTGCGGACGTTTCACCCTCACTGCCACCGGCCACGAGCTGGCCGAAGAGTTTGAGCTGCCCCATGAGCCCACCCTGGCACCCCGCTACAACATCGCCCCGACGCAGCCTGTGGCTGCCGTGCGCGTCAACCCTCACACGGAGGCGCGCGAGCTTGACTTCTTCCACTGGGGCCTGATCCCCCACTGGGCGAAGGATCCGTCGTTCGGGGCGCGGATGATCAACGCCCGCGGCGAGACGGTGGCCGAGAAGCCTTCGTTTCGCGCCGCTTTCCGTTACCGGCGCTGCCTGATTCCGGCGAGCGGCTTCTACGAGTGGCGCAAGGAGAACGGGCATAAGCAACCGTTCTACATCTACCACCGCGAAGGGCGCGTGCTGGCCCTGGCGGGACTGTGGGAGCACTGGCAGGGGGCAGACGGTTCAGAGATCGAATCCTGCACCATCATTACCACCGGCGCCAACGAGCGGGTGCGCGAGCTGCACCACCGGATGCCGGTCATCGTCCAGCCGGAGGATTACAGCACGTGGCTCGCCGGCAACGGGCGCTATAGGGACGACCTGCAGCACCTGCTGCGGCCGGCGCCGGAGACGCTCCTCGACGCCCATCCGATCAGCACCTACGTCAATCGGCCGGCCAATGAAGGGCCGGAGTGTGTCGCGGCGCTGGCAGAGTGAGCTAGAGACAGAGGATAGAGGTAGAGGTGGAGGGGCGAGAACGGAAACCACGGAAGGCACTGGTCGCACTGGGGCTGCTTCTCGGCGCCTATACGCTGCTGGCCCTCGTGTACCTCTACCGGCGAGACGCGATCGCCAACATCGACTTCTGGTATCACATCTCTGTCGGCTACCGGCTGGCGTGGGGCGACCCGCAGTCGCTGGTGGATGGCGTCTACCCGTTGGGCTACCCGCTGCTGCTCCGTGTTGCCACGCAGGCGGGGGTGGATGCGCTCCGCTTTGGCCACCTTCTTAGCTGGGCGGGCGGGCTTCTCCTCCTCGGGGCCACCTTTTCCCTCACCTATCAGCTGACGCGCCGGCTGGCATTTGCGGCGGCGGGCGCGCTTCTGCTCCTGTTCAACGTCCACTTCCTCACCTTTGCGACCTACGAAGGGAACGACATGCTCGCCGCCGGCCTGCAGCTTGCGGCGCTGGCAACCCTCTGGGCCAGCACAGCGCCTGAGAGGCCGCGTCTCTTTTCTCCGCCGCTGCTCCTCCTCCACGGCACGCTCCTTGGGCTGGCCTACCTCACCCGCTACACGGCGCTGATCCTCCTCCCCGTTTCGCTCCTTTACCTGCTGGTGCGCTACCGGCCCGCTCCCGCAGGCGGCCCACGCTCGCCGCGCCCCTTACTACGGGCCGGGCTGCTGGTTTTCGCTCCGTTCATGGTGGTGGCGGGAGCTCAGCTGGTGCCGGCGTGGCAGGCGTACGGCAACCCGTTCTACAACGAGCAGGCGAAGAACGTCTGGTTCGGCATCTATGGCGCAGGGGACTGGGTCAACAATTGGGGGAAGGCCCCTGACGACATTCGCCTGGCGGAGGTCATCGCCATCGATCCGGAACGCTTTTTCCGTCACTGGTGGGATGAGCTGCGCCGGCCTTTCGTTTCGCTGCGCCTGTGGCCGCTCCCGTTACATGTGACCTGGATCATCGCCCTGCCGGCGCTGGCCCTCTCGCGGGCGCTGCTGCCGTCCCGCCGCTTGCTCCTGCTGCTCTCCCTGCTGCTGCCGCTGGCGGCGACGGCGCTGGCCTGGCTGGCGCCGCGCTTCCTCCTCGTCCCGCTGGCGCTGGCGGCGGTACTCACCGCCTGGGTGGCGTGGCGGCTGCACCAGTCCCTGCCGTGGAATAAGCGGCTCAGTGCAGCGCTTCTGGCGGGGCTGCTCATCCTCTCCGCCGTCGCGCTCCAGGGCCGCAGCGCCTACGCCTGGCTCTCCGCCACGCCACTGTCCCACCCCCAGGAAGTGAACCGGCTGCTGCGGCTGGCGGGGATGGAGGAGGCGGCAGAGGTGGGCACAAACGATCCCTATCTGCACGCCGCCGACAACGTAATGCGCAGCCGCTACCAGCAGACGATCTACGTCGATCCGGCGCCGGAGAGCGTGGAGGCGCTGCTGGAACATCCCGCCGCCGCCGGCTGGCGCTACCTCGTGCTTGACTACCATAACGGCTTTGGCGAGTACGGTCACCTGCGCGAAGCGTTCCGCCAGGCGCGCTCCCACCTGGCGCCGCTCTCCCTTTCGGAGCGGCGAGACATCTTCTGCCTCCGCCCCTGCCCTGGGCCGGCGGTGGCGCCGCTTTCCCTTAGCTTCGACAACGGCATGCAGCTTGCCGGCTACCGGCTGGCGCAGACGGACGAAGCCAGCGCCCTCTATCTATACTGGCAGGCCGAGGAACAGATCGAGCGCTCTTACAAGGTGTCGGTGCGCGTGGTCGACCCGGCGGGCCACACGGTGGCTCAGGTTGACAGTATTCCGCAGTCGTGGTCCCTGCCGACCACCGCCTGGCCTGTCGCGACGCCAATTCTGGACTTCTACTATTGGGAGCTGGAGCAGGACTGCGCCGCCTGCACCGTGGCGCTGCTGGTCTATGAGGACCTCAGTCAGGAGCCGGTGCTCGCCACAGCTGGCGCGGGCAATGGCGACACGGAGCAACGCCTGGGGCCAGTTGTGGAGCTGCCCTCGGAGCGCTAAGCGCAGCGATTCGCCGGAGGCGCAGCAGCAGATCACAGGACTGCCTCAACGCAGCGCGGGCCACGGCGGGTGTAGGTCGTCCTGGTCGTATGCCGGCCAGCGGCGGCGGAGGGCGGTGGAGACGGTGCGCGCGTAGGCCACGGCGGGAGCCAGGTGGGCGAAAGCGCCGGCTTCTCGCTGCAGGCGCAGGAGCGCGCCGAGCAGGGCCTCGCGGCTGCTCCAGCCGGGGGCCCACGGACGGTTCTCTTCGAGGACGGCGGGCGGGATCCACGTAACGATGGCCAGCGCACGGAAGGCGACGAGGTTCGCCCAGGCGACGGCAAAGGTCGCCTCGTCGGCGGCAGCCTCCGCCAGCTTCTTCTCTACGGTGCTCTGAAGCAGTTCGCGCCGGAACGCCTCGCGCATCGCGCCCACCAGCGGCAACGGCAGCGGACAGAGGGTGGTCCAGGCGGTGATGTCGTAGAGCGCGTGGCGAAAGGCGCCGTATTCGAAGTCGAGGATCGCCGCCGCCTCCGGCCGCCCGTCCGGCCCGATCCGAAAGTGGTTGTTGCTCGGCGCCGGATCGCCATGAGTGAAGGCCAGGAAGGCGCCGGGTGCGGCAAAAGTGGCAGCCAGCGCCTCACGACAGGCTGCCAGCCCGGCGGGCGGGGCCAGCGCTAGTGCGTCGAGCCACGCCTGCAGCCGGTCGCCGGCGGCGAGCCAGCGCGCCGCTTCCGCTTTCCTTCCCGCGCCCTCGGCGGCGGGAAGGGCGCGGCGCAGGGCGCCGAAGGTCGCCGCCGCTTCCCCACCGGCGGTCGCCGCGTGCAGGCGCGCCATCTGGCGGGCCAGATGCAGCAAGGCCACCTCGACGGTGGCGGCGTCGCCCGCGTCCAGCAGCGCCTCCAGGTTTGTCCCCTCCCCCAGGTCCTCCATAACGAACACCCCCACCTCGCTGTCGCCGCCGTAAAAGCGGGGGGCGACGCCGGTGGCGCGCGCTCTGTGAGTAAGGAAGGCGAGGCTCGCCCAATCGGTGTAGGCAGTAGCGGCGTCATCGCGGAGCTGGCGGATAATCACCGATGCGACGCTGGCGCCGCCCTCAACCCGGCAGCGCCAGACGAGGCTGCGCGTCTCCCCTTTCAGCAGGCGCGCGCCGGAGAGCCGTACGTCGGCGCCGAGAGTCCGCCCGAGGATTGCCGCGGCCGGCTGGAGCGGGGGTTGGGGCGCGCTCAACGACCGTGCCGCCCACAACGGACGGGGCGCGCCGCACGGCCCTGGGAAAGCGTCGGCGACATGCTAGCCGTCGGAAGCGGACAAATCCACCGCCGTCTAGTCTGAGCGCTTGAGCCCCGCGGCGTCGGGCACGCCGGGCTTCCGCCAGACCACCTCGTGTTCCGCCCCGTCCGGATCCGTAAAGGTGAAGATGAGAATGGGGCCCATGTCGGTGACGATGCCGTCGCTGATCCCCTCCGAAACGGCGCGCCGGTGCAGCTCGCGAAAGGCCTCCTCGCTCGCCGCATTCAGTGCAAAGTGGTCGAGACGGCCGCGCTGGAACATCGGCTGGGGCGGGGGCGGCTCCACACCGGGAATCTGGAAGGGATGCAGGACCGTATGCGGTCCCACCTCGATAAATGTGTGGCGCAGGCCCTCTTCCTCGAGATCGACCGTCACGCGCGCGTCGAAAATGCGCTCATAAAAATCGATCAGCCGGTCCATGTCCGCTGTGACAAAGGTCAGGTGGTGCAGATCCGCCAGCAATTTCATCGTCAACTCCTTGGTTCCAACACTGTCCTTCCTCGCACTGCCCGGCGCACGTCACCCGCTGCGCTCTGCTTCGCCCGATCGCAAACGCTATTCCACCGGCGCTGCGGCACCACGGGCAGCGCGACCTGCCCCCCAGCGCGCGCCCTACTCCCCTTCACCCAGACGCACTAGGTTCTCGCGCCCGATCTCGGCGACGGACGTGCAGCCGCCGAGTCCCATCGTGAGGTCGAAGTCGGCGAGCACGTTCTGAATCACCTCGCGCACCCCCTGCTCGCCGGCCAGGGCCAGTCCATAGACGTAGGGCCGGCCGAGACAGACGGCGTCTGCGCCCAGGGCCAAAGCCTTAAAGATGTCGGCGCCCCCGCGGATGCCGCTGTCGAAGAGGACCGGAAGGCGCCCCGCTACCGCGTCGGCGATATCAGGCAGGGCGTGGGCGGCGCCGATGGCGCCATCCACCTGGCGGCCGCCGTGGTTGGAGACGATGATGCCGTCCATGCCGGCGTCGAGGGCCCGCTTGGCGTCGTCAGGGTGCAGAATGCCCTTGAGCAGAATCGGCAGCTCTGTGAGGTCGCGCAGGAAGGCGAGGTCATCCCAGGTGAGAGACGGGCGAGAGTAGGTGGCGATGAACTGCTGCACAGCGGCGCGCGCCCGGCCGGTGCGTAGCCCCTCCACGAGCCCGCCGGGATAACGCCGGGCCATGCTGATGAGGGCGGAGATGGCGTCGAGGCTCACGCCGCCGGCATCTTCCTCTGGCGGCGGTTCCGCCAGAAAAGCATCCAGCTGCTCCTGAAAGATTGGGTCACTCGTGTACTGGGCGATCCCCAATCCGCGCAGGAAGGGCAGGTAGGCGAGGTCGAGGTCCCGCGGGCGCCAGCCGAGCATCGTCGTGTCGAGCGTGAGGACGATGGCGCTGCAGCCGCTCTCCTCCGCGCGGCGCACGAAGCTGGCGACGAGGTCGTCGTTGGTGCTCCAGTAGAGCTGAAACCAGCGCGGGGCGTCAGCCATGGCGGCCGCCGTCGCTTCCATCGACACCGAGGCCTGGCTGGAGAAGATGAAGGGCACACGCTCTGCTGCGGCGGCGCGGGCCACCGCCAGGTCCGCTTCGGGGTGGGCCATCTCGAGCACGCCGATGGGGGCCAGCAGCAGCGGCGTCGGCAAGCGCTCGCCGAACAGTTCGACGCTCATGTCGCGCTGGGAGACATCGCGCAGCACGCGGGGCACGATGCGCCAGCGCTCGAACGAGGCGCGGTTGGCGGCCATCGTGCTCTCCGTGGCCGCGCCGCCCGCCACGTAGGCAAAGGCTTCGGGGCTCATTTCTTCCATCGCCGCCGCTTCTAACAGCAGCATGTCGGCGGGAACCCCGGGACGCCGCCCGCGCAGGCGACCAATGAATA
>JAWVYW010000086.1:0-15394 GCA_033722535.1 Promineifilaceae bacterium (SeqCode)
AATGTCTGTCGCCGGGTCGACCTGCAGGTTGCTGTCGCGGGCCATTTTGGCGGCAATCGCCTCCATCGTGCCTGTCAGCCCGCGCGTGGGCGAGGGATAGTGGGTGCGCCCGCTTTCGATAGCGTCGACGACGGCGCGGACGATGTGTGGCGGTGTGTCGAAGTCAGGATCGCCGCCGGCAAGGGCGATCACGTCGACGCCGTCTCTGCGCAGAGCGGCGGCTTTATCGCTGATCGCCAGCGTGGCCGATGGGGGAATGCCGGCAAGCATCTTCGATAGCTCTTTCATGCACTTTCGCCTCCAGTGGGACGGATTTCTAACAGGATGTCAATTGAGCCAACTGGCCCTTTGCTCTATACTTGGCCTGACGCGGAGCGGAGCCCGTCTATTATACAGGATGCACACGAGAAACTCTATGATTAGTAACGGCGAAAATCAAGTAGCGGTTTTTATCGACTACGAAAATATCGAGTTGAGCTGCCGCGAGAAGCTGGGCAGCGATACCGAAGTTGACTGGTCCCGCGTTCTGGAATCGGCTCTGGAGCTGGGGCGCGTCGTGCTACGCCGCGCCTACGGTGATTGGTCCCTGTCCTCATTCCGATCCGGCCAGCGCGAGCTGCTCGGCCTGGGGATTGAGTTGGTGCACATTCCCTCCAAGCGCGGCAAAAACGCCGCCGATATCCGTATCGTCATCGACGCGCTGGAGATGTTGATGGGCGATCACGCCAACATCAGCCACGTGCTGCTCGTCTCTGGCGATGGCGATTTTACCGAGCTGGTCCACCGCCTGCGCGGTTATGGCAAGGTCGTGGTCGGCCTGGGCGTCAGCGGTGCGAGCGCGGAATATCTGATCAACGCCTGCGACCAGTTCCTCTTTTACGATATTCTGGCCAGCATGCCCCAGAAGCAGGGGAGCGGCGACGGCCGGGGCAAAGGCCCTCAACCCTCTTTCGACGTCAGTGAGGCGCGCCAGCTCTTACGGCGGTCGCTGCAGAGCCGGGAGGATGAATGGGTGAACGGCGGCCAGGTCAAGGATGCGATGCTGCGCTTCAACCCGGCCTTCAACGAAGCCAATTACGGCTTCGACAGCTTTAAAGCGTTTATGGCAGCCCAGAATGATATCGTCCAGCTACGTACGGCGGCGGAAGGGGGCCATCTGGAGGCGCGACTATTGCCTGAAGAAGAGAATGGCGGGCGGGTAGCCGATAAGGCGCCGGAGGCCCTTCTGGATCGCTATCTCAAGTACCTGGCACAGCAGAAGATACGGATGACGCCCACGGAGCACCGACCGTCGATCATCCTCAAATTTTATGATATTTACCAGCAGAATCCCGCTAGCTCGTTGACGGCGCTCAAAGAGGAGCTGCACGCTCACTTTGAAGAGGCGGCGCCCGAGGTGAAGTGGCAGTACGTACACGAGACGATCCACCAGCTCTTCCGCACCTACTGCTTCAACTTTGACCAGGATGACAGCAAATATCCGCCCGAAGCCCGTCTGTGGGATCGGGAGGTGACGCTGGCGGACGAGGTCACGAGCCCTGCCCGGCTGCTCTACCGCTGCGATCGCGGTCTGCTGCAGAAGGTTGGGCGTAAGGTGGGCGAGATGGACGGCGTCGACACAGAGGTCGCCGCTCGCCTGCTCTACGGCGGCGTTCGCGGGCAGCGTATGCTCGATCACATACAGGGGATCCTCCAGGAGCTGAAAGAGAACGGCCATCGCTGACGCCGTTCGCCGGTGACTTGTATCCGTCTTTGTGCCCTTGCTCTGTATCGTTATCTATGGGCGCCGTATGCCGCGATTGCTAAAGTGGCACCATGAGTAAGCAGGCAATCTGAAGGCTGCAGAGGAGGCCTCCTCAGAGGCCTCGGAGGAGGTGCAACGATGAAAACGGTTATTGGTCTTTACGACGATCTGGACGATGCCCGGCTGGTGGTCAAGGCGTTGACAGACGCTGGCATCCGCGCGAACTACATCAACATCATCGCCGGCGATCCAGAAAGCCGCATGGCGGGCCAGCTCACAGAGCATGAAGTGTACGATGAGGCCGACGCGGCCGTTGACGGCGCCGTCGCCGGTGGTGTTCTCGGCGGGTTGGCCGGCGTCCTCCTGGGCCTCAGCGCCTTCGTCGTGCCCGGGCTGGGTCCCATTGTGGCGGCGGGACCGCTCATTTCCGGCGTCATCGGCGCCGGCATCGGCGCCGCCAGCGGCGGCCTGATTGCCGCCCTCATCGAGTGGGGCGTTTCCGAGGAAGAGGCGGAGTTCTACCTGGAGGGCGTGCGCCGCGGCGGCATTATGGTGGCGGTGCAGGCCCCGGAAGAGCATGTGGACGTCGTTGCCGAGATCATGCAGAGCCACGGCCTGATCGACCTGGAGGAGCGGGCCGCCGCCTGGCGGGCCGAGGGGTGGTCCGGCTATGAACCCGGTCCCTATGAAGATCTCGACTTTGACACCTATGACAACGCCTTTCAAGAGCACTGGGCGACTCACTACGAAGCGACCGCCATGCCGTACGCCAATTACACACCGGCCTACCGCTTTGGCTACTTCCTCGCCGGCGAGGACCGCTTCATGGGCCACGACTGGGTGGACGTGGAGCCGGAGGCGCGGCAGCTCTGGCAGAAGGAGTACGGCAAGCCCTGGGATGACTACCGGGAGGCGGTCGAGTACAGCTGGCGGCGGGCGCGCCTGAAAGATCTCTAGGCCAGCACGGGCCACGCAGGAGCTAGAGAAGCTTAGAGCTGCCCGGCGCTGCTATCCCAGCCGGCGAGCAGCGCCAGGTAGCGCGGATCCTGGTAGCGGCCCAGGTGAAAGGCGGGGGCGTAGTCGGGCAGCGTGCTGCCGGTAAGGTGGGCGGCGAGTAGCTCGCCGGCGGCCTGGGAAGCCATGATGCCGTAGCCGGAGAGGGCGCCGATCACGAAGGCGCCATCCATGGGCAGCGGGCTGATGAGGGGGCGGTTTTCTCTCGTCTTACAGTAGTAGCCGCCGTCGACGTACAGGTTGCGCGGGCGCTCGATGTAGGCGGCGAGGCCAGGGACCATCCGCGCCAGCCCACGCAGGACGATCTCGGCGTAGTGGGGATCGAAGCGCGGCGGCCAGTCGGGCTCGACCGTCTCGACATCGTACGTCCACAGCCCGAGCAAAATGTCGCTCTCCTCCCCCCCTTCGGGGCGGAAGTGGACGCCGGCGGGGAAGCGCTCCACCAGCCATGCCGTCTCCGCATCGGCTGCCAGTTCTTCTCGTTCTGCGTCGCTCCAGACCAGCCGCAGTGGATCGTTCCAGATCATCAGTGGTGCATCCCGAGGCACCACTCCCAGTGGATCGGCGAAGGAGATTTTACCGTGGAGCTCGTTAGAGACCGGTAGCTCGACCCCCACCATCGCCCCCGTCTGCGCCAGCAGAGGACCGCTGGCGATGACGAAGTTCTCGGTCTCCACCTCCTCGCCCTCGATCTGCACGGAGCGAACGCGCCCGCCGGTGGTGTCTACGGCGCGCACGCGCCCGGAGACGACCTGCACCCCATGGTCGCGCGCCTGCTGGAGAAGGTGCATCCCCAGCTGCTGGGCGCTGAGCCAGCCACAGCGGCGGGTATGCAGCAGGGCAACGGCGTCGTCGGCGATGAAGGGGAAGTGGCGCTGGATGAGATCGGCGTCCAGGATGAGATCGGCTCCACTCGGCTGCCCCTTGTAGCCCTCGCCGGGAGATGGCTGATAAGTAGAGTCGTCGGCGCCGGGCGGGTCGTTGTCCCCGTGGAGGCGCAGTGGGCCGGCGCCGAGTGCAGAGATCTTATGCCCGTGTTCGTAATAGGTACGCGCCCGCGCCGGGTCAGCGGTAAGAAAGACGTAGCCGCGGCGATTCATCAGAAAGCGGTTGTCCGTCTCTTCCGCCAGCGCCTCCAGCAGGTCGATGCTCCGGTTCATGAAGCGGACCATGCTGTCGCCCGGTCCAGGCCACCAGTTGCGGTAGGCCTCCGTCGACTTGTCGCTGGTCAGGCTCAGCGGCGGTCGCTCGTCGACGAGCAGGATATCGCGAACCCCGTGGTGGGCGGCGAGATGATATGCGGCGCTGACCCCGGCAATGCCGGCGCCACAGATGATCACGCTTGCGCTACGGTTGGTCATGATTGCTCTCCAGGTTCTCGCTCTTTAGCCGCGCTCACGCCGGTTGTCCAGCCGCGTCACACCCTCGCGCGTGATCTGGAAATGATCGAGGTCGCGGGCGACCCACGTGTTGGGGAAGATGGCGCGCGCCTCATCCTGAATCTCGCCGCCGTAGTAGCGGCGCGAGATGTGCGTCAGCAGCAGCGCCTCTACTCCCGCGTCGCGCGCCAGGCGTGCGGCCTGGGCGGCGGTCATGTGGCCGAAGGAGGCAGCCATTTTCGCCTCTTCCTCCAGATAGGTTGCCTCGATGGTCAGCGCGCTGGCATCCTGAATTATCGGCTCCAGCCCCTCAGTACGCCCCACGTCGCCGATGTGCACATACTTCGTCCCTGCGATTTCCTCCCCGAGCACCTCGTCCGGCCGAATTACACGGCCGTCGGCGAGGGTCACCGCCTCCCCGCGTACCAGGCGGCCCCGCTCCGGGCCAAAGGGCACGCCCATGGCATCTGCCTTCTCCGCCAGGAAGGGGCGACGTGCATTCTCCTCGAAAAGAAAGCCGAAACAGCCCGGCCCGCGGTGGGCGACGGAAAAGGCGCTCAGGGAGAACTTATCGTCCTCCACGATCACCATCCCCGGCTCGAGGGGGATCAGGTCGATGTCTACCGGCGGGCGCCGCCCGCGCCAGACGACACGAAAGATGAGGTCGGAGACCCGGTCGAGGGTCGCCTGCCCACCGTAGATCTCGATGCCGTCCATCGCCTCCCAGCGGGCCAGCGTGGACAGCAGACCGCCCAGGCCGAGGATGTGGTCCAGGTGGCTATGGGTCAGCAAGATGCGATTGAGCCCCTTAAAGCCCAGCCCGCTGCGCAGGATCTGCCGCTGGGTCCCCTCACCACAGTCGAGCAGAAAGCGATACTGCCGGTGCAGAATCATGTGTGCGGTGAGGCCGCGATAGGCGGATGGTGTTGAGGCGGAGGTGCCGAGAAAGATCACTTCAAACATGGGAGTTGCGTTTGGGTAGCGCGGTCGCCGTCAGGCCCGCTTCTGGTTCAGGATGCGTCCACATCATCTTCGACGGTAAAGGCGGCGCCCTCGACGGTGATTGTACCCGGCTCGCCGAGCTCGCCTTCGACTGTAATGGTGACGTCCAGCCAGCGGCGCAAAATCTCTGCGTTGGTCAGAGTGTGGCGGGTCAGCCGGTCGGTCGTCAGGGAGGAAGTTCCGTGGGCCAACGCCATCGGCAGTAGAAGCTGGTTTGCGAGATGGGCGTCGACGGCCGCGCTTTCATTTTCTATGAAGGCCAGCAGCTCCGCAACCGCCGTCTCGGCCACAGTTTCGCTGGGCAGACCCTGGCGCCCGAGGGCGCCGAAGCCGGCCTGCGGCAGCCAGAGAAAGATGCCGGCGCCCGGCCCTTCGGCCGTCTCCCGGAGCGGCTGGATCGAGGTCTTCAGCCCCGCCTCGCGCAGCAGGTTGTGCGCTCGCCCGGCCATGCGCTGCGGGATGTGGCTGGGCAGGTTCGTGACGGCGGCGACGCCATGCACGCGCCCGCCCGCCACCGGTTCAAAGGTCGCCGCTTCCAGCCGCGGCACCGGGCGAATCGTCGCCGCAATTTCTCCTTTGCCCGCCGGAGCCCAGCCCCAGCGATTCAGGGACAGGTCGAAATAGGCGCGAAAGCGGGCAAACGCCGGTCGCGCCACCTCGGCGAGATAGTGGTAGGGGGGGCTAAAGGGAACATGGGTCCCGCCGCGCAGGACGACGCGTGATGGCGAATCGGCAAAGACCAGCGGCCACAGAATCGCCTGGAAGATGAGCGTTACCGCGCCGGCGGAGCCATGGCGGGCGGCTTCTTCGACGTTAAAGATGAAGTCGTCGGCATGGGGCGGGCCGGCCGGGTAGAAGGTAAGCTCCTGGGAGTCGATTGTGTCTCCCTCTACCTCAGCATCGCACGTCGCCGCCACAGCGCGCACGGCGGTCAGGTGCTGGGGGCGCAGGCCCGGCTTTGAGCGCCCGGCGCGGATGTTGATCAGGCGCAGGGGCCGGCCGGTAGTGGCCGAGAGGCTGAGACCGGTGCGTAGCATTTGTCCGCCCCCCTCACCCTGGCTGCCGTCGATTGTCATCATCTTCATAGGGTAAGTATACTGGGGAGTACGCGTGGGCCAAAGTGCACGGCTAAGTTGCGCCGGGTCGTGTGCAACCGGCCTCGCCTGCAACCACATGCCTTTCAAGAAGGAGCGATGGAAATGAGCGAGCAGTTTATCGATCCCTATTTCGATCCCAGTACCGGCTACTGCCTGCTCCAGCTGAGCAGGGAAGACGTCGGTCTGGACGACGAAGCGGTTACTTACCAGGGGCAGACGTTCCAGCCGAAGGACGAGGTGCACATCACCATCCTCGGCAGCCGCACAGCCGACCAGATCGCGGCACAGATTGCAGAGGAGCCGTCGTCTAAGGATGCGCTGCGGGAGCTGATTGAGGGCACCGACTGGCGTTACTCGTTGCGCGACGAGTGGTACCACGTGGTCCGCGAGGATGAGGAGCCGTATGCGGAGAGCATCATCCGCATGGCCGATGTTCCACCTCTGGCGGAGTTTTACCGCCAGGTAGAGGAGCTGGCCGGCGTGGAGATCCCGCCCCGACCGGCGCACGTCACACTCTACACGCTCCACGACGAGACCGGTATCGGCATCGCCACCTGGAAGCAGTTCGACAGCCGGGTCACGGGTCCTGTCGATCCCGGCGCGCTCGCGCCTTCCTCTGGGGAAGATTAGAGCAATTGGACGCGCTGGTGGGGACGGCTATAAAAGGGGGCATGAAACGCCTCACCGTCGTCTACGTCCTGATCCTGGGTGCGATCATTTTACTCGTCAACTGGGGGGTCGGACAGCCCCTCGTAGCCTGGGCGGACGTCGTTCCCGGAGGCGATAAGACCGTACACTTTCTGCTGGTAGGCCTCCTCTCTTTTATGGTCAACGTGACGCTGCGCGCCCGGCGCGTCCACCTCGGTTCGCTCGCGCTGCTCGAGGGCTCGCTGTTGGTGGGGGCGGCAGTCACGCTGGAGGAGCTTTCCCAGCTTCTCCTCCGCTGGCGTGACTTTTCTCTGCTCGACCTGATGGCGAACTATCTGGGCGTTTTTGTGGCCGGCCGGCTTGCGCTGCTCGTCGTCCACTACCGGCAGACTCATGGAGGAAAACTACAGTGAAGCAACGCACTTTCTTTCTGACTTTGCTGATCATCTGCTGTGTGGGAATCGCGGCCTGCCGCGGCCTTACTCCCGAAGAAGAGCAGGTAGCCCCGTCTCCGACGGCGGCAGCCCTTGCAGCTGCGACAGAAATGCCGGCGCCCCCGCCCGCTTCGCCCACGGCGGAGCCGCCAGCAACCGCCACGGCGACGCCGATGCCCACGGCGACCAGCACCCTGACCCCATCACCAACGCCGACGCCCTCACCGACGCCGACGCCTGCTCCCCTGCGCTTCGCCGTGATCGGCGACTACGGGCTCGCCGGTCCGGCGGCCGAGGCGGTGGCCATGCTCATCCATAGTTGGGAGCCGGATCTGATCATCACCACCGGCGACAACAACTATCCGGACGGTGAGGCGGCGACGATAGATGAGAATATCGGCCAGTATTACGCCGGCTACATCCATCCCTATGTCGGCGTCTACACCTCGACGGTCGCCAACACCGACGTGAATCGTTTCTTCCCGTCACTCGGCAATCACGACTACTACAACGCCGCCGGAGCGCAGCCTTACCTCGACTACTTTGAGTTGCCCGGCAACGAGCGCTACTACGAATTTGAGTGGGGGCCGGTCCACTTCTTTGCCCTCAACAGCGACTGGAATGAGCCGGATGGTATTCACGCCGAATCGGTGCAGGCCAACTGGCTGGAGGAGCAGCTCGCCGCCTCAACCGCTCCCTGGCAGGTCGTCTACCAGCACGTCTCTCCTTACTCCTCGGGCAATCATGGCTCGAGCCCCGTCCACCAGTGGCCTTTCGCCGACTGGGGCGCCGACGCCGTGCTCACTGCCCACGACCACGACTATGAACGGCTGCTGATCGATGGCATTCCTTACATCGTGAATGGTCTCGGCGGGGGCGCGATCTATGGCTTCGACACCCCACTTCCGGAGAGCCAGATACGCTTTACTGGCGTGCACGGAGCGATGCTGGTCGAGGCCACTCCGGAAGAGATGATCTTCGAGTTCATTACCATCGACGGCGAGGTCGTCGACAGTTACCAGATCACAAAGTAGCCGCGCACCGCTCGGCGCAGCGTAGAGATCAGCCGAGGGAGAGGCGCACGCGCGTGCCGCCCTCGTCGGTCTCGATCGTCAGCGGCTCGGTCTGGTCGCCGCGCGCTGCTTCGCCGAGAAAGACTGCCGCCATCTCCATCTGCTCCCCCACCTCAGGGGGCGCGTAGCGCCGCGCCAGGTTCAGCGCCTCCACCGCCAGCCCGATGGGCAGGGGCAGGGCGAAACGAAGCTCATTGCCGTCGGCTTCTTCGACCTCTACCCGCAGCCAGACGGCATCGCGGCTCCAGAGGGCGGCGCCGGCGGCCACGAGGCCGAGGAAAAAGGTGGCGCCCCCTGCCATCCGGCTGCGCACGCTTTTGCGCGCCAACCCTGCCGCCCCAAATAACGACAGAAGCAGGCCGCCGAAAAAGAGAAAAGGCCACTGCTCCGCGATTTCGGGCGTTGGCACCGGCTCTGCCGCCGTCGCAGCTTGTGGCTCCTCCAATGCCTGCAATAACTCGTTCGCTTCTTCCGCCGATATCGTCCCTTTGGCCACCATCTGGAGAATTCGATCTCGTTCTGTTTCCATCATTGCCTCCCGATCGCTGAGACTGGGTCTTTCCTCGCGGGGCCTATTTTACACCGCCGTGGCCACGGCGGTAAAGAAAAGCACCAGCATCGCCAGTAAGAGGTTGAGCCGCAGCAGGCGCTGCTCCTTGTCCAGCAGCCGCTCTTCTTCCTCCGCCGCCAGCTCCGGCCGCTGGCGTGAGAGCAGCGCCAGACGTTCCATCTCCGGGTGAATCCGCCACTGGATCACCGCGCCGATCACGATCATCCCGGCCACGGCCACGTGCTTGACCAGGATCGCCTGCGCCCAGAGCGTGTTGACTTCCAGAAAGCCCTCGTAGTGAATGTCACCGGTCATTTGGATGAAGCCGGTCACGAGCAGGATGACCAGGCTGCCATTGACCCACGGGGTAAATCGCTTTTGCAGCTCGAACCACTGGTTGGCAGCCAGCGTCTGGCGGCGCAGCGCCGGCCAGGCGATCAGGCTCATGAGGAAGAGCCCGCCAAGCCACAGGACAGTTGCCAGAAGATGAATCCAGTACGAGAGGACAAGTACCCAGAAGGACATGTTACGCCTGAGACTACGTGACGTTTCTGTTACATGCAAGAACCTCCGGAAAGCTCGGCGCGCCGTCCCAAAGTGGGAGCACCCGTCGCCAGCCTTCCGGAGGTTGGTTGGCTAGTTACTGAAGCGGATGCCTAAGGCGCCTTCTCCATCTGCGATATTGCGTAAAAGGCCGGCCGCGGAGCGCCCTGACGATCGATGACGCTGTACAGGACTGTCTCGTGGATCGGCTCGGCGCGGTTGCCGAAGTCGAAGTTGTGCAGGAACGCCAGCCACACGTCGCCCGATTCGCGCATCTGATTAAAGGCGCGGACGATGTACTCCGCCTGCTCTGCCAGCGTCACGTCGTACGCGTATTCGAATCCCGGGCGCACCTGCTCCAGCCCTTCGCCGCTGGGCCAACCGAACTCGGTGACGCAGAGAGGTAGCGACGGATCGCTTGCCTCCACGCTTGCCGCATACCAGTCGAGCGTCGTCTTGAAACTCCAGCTGCGGTGCGGGTTGTCGTAGGGACCTCTAAAGCGGGCCGTGGCGGCTTCCGCAAATGCATGTGCCTCGTCGTAGGTGACGTCCGGCGGCAGGTTGTAGCCGTTGTGGTGCACCCCAACGCAGTCGGCGTGCTCGGTCATGCCGGCGGCAAGGGCGCGCTGCAGCCACTCATAGTCGTCGGCCCAGGCGATCCAGTTCCCAGAGCCGGTTGGCGAGGGTCCGGCGGTGATCACGATAATGTTCGGATCGTGCGCCTCGATTGTATCGTTGGCGAGTGCCAGGAAGCGCACGTAATCTTCCGGACTGATCCCGGCCGTCGTCGACCATTCGCGGTCCAGGTTGGCCTCGTTCCAGACCTCAACGGCGTGGATCCTGCCGTCGTAGCGGGTGAGCAGTTCGTCCAGAAAGGCGGCAAAGTCACCGTAATCGTCCGGCGGCCCGTTCTGGGTGCCCGACGCGCGCGTCCATGCCGGGGCGCCGACGACGCTTACCATCAGATTGAGCCCATGTTGGCGTGCTGCGTTGACTGTGGCATCGTACAGATACCAGTGGCTCTCATCCGGCTGTGGATAAACTTCGTGCCACTCGATCTGGATCTTCACCCAGTTGAGGCCCAGCTGATCGCTCACGGCATCCATAGTGGCCATCGGATCACCCATTGTGGCGGCGCCGTGAATCTGCACCCCATAACCGAAGCGGTCGGCGGGCCAGGGGAAGGTCGGCCGCGGGCGGCTGGGCTCGGCTTCGACGACCGTCGTCTCCCCGGAGGCTTCTTCTATACCCTCCTGCTCCGAGGAGGCCTGCTCTGACGTCGCCGCTTCTTCTGCGACAGGCATCGTGGGCGCTTCCGGGGCATCCTCCTCGCCATTTTCGGTGACCGCAGGCGGCGGCAACATGGGAGAGGCGACCGGTTCGGCGACAGCAGTTGGTTGTTCCTGCCCGACCACGCCTGCATCCTCCACCGCGGGTCCGCCCTCACAGGCAGCCAGCAACGAAAGCAGTACGATAGTTACAATAAAAAGAAAAGTCCGCTTCAGACTCATAAATAGGGTCTCCTTGCCCATATCTCTAATACAGTCAGGTCAGTTGCCGCCTAGCGGGCGGCTCAAAGTTGGCGATTGTACTTAAGGACGGCGCAGCTGCACCGTCGCTATCGTCATCAGGTGGCGCAACATCAATCACCGGCAGATCGCCGGTGTTAGCGCCGCTCTCTATCGTCAGGTAGGTGCCGAACAGCCATCCGACCCGGTCTCGGTTCTCGGTCAGGAAGGCCTGGAACCATTCTCCGCTGCTGTCGCGGCCGATCAGGGTGACGTCGGTGCCGAGCTCCAGAATTTCGATCGTGTCGTACTCTGTGCCCGGCCCGGCGCGCAGGTTGAGCGCAGTGTACACGGTCGCGCTGATGGTGACTGTGATCTCGGGCTCAGGTGTCGGTTCGGGTGTTGGCGCAGGAGTGAGCTCCGGTTCGGCAACCGGTTCCGGCTCCGGCTCCGGTTCTGTGACCGTAACCGTGAGCGCGTCCAGCTCCGCGACGCTGTCCCCCTGGGCAAAGGTGGCGTGAATGGTATATTGTCCTGGGGTCGTATCTTCCCAGCGAAAGGCCAGCGCTTCCCCGCTGCTGCTGGCGACGATGCCGTCTACCTCGTCTTCCACCGTCCAGACGATGGCGGCGCCCGCCGGCTGCGGCGGCGCGACGGCGGCGTCGGTATAGCTCTCTATTGCCTGGACATAGCCGCTCGCCGCATCGACGTTGCCCAGCCCGCGGACGGCGATGCCGCGCACGTGGTAGGGGAGCGCGAGGCGCAGGCGGTGGCTCAGCGCAGCTTCGTTACTCAGCCAGACGTGGTGCGGCTGCTCGCTCTGCCCCTCGTAGCTGTAGCGGTACATGATACTCTCGGCATCCCACACGAGTGGACTGGCGCTACCCGTCAATCCCACCTCAACTGCACTTCCCGGCGCAACCGTTTCAGCACCGTCCAGGAGGCTCAGTTCGCCGAAGTTGGCGAGGGCACGCGTATTGCTCAGTTCATAGAAGCTGCCCCCGAGGGCGCTGACTGCGTTGGCGCTGACCAGAAGGCTGATCTTGCGCCGGTCGATCTGTTCAGTGGCCCACTCGACCAGTGTCTCCGCCACGCCCTCCTCGTCGTAGAGGGTGGGGTCGAGCGGCATCTGCACATATACGACGTCCGCTACCTGACCGAGCGTCTGCCAGTCCTGACCGCCGGTGTCCCACACGCCCGACGGCAGCAAGAGCGGCGCGCCCAGCGTCACAACGAGCATTTTGTCGCGCTCGTGGAGCGCGCCTGCCAGCTCGGTAACAAAGGCGGTGAAGCTCTCCCGCTGCCCGGCGGAGACGCCCTGGTAGTCGAGGTTGAGGCCGCTATAATCAGCTGTCGCTTCTACCAGCGCGGCCACGTGCTGGTCTATAAGCGCCGGATCGTCGAGCAAGGCCGACAGCGAAAATTGATCCACAATGATGCCTGCATTGGTGGCTTGTAGGAACTGCGGGTAGTCGCCGGGGGGCGCCGACGTAAGCTCCCCCTCGAGCTGCCCCTCGGCATTGAGGGACAGCGTCCCCACGGTGATCTCCGTCAGGTGGGGCAGGAAGGCGTCGGGCATCATCTGTCCCGGCAACAGCTCGGCGCCGACGGCGGGGCGCTCCGGCGCGGCTGTCTCTACCAGGGCCACGGCGTCGGGCAGAGGCGCCGACGTGGATGTAAGGACGCCCTCCGTCGCTTCGTGTGTGGGAATGAAGCGCCACGCGCTGCCGTTCCAGCCATAGAGATCGACCGTCTCGTCGGCGACACCCGTGGGCAACGCCAGCACGATCTGCCCCTCCGGCGGAAGTTCCTCGTCGTGGCGGATCAGGTAAAGGGCATCGCCGGCAAGGGTGGTTGCAGGCGGCAGGCTCTCTCGCAAGGGGGTCGCTTCCTCTAGGGTCGGCTCCGCCACCTGTACGACCGCGCCCTGTTGGCGAAGCCGCACGGTGAGGCCGCGGGCCCTTGTGCCCTCTGCAAGAGCAGCCTCCTGGGCGGGGTCCACGCCCACGTCCGCTGTCCCCGCTTCACGCCACCCCAGCCGCTGCGCGAGGGAAATGGGGGGCAAAAAGAGGCCGGCGATCAGCAGGCTGCAGATCAGAACAAAGCCGACGACCAGCAGGCTGGTAATGTGCGCGCCGTTCTGCCCGGGTGGAGGCGCCGGTCGCTCTATTGTCGTAATCTCTGGGCGCTGCAGTGTCTCCGGCGAATCACTCTGTTGCTCGTTTGCGGTTTCCTCTTCCATCTGTGCTGGATCTCCGTCCCTTTCGGCATCTGGTGCAGCCGCACCCGGAGTGGCCGCATGAAATGCAGCCGCACGTCGTGCGGCGCTGAAAAAACGCCTGACCGAAGGGAGTATGGCTCTCTCCGGTGGCAGGCGTCAGGTCGATCGGCGTCCGTATACGTTCTGAGACAAATAAATAGCGGCGCAAATGGCCGCTTCGTGCGTCAGTGTCATGTCCTGGTAACGCCGGTCATTCTAGCAAATAGACGGAAAGGCGCAATTGACGACGGAGTGAGATGAGATAGGGGTGAGAGGGGTCGGTCGGCGGCGCCTTGACATGCTCTTTGCCCCTGTTATACTTTTCTAAGACGCAGTGCGTCATAGAGGCGCAGCGTTACCGCTCCCCACAACCGATCAAGTCACATAGACAAAAGGAGAGATGATGGCAAGCGTACAGGATATCTTCGATCAGATGCCCGAGGAGCTCAAGTCGGATAAGGCGGCCGGTTTCGATGCCACGATCCAGTTTGACCTCGCCGGCGACAACGGCGGCCAGTGGTATGTCACCGTGGCAGATGGAAATGCGGCGGTAGAGGAAGGAAAGGCCGACGAGCCGGCGGCGACCATTCGCATGTCTGCCTCCGATTTTGTCGACATGATGACTGGCGAGCTCGACCCAATGACCGCTTTTATGATGGGCAAGGTCAAGGTGGAAGGCGACCTCAACACCGTGATGAAGTTCCAGACCCTCTTCGGCTAATCGATCTGTTCCCTATAAAATCCTCTCCGGCGCCGGGGTCTCTTCACAGGCCCTCCGGCGCCGGTTGCTGTTTCCTCATACTCCAGCGCCGATCTTTTCCCTTTTACGCCACGACAGCAGGAGCATGGCGCCGAGTAAGATTGCGCCGCCGAGTAAGCCGCGCGGTCCGAGCTGCTCGCTAAAAAGAAGCCAGGCCAGCAGTGCCGAGGTCAGGGGTTCGAGCAGGTTGACCACGCTGGCGGTCGTGGCGGTGACGGTACGCAGGGCGCGAAAGAAGAGGATATAGCCCAGCGCCGTCGGCACCAGCCCCAGGTAGATGAGCAGCGTCCAGGCGGAAGGGGAGTAGCGGAGGGGAAAGCCGGTCAGGAGCGCCGGCAGCAGCAGCACCAGCGCGCCGAACCCCATGCCAATTGTAATCAGGGGCAGGGAGGGATGGCGTCCGCTGACGGCGCGGGTGGCGAGTGTGACGGCGGTAAAGCTGAGGCTGGCGGTGAGCGCCAGCACAACCCCCATCGTGTCTACCGTACGCACGTCGCGCGCCGCCTGTAGACCATCTCCGGGGATCCCTACCAGCAGCGCCACGCCGACCAGGGCCAGCAGGAGGGAGGCTACGACCCACCGTCCGGGCCGTTCGCGCAGCAGCAGCGTGGAGAAGAAGGCCACCATGACCGGCGCGGTCGAGAGCGTGATCAGGGCGGCGGTTGTGACGCCCAGGCGGGGGATGGCGGCGAAGTAAAAGAGCTGGTAGCTTCCCATCCCCACCCCGAAGAGCAGCAGCAGAAGGCGATCGCGTGGAGAAAGGTTCGCGGCGACGCGCAGCGTGGGCTGCGGTGCCGCCACGAACAGCGCGGGCACGGCCAGCGCCAGACGCCAGAAGCCGATGGAGAGGGCGTTTGTATCGGCGAGCGTATAGAGCGCGCGGGTTGTGACCGGCACCGTCCCCCAGAGGAGGGCCGCCACCAGCAGGATAGCCACTTAATCGGCGTCCGGTGTTGCCGCCCCCTGCTCCACTCTTTGCGCCGGCGTATCGAGCCGCTCCTGCGCTAGATCCGCGTACTCCTGCCGCAGCACCTGCTCCGGCTCCACACCCATCAGGGCCAGTAGTTCGCTAATCAGCTCGGCCTTACGCTCCGCGTCGGTGCGGGACCAGGTGCGGGATTTGATCTCCAGAAAGTAGCCGGAAAAGGATGGTTGGACAACACGGTCGAGGTTGACGGCGAAGTCGGTCTCTTTGTAGAGGATGCGCCAGCGCCGGCGCTCCTTGTGAACCTCGATCTCCTGTTGGGGGTCGAAATATTCGCGGTAGAAGCGGACACTCTGCTCGGCGGGGGCCAGAAAACGGCTCCGGGAGAGCATCACTGCGTTCGGAAACTCCTGCAGGCTCCGCTGGCCCAGCAGCGTCAGCCGTGTCCGCGCCTGGA
>JAWVYW010000087.1:0-15361 GCA_033722535.1 Promineifilaceae bacterium (SeqCode)
TCCTCTGCGCTCAACGTGTCTAATTCACTCCCCGCAATAACGCCCTCGGACTTGGCACCGATGTCCACAAGGATGGCGTTTTTCAAATGTTCGACAACTTCGCCGTAGCGAAAATCGCCCGCCTGAGGCAGATCGAGCCCCAGATCTTGGTCGAGGTAAAAGGCCATCGAATTACTATCTTCCGGCGTGGCCCCAGGCGTTTCCGTAAAGTCTTCCATTCTCTCTCTTCTCTTCTCTACTGGCGATTAAGCGCCTGATTTCCCACCGTCCGCAGTGGCGGGTTAAGAAGATTATACTTTGTTTGATCCTTCAAGCAATAGCCTGAGCGCCTATTTTCGCCTCTGACCAGACACCACTTGCGAGAATCGTTATCGCTGCTCTTTATATCCTATTCGCGGGCCCACTGCCCTCTTTCCGGCCAAACTCGTACACTTTTCTAATCATGACCGTTCGTGTGACCCGCCACTATGCTGGCGATCAGGAATTGGAGTGACGCTGGAGCAGCGCCGCTTTTTGTGAGGCCGAGTTTAGGGCCGTTTGTTGGCCCTGTCCGCTCTGTTATAATGCTCAGCCGTAACAGGAGAAAGAGGTCTTCTCTCTCCTTTTATCTTTTTATGTCTGATCATTCCGCTTCAGCCTCCCCAGATTCCGTCCGTTGTCCCACCTGCGACAGCGTCGTACCCCATGGCGCCGACCGCTGTCTGATGTGCGGCACACCGGCGCCCGACCCGTCGCACAAAGCGGGCGCGTCGGCCTCGGATGCCGAGTCGCCTACAGAAGCCGGGGCAGCAACGCCTTCAGAAGTTGAATCTCCGTCACCTACAGAAACGAAGCCGGCGTCTGCCACCGAAGAAGAGGCGGCAGCGGTGACGGATGTTGAGCCGGCTATTTCGGAAGAGGTGCCAGAACAGACACAAGCGGCGTCTGCGCCGGAAGCCGTACGCGAGCCGGCGCCCGAGACTGTCCAGCCAGAGAAGGTGGCGGCAGAAGGCGCGCCGCCCGCTGCGGCAGTCGAAGCGCCTGCGGAGCGTTCGCCGGTGTCGCCCGAGGTGGAGCCTGTACTGCCACAGCCGTCACGCGCGCTCTTTTGGCTGACGCTGGTGGCTGCCGTGCTGATCGCGGGCATCGGCAGTCTGGTGGTGCAACACGCGGGACCACAGGAACTGGCGCTGATCCCGACCGCGACACCATTGCAGCCGACGGCGACCTTCACCCCGACCGCCACAGCTGCGCCCACAACAAGTACGCCGGAGGTGAGTCCGTCGGCGACGCCCTTGCCCTCGCCGACCATTACACCGCAGCCGCCCCGTTCCCACGAGGTTCGTGAAGGCGAAACACTCTTCGGTCTCTCGCTCCTCTATAACGTCACCATGGACAGTATTGCGGCGCTGAACCAGTTCGATCCGCAGTCTCCGATTCAGTCCGGAAGCGAGCTGCAGATTCCGTGGCCCACCCCGACGCCGCCGCTGGTGCCCCTGGTCCTGGAGATAAATGGTGAGACAGTCATTGCCGATCCGACCGGCTGTGAGCGGTATGAGATTCAGGAAGGGGACGCAATGTCGCAGATTGCCGCCCGCTACCAGATCAACTTCACCATTCTGCAGCAGGTGAACCGCCTCACGGAGCAGTCGATTCTCCGCCCGGGTGACACGCTTTGTATCCCGGAGATCACTTATGGAGGCATTTTGCCGCCGACGCCCGGTCCTTCGCCGACGCCTGCCGGCACCCTTGTTGCGGGGGGACCCACGCTCCTCTATCCGCGGGACGGCGCCGCCTTTGACATGGAGGATGAGCCGCTCCTCCTGCAGTGGGTTGCGGTGAAAGATCTGGCCTCAGATGAGTGGTACATGGTGGAGGTAATCGACACCTCGGAGCTGGGCGCGCATCCCTTCCGCGGCTTCACACGGGAGAACGCCTTCCGTCTTCCGGAAGCCTGGCGCCCAGATCGGCCTACCTACCACCCCTTCGAGTGGCGGGTCGCCATCGTGCGCGTCGTGGACCAGCGCGCGGACGGCGGTTTCATCTATACGTTCGGAGGGGAGCAGAGCGCGACGCGGGCCTTTACCTGGATGGGCGCCGTGCCGACGCCGACGCCTACGAACACGCCCACCGCAACGCCTTCGCCCGTGCCTTAAAGCGCGCGACGCGAACTTTTCGCATTACAAAAAGGGATTTAGTTGTCGCTCCTCGCCGATTGTGGTGGGCGCTCCGTGTCCTGAAAAGACGCGCGTCTCGTCGGGCAGCACGAGCAGCTTTTCACGGATTGTTTTTAGCAGCGTCTCGTAGTCCGCGCCGGGAAGATCGGTGCGGCCGATACTGCGCTGGAAGAGGACGTCCCCATCAAAAAGTGCCTGTTCGGCCGGGAAATGGAAGCTAACGTGGCCGGGTGCGTGTCCCGGCGTGTACAGTACGTCAGACCTCAGCTGTCCGATCTGCAGTTCCTGCCCTTCTTCCAGATAGTGATCGGGGGTGGGTGGGGGCGCTACCTGCAGGCCCCAGCGCGATGCGGCGTGGGGCGCCTGTTGGAGCATCTCCTCTGCATCGCGATGAAGGTAGACCGGTGCGGCCGTCTCTTCCTTCAACGCTGCCAGCCCACCTATGTGATCGAAGTGAGCGTGCGTAAGGAGGATGTGGGTGATTTGCCATCCGCGCTCGTCGGCAGCCGCCGCAATTCTCGGTCCGTCCCATGCGGGATCGACGATAGCGGCGTCCATCGTTTCTGTGCAGCCGGCCAGATAACAGTTTGTCTGCAGCGGGCCGAGCGGCATCATCAAAATCTCTAGCATACTTCGTCTCCATAGGGCTCGCTGGCCCATTATGGCCCCCCTTCGGCGCTGGCGGTAAGCGGCAACTTCCGCGGCAGGAAGAAGGCGAAGCCGACCTCCAGCTGTTTGCGTGTGCGATAGGCAAGGAAGAGCAGTTCGGCCACAATCGCCACGTTCAACGCCAGCGCTGCCGTCAGAATACCCCGCCACTGTAACTGAATTCCGGCAATGAGCAATACCGTGGTGACGGCAAGATTGAGAGCCATGCCGTAGTTGACCGCCGCGGTTGCCCGTTGCTTTATCAGCAAACCGCGCAGCCACGAGACAAGGACGAATAGCGCCGGGAAAAGGACAAAGAGCACGGTGCCACTTTGCGCGAGCGCTGCCACGGTTGCCTCCGCATCCTGAACCCCACGAAGATAGAAGGGGAGGGCCGGTGTGACGACGAGCAGAACCATCCCCAGGATACTCAGACCGGAGAGGGAAAAGGCAAAGCGGCGGATCGGCTCGTAGCTTTCTGGTCCTTTCGTCAGCGCAATGACCGCCTCTGGCAGTGCCATTGCCGCCGCGCGCGCCATCAGGATCAGTTGAAAGATCAGGGGCCAGGCGGCGAGAGAAAGGGTGGGGTTGTCGAGCCGGGCGAGGGCAAAGGCGACCAGTGGCTGGGCGAGCAGCGTGAGCACTGCTGTGCTCGCCAGCGGGAGGTGGAACCAGAACAGCTCGCCGTAGCTCAGCGGCTCCTCGTCACCTTCGTGTTGCGCCTCCGGCGCAAGCTCGTTCTGCAAGAGAGGGCGTACGGCCAGAGTGGCATAGATCGCCTCTGCGACGACCCCGGCCATCAGCGCCAGGGCGCCGAGGACCACGCCGGGTACGGCGCCATACAGCGCAAGCCCGATAGCGGTTCCGCCGGAGGCGGCGAGTCGAACCGCGGTTCCCCAGGCCACCACGCGCGTATAGCCGAAGTGGATCAGCACCCCCTGCAGGAAGCGGCGCCAGGAGATTGCCGCGCTCCACAGCGTCATGATCTGCAGCCCGGGACGCACCCAGCGCGCCACTTCTAACGGCGTCCCCAGAAGATCGACGACCACCAGATCGAAGAGCGGAGTGAAGGCCAGGGCAGCCGCGACGATCGTCAGGACGATGGCCCAGTGAATCGCGAAGCGCCGCACCTGTTCGTACGACTGCCGATCCTTTACTAGCGCCGTGGCGGTAGCGAGCATGTTAATAATCGGACTTTCAATGGTTACTTCAAGGCTGACGACGATTCCCTGGGCAGCCAGCATAATCGTCTCTTGCGGTAAGCGGTTGATCGCTGCCGTGACTGTGGGCCCTTCAGCCGTCATCAGGAGCCAGCTGGCAAACAGAGGTAGCCAGAAGAGGAGGATATCGTACTGGGTCATTGTGTTCTGCTTGTCTCTCCAGAATTCTGTTCGTTGCAGCGCATCCTCACCGTCCACTCTCTGTTGCCCCGTCGCATTTTGTCCGGGTGAGGCAACGCTCCATGAACAGGTGATTCTGCCCTGTGCTGCCCGGCCTGGCAAGCCAGGGGGTGTAGCGTCTCGACACGCGGTGAAACTCTCAGATATACTGGAAGCAGATGTGGACAGCTTTCGCGTAGTGATAAACAACAAACAAACACAGCTGAACAATCCCACCCGAACAGAACTGAGCAGCGAACAAAGGAGACAAAGCAATGCGCAAACCGGTAACGCTCATCACAGGCTGTGCCGGCGAGATCGGCCAGGCCCTGATCTCTTCTCTACATGAGCGAGGGGAGGGGCAACTGTTAACACTGGACCTCAAGCCTCTGCCCGATGAACTTCACGATGCCACGACACACATCGTCGGCGACATTTTGGACGATTCGCTTCTGGGCCGGCTCGTAACGGAGTATGAGATAGTCTCTATTTATCACCTGGCTGCTCTGCTTTCGACACGGGCAGAGTTCACACCGGAGCTGGCCCACCGCGTCAATGTCGACGGAACCTTAAAACTGCTCCGGCTGGCCGCCGAACAGTCCCAGTGGCAGCGTCGCCCGGTGCGCTTTATCTTTCCCAGCTCCATTGCCGCCTATGGCCTCCCCGATCTGGAGACGAAGCAGCGGGATGCCCGCGTACGAGAGTGGGATTGGAACCAGCCTACCACCATGTACGGCTGCAATAAGCTCTACTGCGAAATGCTTGGAGCGTACTACAGTCAAAACTATCGTCAGCTGGCAGCCGAACCCCCGGTGATGCTCGATTTCCGCAGCCTGCGCTTCCCCGGGCTGATCAGCGCCTTCACCGTCCCCAGCGGGGGCACGAGCGATTATGGGCCGGAGATGATCCACGCGGCGGCCCAGCACCAGCCCTATAGCTGCTTCGTGCGCCCAGATACACGCATCCCGTTTATGGCAATGCCCGATGCAGTGACAGCTTTGCTCGACCTGGCAGCGGCTCCGCGCGAGGCGCTGTCACGCCGGGTCTACAACGTGACCGCATTCAGCCTATCGGCGGCGGAGATAGCCGGACTGGTACAGCAGGCGTTTCCCGATGCCAGCATCACCTTTGCGCCCGATCCAAAACGGCAGGGCATCGTCGATAGCTGGCCGGCCGACTTGAATGACCTCCCGGCGCGAAAAGATTGGGGTTGGGAACCGGCTTACGACGCCCGGCGCGCCTTTCGCGAGTACCTGATTCCCAACATCAGGGCACGCTACGAGCAGGCGTAATGCGATATAGCCCTGACATCGCCGGCCTTAGTCGACGGATGTTACCTGCAGCGTAAAACGGCCGTCGCCGGCGCCGACGAAGTTGCGCACGCGCACGATGAAGGTGGTGTCGGCACTGACCGTTCCCGGCGCTGTAAAGCGCAGTGACTCTGGCTCACCTGCGTAGCCGATATCCCTCTCGGCTATCAGCTGCTCGTCCCGATCTAGGATCTCCAGCACCGGATCCAGTTCACGCTCACTCGCAACGTCGAGCTGAACGGTCTCGCCGGGGTTCAGGCGCAGAAAGTATTCCAACGCACCCTCTTCGCCCAGGGTCCCCTGCACAACATCGCCGTAGGTAATTTCGAAGATGATCCCGTCAGTCCCGTTTAAACTGATGTCGTACGTCCCGGCGGTACCCGGCTGGGGACGTACGAGGAAGAAGTAGTTACCGGTGGCGGGGGCCAGGAAAGAGAGCGTTTCGAACCCGACGTCAAGATCTACCCGCTCTAGCAGCGTCTCTCCATCATCCTGCCACACCTCCAACAGGACATCCAGGCCCGGTTCAGACGTCACGCTCACCGTTGTCAACGCACCTTCTAGCGCGCTGAAGGGGAAGGCATGGCCCTGTGCGCCCGGCTCCAGGCGGTCGCCTGCGAGGATCGTGCTGCCCGCTACTTCTGGATTTTCGAGAAGAGAGATCCGGTAAGTCCCACCCGCGTCGGCGAAGCCGCTGACGCGAATGATGTAGTCGGCGCCGGCAATGGGGGTGAAAACCAGACTCTCCCGACCGAAAGCAGCATCCTCCTCGGCGATCAGTTCGCCAGTGAAGGCATCGGTGACTGAGACGACGACGTCGAGATCCTCTTCCGGCACGACGGCGAGAACCAGAGGCGCCGATTCGATGGCGATGAGTGTGTAGAGGTCAACTTCGCCCGGTTCGACGGCGCCATTGACAACATCTCCCCGAAACATTGGCTCCCCGACTATTTCGCCTACCCGCCCCACAAGAAGCTCATAAGAGCCGGCGCCACCCTCTGCACCGTCAATGATAACTCTGTAGGCGCCGTCCTCCGGCAGAGGCAGCCCCCGAATCTGCTCAGCGCCGGGCGATGCGTTAAGCGCTCCTTGCGCCAATATTGATTCTCCCGCCGGACCGACGACGTCAAGCACCAGATTGAGCGACTCGTCCAGAGGTGTGGCGAGCAGGTTGATGCGCTCGTCGGCGGCGCCGGTGAAGGTCCAGATGGAAGGACGCAGGGGTAGGACGGCGCCCTGCATTCGTTCACCGAACCTGACATCCCCTTCGACAATCGGTCCCGGCCGCGGTGTCAGTGTTATCGTCTGGACGATGGCCTCCAGAATCGTCTTTACCTGCTCCGTGCTATCCATGGGCCGTTGGCTGAGAGCCAGGACAGCGTTTCCACTGCCGCGGATGAGCGTGAGATGCAGAGGGCCGTCGATCCCCGTTCCCTCTGCCGCGGCAACCACGACGGCTGCCGCTTCCTCTCCATTTATCGCCATTGCTGTCGGTCCCTCGACGACCCGCTCCGGATCGGCAAACGGCACCTCTGCAAGGACATTCATGAGCGCTGTTTCTATCTCAACCCCTGCCTGGTCCAGGGGAGCCGGCGCGACCAGGAGCGTTCCTGGAGCAGGGAACGGAGTGGCATTGACAGACGTTGGATCGAAACCAACGCGTAGCTCAGCTCCGCGATCTTCCGCGGTCCACGAAGGAGGATAGCGCAATGTGACGCCCAGCGATTCGCTTACGGCGGGTACAAATCCCTCCGCGATACCCGGCGTGGCTGCTGGGGAAGCGACCGCTTCATGCCCTTCTGGATCGGTTCGCGGCTCAGGAGCGACGGGCACGGTGGCCCCCGGAACGCTCGCCGCGTCCGTCGTCGCTGCACTATCATCTCGCGCGCCCTGGGTACAGGCGACAGCCGCCAGGGCCAGAAGGAGGAGCAGGATCAATTGGAGGCGCAGATACACACGCATCTCTGCTAGAGTGTCTCCAGATACCGGTCAAGTTCCCATTCGGTAACTTGCATTCGGTACTCGTCCCACTCAGCCCGCTTGGCCTCGATGAAGACCCGTGCGGTGTGCTCGCCCAACGCCTCCATGAGCACGTCGTCGGCCTCCAGTTCGCCGATAGCCTCTCCCAACGAGCCCGGAAGTTGCTGAATATTTAGCTCCTGGAGGCGACTTTCATCGAAGTGATAGACATCTTCCTCGACGGGCGCCGGTGCTCGCACGTCATCGCGAATGCCGTCGAGGCCGGCAGCCAGCATAACTGCGAACGCGAGGTACGGATTACAACTGGGATCAGGGAAGCGAAGCTCTACCCGCGTCGACTGTTCCCGCCCCGGCGAATAGTTGGGGATGCGGATTAGCGCTGCCCGGTTGATGCGCGCCCAACAGATGTAGACGGGAGCTTCGTAGCCGGGCACAAGCCGTTTGTAGCTGTTAACGGTGGGTGCGACGATAGCGCTCAGCGCGCGCGCATGTTTTAGCTGTCCGCCAATAAAGCCGTAGGCGGTCTGTGACAGCCGGTAGGGATCGTCGGCATCATAGAAGATGTTGTTCTCTTCCTTAAAGAGACTCTGATGAGTATGCATGCCGCTTCCATTCTGTCCGTAGAACGGCTTGGGCATAAAGCTCGCGTAGAGGTCGTGCTTTGTGGCAATCGCCTTTACCGCCTGCTTGAATGTGATGGCGTTATCGGCGGCGGCAAGGGCACCTGCATAACGGAAGTCGATCTCGTGCTGCCCTGAGGCGACTTCGTGATGCTCCATTTCAACCTCGATGTCCAGCGCATGCAACGCGTCGACGATGTCGTTGCGTACCGCCGTCGCCAGATCGCGGGGGCCTAAGTCGAAGTAGCCGGCGACATCGTGCGGGACGGGCCGCAGCGCTTGATTCCGCTTCTGGAGGAGGAAAAATTCAAGCTCGGGGCCGCAATTATAAGTGTAGCCTAGCTCAGAAGCCTTCTCGATTGCCCGTCGCAGGATGTACCGAGGATCACCTTCGAACGGCTTTCCGTCCGGCCGGTGCACATCGCAGATGAGGCGCGCCGTCCGGCGCTCCGCTGCCTTCCAGGGCAGAACTTGATAGGTCTTGGGATCGGGGTGGAGTACCATGTCGCTCTCATGGATACGTGCAAAGCCCTGGATCGACGAGCCGTCGAACCAGCTTCCCTTGTCCAGCACCTCGGCCAGCCGATGCACCGGAATCCCCACACTCTTCACAGTTCCGTGGATGTCGGTGAATTGCAAATTTATGAACTTCACCTCATCACGTTCGACCTTTTCAAGAACGTCCTGTTTTTCCGCCGAAAGCGTCATTCTTTCCTCCATAAACGAATCTATAAGCGCGGGAGGCGCATTATTTTTCAGTTCCCCCTGCCGCATAGCACCCGCCAGACGAGGCGCTGTCTGAGAGCCGCACTATCCTAATCTGTTCCCGGCGGTAAGACAAGAAAATATCAGCTACAATGAGCGCTGATGCTGCACGAACGACACAAGTTGACGCACTTTGCCTGGCTTTCCATTGCCACCGCTCTGGTGACGATGGGGCTCAAGCTCCTGGCTTTCATGCTCACCGGCTCCGTGGGTCTGCTGTCCGATGCTCTCGAATCAAGCGTCAATCTGCTCGCGGCGATCATTGCCCTCATTGCGCTCGTCGTTGCCGCCCAACCGCCAGATGAAGAACATGCCTTTGGCCACGGCAAAGCCGAATACTTCTCGACTGCCGTAGAAGGGGGCCTTATTCTTGTGGCAGCCCTGACGATCACCATCTCCGCTGCCCAGCGACTGCTGCGCCCGCAGCCGTTGGAAGAGGTGGGTGCGGGCCTCGTCGTCTCCTTAATCGCCGCCGGCCTCAATTTCGTCGTTGCCCGCGTTCTGGTGCGTGCCGGCGAAGCGTACGATTCGACCGCGCTCCTGGCCGACGGGCGCCACCTCCTCGCCGATGTGTGGACCTCGCTGGGGGTCGTTCTCGGCGTGGGCGCAGTGGGCCTCACGGGATGGCAGCCGTTGGATCCCCTGATTGCCCTCGCGGTCGCCGTGCATATCGTTCTCACCGGCGTCCATCTGATGCGCGACGCGAGCCTCGGCCTCATGGACACCGCCCTTCCCGTGGAGGAGGTGGAGCAGATCGTCGAGATTCTGGAGAGTCATCAACCGGCTGGAGTCGCCTACCACGCACTCCGTACGCGTCGCTCAGGCGCCCAACGCTTTGTGTCGGTCCACATTCAGGTGCCGGGTGCATGGACCGTGCAGCGGGGCCACACACTCCTGGAAGAGATTGAGGGAGAGATCCGCGCGGTGCTACCGCGCATCGCCGTCTTTACGCACCTCGAACCGGCCGAAGATCCCATTTCCTGGGAGGATATTTCTCTCAATCGGAGCGAAGAGAGCCAGGCGGGTCCAGGTTCGTGATCCCCCAAAAGAGGAGCAGCGCGACCAGCCCCCCCGCCGCCGTAGTGAATAGTCCCGCCCACCGCTGGTAAGGCGTCAGTAGCTCCGCACCGGGTAGCCCCAGGAGATAGTAGTTATACGCGACGAGAGCGGCGATTATCGCCCAGACGATGAGACGAACGCGCCGTCCAAGCGCATCCGGACCATCGGCACGCGTGATGGCCCAGCCGGCGCTCATCGTCAGCGCCAGCCCGCCGAAGACACCTACCAGGAGCCGGAAATCGAGCAGCGAAATCGACAGTTGCGGCTCCTGTGGTTCAACAGCGATGACCGTGGTGGAAGTTGGAGTGGGGGGGATCGGCGTAGTGGTCGGCGTGGCTGTACTGGTTGGGGTGGGCGAAGGCGTCGCCGTCGGCGTGGGAGCTGGCGTGGGCGTCACGGCGGCGACACGCACATTCTCCTCAACCGCAATGTCGAGCTGGTGCGAAGTGGTCGCCTCCCCGGCTTCCACGGTGATACGGAACTGGCCCGGACGCGCTTCGAGGACATAGTCCAGAGTCGCGACGCCGTTGGTCGTCTCCTGCTCCGCGATCACACTGTGGAAACCTTCGAGGCGATCCTGACGGATAAACTGGACTATAGTCCCGTCCGGAACCGGATTTCCGTTACGATCGTGAATGGTTCCGGTCTGCAAGCGGAGCGTGTCCCCAACGACCAGCTCCATCGGCTCCTCTCCGGATGGGGAGCGGAGTTCGCCGCCATCGACGACAAAGAGTTCGATTACCTGTTCCGGATCGGGCTGCATGATCTGCTCCAGATCGTAGCCCACACTCGGCACGTCGACCGGCGATGCTCCTGGAAGCGACGTCTCCTGAAACAGCGCCCGCACCGAAGCATCGATAAATGGTGCTGCTGTGCTGTAAACGCCGTAATAGGCCGCCAGCTTGCTGACCTCCGTCATGTCAAGAAAGTAGGGGGCATCGTAAGCAAAGACGACCACGCGCTTGTTGCGCACGATATCGTCGCGCTCCGCCAGAAATCTCTGAAGAGCATCAGAATTTCCGACAGCCGGCGTCACATCGAGCATGGCGAAGATTACCCAATCTGCCTCGTCCAGCGCTGTCTGGATCTGGTACGCGACCGGCGATATGCTCCCGGGCACGGCGGCAACTGCGTCGTCGTCGAGTGAGGGGGCGCCATCCTGAGGCGGTGTCGGCGTGGGAATCGGCGTCGGAGGCAGGAGCCGCCCAGGACCGGCAGCCAGGAACTGCTCAAGCTGACCGTACGTGTAGCTCTTGATCTGCTCGAAGGCGGTTTGATTGCTCGCCTCAGGACCGTACAGTTCCAGGATGTGCTCTTCCAGGCTGGTGCGCTCGATGTAGGGTACACTTGGGCAGTAGCGGCACTGGGTGACGCTCCGCACGTCGGTAAAGATGACGATTTGCTCCTCTGGTCCCGGCGGACGGGGAAGCCGTTCCGACACTTCCGCTGGGCTGGGCGCCAGCAGGGTGATCGCCTGCTGGGCAACATTATGCACCACCGCCCGGCTTTGCCCCACCAGTTCGCCGGTCGCAGCGGGATCGACGAGAACGTTTTCGGGGCTAAAGTCGCCTTCGTAAAGCGCCAGCTTCAGTTGCAGGATGTAGAGGACAGCCTGATCCACGCGCTGCCGGAACGATGGGTCGGTGTGATACTTCTCCTGAAACCAGGTGACGGTATCGCGGATGTTCAGCAGTTGGGCGTCAAGGCTGTCCGTACGCTGCGCAAAGTCGTCAAGGAACAGCAGGTCGTTTCCGGCAAGCAGCGCATCCTTGGCGATGCGGCGGTGGGGGAACTCCTGCCCGGTGCTGTCGTAAAAGCGCTGCACAGCAGCCACGCCCAACGCATCAGAAACGAGCACGCCACCGCTGTCCCGCCAGTCGCCAAACCCCGCCATCGTCAGCAACTGCTGCAGGGCAATGGGATCGAAGCTCAGAGGCGGCGTCGTCGTCTGAATGTTGCCCTGAACGCCCTGGTAGCGCGTGTGCGCTGTCAGCAGCCCATCCGCCTGCGTCGTTTGCGCGGCGGCTCCGCCGGTTACGGCGAAGAAGGGAGTCAGCTCTAACTCTTTTAGCTGCGCCAGCGAGCGGCGCACCGTCGCGACCTCCTCGCCGGGGGCGCGGTCGCTGCTGCCCCGCCCGGGAAAGTGACGGGGAATGACGGCAACGCGTCCTTCGCTGCCGGAATGCACGCCGCTGGTGTATGCCTGCCCCATCTGGCCGACCCAGAACGGATTACCGCCAAAGGAACGCACGCTCAGGTCGTTACCGGCTTCCGGGCCGGGCTCTGCCAGAACGTCCAGAGAAGGCCCGAGAAGCATGTTGACACCGAGAGCCGCCATCTCCTGACCGACAATGGCACCTACATCACGTGCCAGCGGCGGCTGCCAGGTGGCGCCAATCGCCATCGGGCTCGGAAGCTCCGTGAGCCCAGTGTGAATCTGGCTGAAGGCAACGCCATTCCCCTCCTGCTGTGTGGCGACGAAGAGAGGGATGGCGGAGTCCGATTCAGCCGGCGCGGGTAGGGGCAACGTCGACCTTGCTTCCTGCGTGGTGGTAATAAATGCACTCTCGCCCAACAGTGCGACCGCCTGCATCTGGTTCGTCAATTGCGCCACTTGTAGCGGAAAGTCCTCGGGCGTGGCGGCGCCGCGACCGGTGATGTTGTCATTGCCTGCCAGGAGCACAACTCCGCCGATCTCATAGTTCAGGATCAGATCGGCGATTACATCGTGTTGCTCCACACGGTCCCCCTGAAAAGTCACCAGGAAGAGCTGACCCACACGCTCGGCGACGCTCATCTCCGCCAACAGCGCCTGTGCTCGCTCGCGGCGTTGCCTTGCTCCCTCCCTAGGCTCCTCCTGCGCTGCTGTTTGCGCCGCTGATTGCGCCGCGACAGGAGCATGTACCAGCGATAGTGCTAGCAGCAGTAGGGCGAGAAGTATTAGGCGTGATAATCTTTTCATGCGACGTCAGGATGGCTCAGTTGGGATAGGGCGCCGACCCTTGGTGCAAGGAGCCGGCGAAGTTGCTCCAAAGTCCCGTCAAGTATACTGTCCGGATGCGGCAGTTACAAGTGAGATGAGTCGTAGTTGAGCGCCCTCACCACCCATTGCCTGCGCTATTTGCTACTGTTACAATCATTTCGCCCCTGGCACATGGGCGGCCCCACACACCAAGAGCCTCCCTGATGGAAAGGAATCACTACCGCTTGATATCGCATACAACTCGCAGTCTCCTGTTAGTCTTCCTGGTTGTTTTGATGGGGGCGACTGCCTTTGCCGCCGGCTACGTCACGAGCAGCTATCTCCGACTCAACCCGCAGACGGTCCAGGCTGCCCCCGAAGCTTCTGATGAGGAGATCTTCTCTCTATTCTGGGAAGCATGGGGCTGGGTGGAACAGAGTTATCTGGGAGAGCTCCCTTCGATGCGTCAGGTAACGTATGGAGCTATCCGCGGCGCGTTGTCTACCGTCGGCGACCCTTATACCATTTTTGTCGAGCCGCCGGCGCGCGAGCAGGAACGGGAAGTATTGCGCGGCAACTTCGGCGGTGTCGGTGCGAACCTCTTCCGGAATGAGTCTGGGGAGATTGTCTTGGAGCCGATACCTGGTAATCCGGCGGAGCGTGCGGGTATCCTTTCTGGAGATGTCCTGCTCGCCGTGGACGGTGTGGTAATCGTGGAATCGATGACGGTCGACGCCGTCGCCGAGATGATTCGTGGCGACAAAGGAACGACTGTCGTCCTGACCGTTCGCCATTCGGGGACGTTGCAACCTATCGAGCTGGAGGTCGTGCGCGATGAGATTCTCATTCCCTCTGTCAGCGCGCGCATCCTTCGAGAAGCACCCACAGTCGGCTACATCCAACTCACCCGTTTTTCCGGCGAAAGTAGTAGCGAAATCGCAGTTGCGATTGAGCAGCTTCGACAAGAGGGAGCCACGGCGTTGATCCTCGACTTGCGCGGCAATGGCGGTGGTCTTCTCGACGCAGCCGTGGAGATCGCCGATCATTTCTTGGTCGGTGGTCCCGTCCTCTATCAGGAGAGTAGAGGAGAGGATGAGCGTGTCTACGAGGCGACGGACGAGACGCTGGCGCCCGATATTCCCCTAATTGTACTGGTGGACGGCGGCACTGCCAGCGCTGCTGAGATTCTGGCGGGGGCACTGCGCGATCGTCAGCGCGCCCTGCTCGTGGGCAGTCAAACCTTCGGCAAAGGTTCTGTCCAGCTCGTATACGATCTCAGTGACGGCTCGTCAGTGCACGTCACGGCATCCCGCTGGCTGACGCCCGCCCGCAACCAGATTGATCAACATGGTCTGACGCCGGACACTCCGGTAGAGTCCGCCGACAATGACCGCGATCTCGTTCTTCAGCGCGCCATTGAATCGTTACAGGAGTAGAGAGCACATGGTCCAGAGAAATTTACGACCGATCGGAATCTTACTGATTACATTTTTTGCCCTTATCCTTTGCATTGTCATGACGGTGGCCGGCTTCTGGTTGGGCCGGAGCAGCATGACCTTCACAGCAGAGCAGGACGCCGTCACCGTGGAAGAAGAGGTGGGCTCGGTACAGGAAGATGAGGCCGAACAGCTGATCGAGGAGGCGGAAGCCGAAGATTCTTCACTCCTGCCGGAGTCGCCAGCTGACGAGGGTGATCCGGGCGCACCGGCAGAGGAACCGGCTTCGCCCGACGAGGCGTTGGAAGCAGAAGAGTTTGAGGTCGAGCCTGCCGAAGAGGGTGAGACGGAGGCGCCGGATTTGGAGGCGGCGGAGACGGACGAGGTAGAGGTAGAGGTCGAGGACGATGCCGCCGAAGTCGAATCAATTGAGGAGCGGTCGACGGAATTTACGCCAGAGGATCTCGAAATTATCTGGCAGGAAGTGTGGCCGATCCTGGCGGAGCAGTATGATGGCGAGTTGCCTGAGGACGACGAGCTCCGCCACAGGATGATACGGGGCATGCTCGAGGCGCTCGGAGACCGCTTTACGCGCTTCACCCCCCCGGAAGCAGCGGCGCTAAGCCGTGAACGGCTGGAAGGCAGCTTCCAGGGCATCGGCGCCTTCGTGCGCGAGAATGAAGAAGGGCTGGTCGAAATTGTACGTCCAATCGACCAGCAACCGGCCGATCGGGCCGGGCTTCTGGCAGGGGACATGATTATCGCCGTCGACGGCATGTCCGTAACCGATATGACACTTGAAGAAGTGCTCCCCCTCGTAAGGGGGCCAGAGGGAACTGAGGTGACGCTCACCATCCGCCGCCCGACACTGGAAGAACCGTTCGACGTGACGATCGTCCGGGCGCTGATCGAGATTCCACTGGTCGAGTCAGAGATGCTGGAGGCGGCTCGTAAGCAGATGGCCAGCCTTGGCCTGGAGCTGCTCGACGTGCGCATCAAGCGCTTGAACTACATCGATTCTGTGCGTCGTCAGGTGGAAAACCGCA
>JAWVYW010000088.1:0-15353 GCA_033722535.1 Promineifilaceae bacterium (SeqCode)
CCGTGCTGAGTGGGCGCACCGCCGCGGCAAGTTCCCCCTCCTCGTCAAGCTGTTGGACGCGCACCGCAAGCTCTCCGTCCAGGTTCATCCGGACGATGCCTACGCGCAGGCGCATGAAGGAAATGAGCTCGGCAAGAGCGAAATGTGGTTCGTTCTCCATGCCGATCCCGGCGCCGCCGTCATCCTCGGCCTTCGCCCTGGCGCCACGCCGGCAAAGCTTCGCGCAGCGGCCAAAGATGGTTCGCTTTCCCACTGGCTACACGAAATACCCGTTGAAGCAGGCGATTTTGTCTGTGTGCCCGCGGGGAGCCTGCATGCAATTCTTGGTGGTCTGCTGATTGCAGAAATTCAGCAGAACTCCGACACTACCTATCGTGTTTTCGACTGGAACCGTACCGGTAAAGACGGCCAGTCCCGCCCCCTTCACCTGGACGAAGCGCTTGACGTCATCAACTTTGAGCAAGTCGAGCCCCCCCTTCCCACGCCCCGGCTCCTCGAGCAGAGCGAAGGCGTCACCCGCTTCGCCCTTTGCCAGAGCCCCTACTTCGTCACCGAGCGTATCGAGCTAGAGCCCGGCGCCCACTTTCGCGACATCTGTAACGGCGCGACGCTACAGATCTGGGGCACCTTGAGCGGGCGAGCCACGGTAGAAGGCGGCGCCGCCGCCGTCGATCTCCCCGCCGTCACCTTCACGCTCCTTCCCGCCGCCCTCGGCCCGTACACCATCACTGCGAACCAGTCCACCCACCTCCTCCGCACCTACCTCCCCTGAACAGCCGCCTCGTTTCAACCAGTTGCAACAACATTAGAAAAGTTGACACCCCCATCGGAACCCCCTATAATTCAGCGCACATTAACATGCGGGCGTAGTTCAGCGGTAGAACGCTACCTTCCCAAGGTAGATGTCGCGAGTTCGATCCACTCCGCCCGCTCTACCTGACCAACCAAAGACGAAAAGGAGACAGGGCGGTTCGTCGAAATCGCCCTGTCTCCTTTCTTGTTTCGTCAAACTTCCCGCACGCGAAACCGCACTAAAACACGATCATCCCGCTGTCGTCATGCAATTGCCACCATCAGCCAGCGACACGAGCGATTTGATGCAGGCTGGCGACGAGGCCTAGCAGGTACCAGAATATAAAGCCCGGGCGGGCGCCCAGAGCAACTGCATCGGTTACACCAAAAATGAAGTAGGCCAGCAGAGAGCCTGCGAAGCCCGCGCCTAACAGACGGAGCCAGGCGGAACGCGATGTCTGCCAGGTTTGCAGCAGCATGCGTGCCGTTATCAGCCACAGCGCAGTATAGGCAATTAGCCCCGGTATTCCCAGATCGAGGCCCGCCTGAAGCAGGTGATTGTGTGCATGACCTATGTCAACTTGCTGGGAAGGAGAAAAGAGAGGGTAGAGGACGTGCACAACATGGCGGAAGGTACCTATGCCCATGCCGGTGAGGAAAAAGTCCTCTAACCCATAAAGGGCACGCTGCCAAATTTCAACGCGCTGGAACAGATCCCCGCCGTTCACGCTCGCCGACCCGAAAACGGCACGCACGAGCCCAGCACTTTGTTCTCTGAAGAAAATCAGCGGTGCAGCAAGAATGAACGCGAGGGCCAGCGCAGCGAGCGCCTGCAGTACGCGCCGCCCCCGCAGGGCAACCAGTCCGAGGAAGAAGGCACCGGCTACAAGTCCCAGCAAGGCACTCCGAGAGCGCGTCATAACCAAGACGGCGGTCGTTATCGACGCAATCAGGACCGTAGCTGGTGCCAGAAGCACCCGTGGAACGGGAACCGGTAACGCCGAGTAAAAGCTGGCGGATAAAGATCGAGCAGCGAGAGCCACTGCCAGTGGCGTGACCCATAACAACACACCGGCCACTTCATTCGGGTTCACCACAGGGAGTACAGTCTGGACTCCTGAAGCGCCCGTGACAAGCGGCTGCAGTCCCGGGACCTCCGGCGACCACTCGACCGTCAGCAGGCCAACCACGACTACAATCACCGCCATGGCGAGCAAAACTCCAACGCCCATCAAAAGCCGCTTTTCAGAGTTGCCGATAGTAGCAACAACACCGAAAAAGAGAGCAACGCCATATAGTAAACCCCCTATTTTGAGGAGGCTGAATGTTAGATCCGGGGTGGCGTAAACGCTGACGAGGAGCATAAACAACAAAACCAGCAGCGCGAGATTGAGGGGGGTTCGTGGAACGAATACTCCGGTGGCAGCCCAGCGGAGTAGCCCGATAAGCGGCAGGAGAAGCAGAATCGGGGAGAGGGAAGGTCGTAAGAGAAGGATTACGGGCAGCAGCAAAAGCAGCCACAGCCACTCCAGTGCTACTAGCACTCGGGCAGCCCGTTGGAGTGATGCGGAAACGGTGGAGGCAGGCACCGTGTTACAGAAGCTCCTCCTGCCTCCCAAGTAGCCACTGCACGTAGCGTGGTAGCTTCATGTCTACCGGGGGCTGCAGAGGAGTGGAGGGCTACCCACTGAAGAGACGCTCCAGGAGTTTGCCCGCTTTCTCTTTTCCACTCCTACCGGTGCCATTCCCGCTTCCATCGATGTAGTAGTTACTCCGATAATATGCGTTGCGATAGTACTCATAGCTGCTGTAGTGAGCGCCCAGCCGGCGCGGAATCCTGTTAAAGACAACGCCCACGAGCTTGTCCGTCACCCGCTGAAGCTGCCGCACTGCGGCCTCGACGGCCGCCACGGTCGTACCACCAGGCTGGACCACAAGCAACACCCCGTCGACCTTACTGGCGAGCGTAGCAGGATCGGCGACGACCACCGGCGGGCTGTCGATGATAATCGTATCAAAATCGCCCTGCAACTGCTGCAGAATCTCGTCCATTCTGCTCGAGCCAACAAGTTCGGTCGGGTTCGGGGGCAGCCCACCACTAGTTATTACCGACAGCATTTCCATCCCGTCTACCGGCTGATAGACTTCGCGAAGAGAGGAACGGCCGCGAAAAACATCGCTTAGACCGACACGGTTGCTCAAATTCGTGATCTTGTGAACGCGCGGCCGGCGGAGATCGCCCTCGATGAGGACCACTCTGCTGCCACTCTGAGCAAAAATTGCCGCCAGATTCGCCGCGACCATCGTCTTTCCCTCACCCGGATTGGCGCTAGTAACGAGAATCACACCGAGATCCCTATCCACAGCCGCGAATTCAAGATTGGTACGCAACGAGCGGAATGCTTCAGAAACAGGCGCGCGCGGTTGATATCGCACGACCAGCTCCTCTCCCTCATCGCTATTTATATCTGTCTCGGCGATAAAACCGATCACCGGTAGATCGAAAAGCGCCTGAATCATCTCCGGGCTCTTGATCGTGTCGTCTAGTTGATCGCGCACGAAGGCCAGACCGGCCATTGCGAGTAAGCCCAGGGAGCCGCCAAAGAGCGTCAGCTGTACCGGCTGAGGCCGCACCGGACCGTTCGGCACGTCAGCTTCCTCTACCATGACCAGATTCGGCGTATTTTGGAGCCGGGCCAGACGTACAGACTCATAGGTGCTGAGGAGGTTAATGTAGAGCTCCTGGTAGAGAGAAAGTTGCGTCCGCTGCTGATCATCATTGTCACCAGCCGTGCGAGGCGTGTTGCCGGCCACCGATAGCCTCAGATATCTCTCTTCCGCTCGATCAAGCGCGAGTTCGAGACGCGCCAGCTCCGCCCGTCTCTCAGCAATTACATCACGCACTTCAGGATCGAGTGTTGTGGCCGAGGCCATAATGTTCTCGATCTCATGCTCGAGGCGCATCACCTGCTCCTCCATGTCCGTGATCTCTGCTTCAACTTCGAGGTCACGACTCGTGGGCCGAACCCGGAGAAGATTGGTGTACACCGCCTGCTCTAGCGCCAGGCGAGAGCGCGTCTCTGCGAGCGCAACCCGCTTCTCGAGGAGATCTTCGCGCTCCGCCGGAGTGAGGCCCCCTGCGGAGAGAGCCTCGATCTCCTGCCTGAGCCGAATCACACGCTCCTGCAGGTCAAGAATTTCTTCGTCCAAGTCCTCCTGCTGCTGCTCCACACTCTCTTCGCTTCCACCAGAAAGTGTATTCTCGAGCGCGTCCATCTGGTCTTCAACGCGCTCGATCTGCGCGACAAGACTCTCCTCGGAGCTGGTAAAGCGCTGCGACTGAAGCAAATTGTTGTGCTCAATCAAAACCGCCACCAGCGTGTTAGCGATCAGAGCAGCTCTTTCAGGATCAGTCGAGCGCACGGTTACCTGTAGCAAACGCGTACCCGCTGTTTGCCACGCTTCGATCTGGCCGGCCTGGACGGGCACACCAAGGCGCTCGCTCGTCGCCGCCAGAACCGGCTTCGTCGTCAGAAGCGAGATATACGTTTCGATGAGTTCCTGATCCCCGAAGGTTCGTTCTGCAGTCACAGCGCTTTCTCGGGGCCGTACTACCATTACTCTCGTCGTCGCCTGGTACACAGGTTCCTGATAAGCAGCAGCTAGATAGCCCGCGAGCGCGCCCAGGATGGCACCCAAGATGATGAGCCACAGCCAACGGCGGACCCACAGCAACAGCTGCCGCAACTCTGATTGTACCTCTTTTTCGGTCAAGGCCATCCGTCATCTCCTCATTCTCCGTCCGACTCAGTAACGGAGTTCCAGGCTGTTTGGTCGCTTCAATTCTGTTACTGAGCGTGTACTGGCAAGCGGTCTCCACTCCCCAGCTTCTCAAGAATACCAACGATGTGGGCGATCTGCAACAGAAGGGGGTTTGTTCACACAGTTGCGGGTCAGGCTCGAGCCTGTATGCGATCGTGGAACGTAAAAGTGCGTGGAGCGGCAACCGAGCGCAGATCAGGAGGCAGCAAGGCTCGACTCACGAGGCGGGCCCTCTACCTCTCCATAACGGTGGATACTCCCGTCCACATCTGGAGGTTGGTATTCTGGCACAAGACGCTGCAGTAGTGCCTTGATGGTGTGCTTATCATTCCGCTCCGTCGCTTCTTCAAGCGCCCGTAAGCCCTCCTCAAAGGAGGGAGGCAATCCGGGGATAGCATCTGCTGCTATAAAAATCTTCTCGTGCGGGCTCCGCACGTATGTCTCGCTCTGTGTAAAGAGCTCCTCGAAAAGCTTTTCACCCGGCCGTTTTCCGGTGAAAGTGATATCTATGTCGCGTCCTACCTGCAGTCCCGAGAGGATGATCATATCCTTTGCCAGATCGTAAATCCTTACCGGATCACCCATGTCGAGAACGAAGACTTCGTTCCCGCTGCCTAATACCGCCGCCTGCAACACGAGTTGTACGGCTTCAGGAATAGTCATAAAGAAGCGACACATTTCAGGATGGGTGACTGTGATCGGACCGCCGTCGGCAATCTGTTTTTCGAAGGTCAGAACGACACTTCCCCGGCTACCCAGGACATTTCCAAAGCGCACGGTCACGTAGGGACGTTTGCTCTTATGCGCTGCTTTGTACACCAGCAGTTCGGCCGCACGTTTGCTGGCACCCATGACGCTCGTCGGATTCACCGCCTTATCAGTAGAAATTAAGACAAAACGCTGTACATCGTGCGCAAGAGCCACGTTCAGCAGATGGTGCGTACCGAGTACATTGTTAGTAATCGCCTCGGCGGGATTCAGTTCCATAAGGGGAACGTGCTTATGGGCGGCAGCGTGGAAGACGATCTCGGGTTGGTACTCTTCGAATACCGCCTGCAGACGCTCCGGAAAGCGAATATCCGCGATAACTGGATTGAGCACTGTTGCAACATCCGGTACCTGCTTTAGTTCATGATAAATATCAAAAATGGAATTCTCACCGTGACCGAGAATCACAAGCTCCGCGGGTTGGCACTGGTGCACCTGACGGATAGTTCGCTGCCAATGGAGCCCCCACCACCTGTAATGAGGACGCGCCGGCCAGCCAAGAGACGTCGAATGCCGCTACGATCCGTCTCGATAGGCTCACGCCGCAGCAGATCTTCAATTTCCACGTTACGCAACTGTTCTACTTGAACCGTTCCGTCGAGCAGTTCGTACATGCCCGGAATGATCTGTGTCTTAACCTGCGCCTTCTCACAGATATTGACAATCTCCCGGATCTCCTTTCCCGGCGCCGTGGGCATCGCAATAATCACGCGGCTGGCACCATATTTCTTCACGACCTGAGGAATGTCCCCGCGTTTGCCGGCAACCGGAACACCCTGAATGATGACGTTCTGTTTTGTCCAGTCGTCGTCGATGAAGGCGACCGGCCTGATATCCAGATGATTGGAGGTCCGGAGTTCACGGGCAATCATTGTACCGGCATCGCCGGCACCCATAATCACCACAGGCTCCACCTCGCGGGGCGGGGAGACGTGCTTTAAATTAGCGGCAAGGCGGACGCTGTACCGTCCCCCGCCAACCAGCAGGAGCACCAGCAGCGCGTCGATGAATGGTATGGAGCGTGGCAGTTCGAGTAGCTCCGCTTGAAATCCAGCAAAAAAGGCGAGCACAATTAACGACGATGAGAAGGTGACGATCACGGCGATCCGAATTAGTTCATCAACGCTCGCATATCGCCAGTAGCGAGAATAAAGGCCGCCGAGGTAGAACAAAGGCACCCGGATGACGAGTGCCATCCCGGTGTAGATAATGAGGTCTTCGCGGTACGCCCAGAGCTGGACGAGGGTGTCCAGCCGCAAAAGCATCGCGAGCGAGGGTGTTAGAAGAAGTAAGAGGAAGTCAAAAGCGATAAAGTGCCGGTTGCGAAGCCGACTCCAGCGGTGAGCGGCTCTTTTTATTATAGCAAGGCGCACGAGTGATCTTAGAACAGGTTGCATAGAGTGATTTTTCTCTTCTATTGCTGCCTATCGTCGCAGCACAATTAGAAAGGTTTCGAGAAGCAGAAGTAGATCACTGCGAAGCGTTCGCTTCTCGAGGTAGGCCAGCTCCAGCGCGAGCTTGTCCGGCATGATTTCATTGATGTATACTCGCTCCCAATCCTCTCCCCGGAGCAGATTTTCCTCATTCCGATACTTTATCGAGGCCGCTCCAGTTACGCCAGGACGGACGGCAAGTACCCGTCGCTGCCGAGGTGTATAGTGCTGCACGTAGCGCGGATCTTCCGGGCGTGGCCCAATGAGGCTCATTTCGCCTCTGATGATGTTGAAGAGCTGCGGTAGCTCGTCCAGCTTCGTGCGCCGGAGGAGCTGCCCGACGCGTGTGACGCGGCTATCCCCAGCGGTAGTGATTCCTGGCCCGTGCTTATCGGCATCGGCAACCATCGTACGGAACTTGTACAGGTAAAAAGGACGTCCGCCCTTACCAATCCGGCGGGCACAGTAGATGACGGGGCCGCGGGATGTACTTTTTACAGCAACGGAGATGGCCAGAAAAAACGGCAGCAAAGCGAGAAGGCCTGTTGCCGCCACCATGATGTCCAGCAAACGTGCGAAGCGCGGCTCAGTAAATGCGGACCCATCTTCCGTTCCGGCTGCTGATTCCATCAGTTATGCTACCCTATGTTGCGTTACAATCTCACTCACCGCCTGGATCACATCTTCCACGTCATCGTCGCTCATTCGGCTGTATATGGGCAGTGAGATCTCTCTCTGGTACTCTCGATATGCAACCGGAAAATCTTCCGGCTCATATCCATAAGTGTCGCGATAGTATGGGTGGAGGTGAAGCGGAATGAAGTGTACGCTGGCGCCAATGTTGTGTCTGTTTAACGCCTCCACAAACTGTGCGCGATCGATCGTCAGCTGGTCAAGATGTACCCGGAGCATGTAGAGGTGCCAGGCGTGGGTACTGTCTAGGCGGTCGGCGGGCGTTTGCAGCGCGGGCAGTCTCCCGAAGGCAGCGTGGTAGCGCTGCGCGATCTCACAGCGGCGCTCACGCATCCGCTCAGCCTTCCCCAGCTGGACCAGCCCCATGGCAGCCGCAACGTCCGTCATGTTGTACTTATAGCCGGGGGCGATGATCTCGTAATACCACGTGCCCTCGGCCGTGTACCGTTTCCACGCATCTTTGCTGATCCCGTGGAGCGCCATGATCCGGCAGCGTTCGGCCCACTGGTCGTCGTCGGTGGTGATCATCCCCCCTTCTCCTGTGGTCAACGTCTTTGTGGCGTAGAAGGAGAAACACGTAAAATCGCTCAACGCACCTATCATGCGCCCCTTGTAGGTGGTGGGAAAGGCGTGCGCCGCATCCTCTATAACCCTCAGATCGTGGCGGCGCGCGATCTCTACAATCTCATCCATCTCTGCCGGCAATCCGGCGATGTGCACCGGGATGACAGCCCGCGTTCTCTCGGTCATCGCCTGTTCAAGCTGTTGCGGATCGAGGTTCAAGTCGTCGGGCCTAACATCGATCAGCACCGGGCGGGCATCGAAATAACGGACAACCTCTGCCGTGGCGGCGAATGTATAGGGAGACGTGATCACCTCATCTTCCGCCTGAAGCCCGATCGCCTCGAGAGCAAGATGCATCGCCGCCGTGCAGGAGTTGACCGCGATCGCATGACGCGCGCCCACTGCCTCGGCAAAGGCCTGCTCGAACTGATGGGTGCGCGGACCTGTCGTCAGCCAGCCGGAGGCGATGGTCTCATGAACAGCCTGTAGCTCCTGCTCGTCGATGTCCGGCTGAGCAAAGGGAAGAAACTCTGAGCGCATGGTGTTAAAATACCGTTTCTCTACTTGATTTGTGTTAGCGTCCGGTCGCTGCAGATATATTCGCTAAGTACGACCCACCCGGGCGCTAACTATGCTTATTGCCGGGGCAGTGGTCGGGCGCGAAGGGCAACGACTAATCTATAGAACTGCTTGCTCTCTAAGAGGTCGAAATTGGCGCTCAGCGCCGCCAAGAACTGCTCGTCCACCCAGGAAAAGCGGCTGCGGAAGCTGCGCGTACAGCGGTGGGCGACGACGCGGTAGAGCCAGCGCAGGAAGTACAGAGTCTCGCTACCGGCATTCTCCGCCAGCAGCAGCTCACCCTCGGGTTGCATTTTACGTGCCAGCCCCTCCAGAAAGCTCTCCAGCTCTGGGACGATGACCAGGACGCTCTTGGCAAAAACGAAGTCATACTCACCACCCGGTAGATCGGCAGGCTTGCCGCTGTAGTTGGCGAAGCGAACGCGGGCGGCGAGCCCCCATCGCTCCGCTTCCGCTCGCGCCGCTGTGAGATCGACGCCGTGCAGATCGACGCCGGTCACGTGCGCGCCTAGAAGTCCAAAGAGGCAAGATATGCGCCCGCTACGGCAACCCACCTCAAGCACTCGCTTGTCCATGAAGCGCGAGGGATCATCCAGCAGCCAGCGCACAGCCGGTCCCCAGAGTGACGTCCGCCACTCGACGAAGTACTTCAGGTCAATCGGTTGCTGGGTCGCCACGCCACGCAGCGATTTCATCTGCACTTTTGTTTTCTCTCTTCTACCTGCGGCTTAATTAATAGACCCAGATAGTGGGTGCGGAGGAAGGGAAGCCGCGCCAGCAGCGGATAAAGGTGCATCGTGAATGGACCCAGCCGTCGGGCAAGCGGTGGGAAAAGCGTGATCGGGTGCAGGTAACGTGTGAAAGACGGAAAGAGGGCACTAATCTCGCGCCGGGTCACGCCGCGGACGTGGGGATTACGTGGGTTATCGTAGCGAAAGTCATACCAGACCACGGAACCCCCTGGTCGTAGTATGCGCTCAACTTCCGCGGCAACATTCTGCGCCACCTGTAGATCGAGAATCGACGTAAACACAGTAAATAAGAGTACAAGATCGAACGATTGGGCAGGAAAGCTAAGATTCTCACCATTCCCATTAAGGAAATCGATGGTGGGAAATTTCTGCAGCGCGCGGGACACGCGCTCGGGGAGGAGATCCATACCGATCAGGGCGCCAGCGTCAGCCCCGAGTTCGGACAGAGAGGCCAGTACATCACCACTTCCGCAGCCCAGATCAAGAACCCGACGCCCCGTTAGGGGAATGTACTCGTGTTGCGCCAAGAGCTGCGCAAGCGCATCGTTGCGCTCGCGCAGAATCAGGCGGTTTCCCGCGTTTTCTGTCGACCACCGCGATACGATGGAACTATCTGCGCGGTAAGCCTTGTATACGCTTGCCAGGCGCCTCGGTTCCTCAGCGCTCATAAGAGTCTCTCCGCACCTCTGAAGGAGAGGATAAGGCACTTTTGTGAAACCCTTCACGCCAGTGCCACACACCATGAAGGAAACCCACTCCGTACGCAAGGTGCAGCGTAAGGTAGGCAATCGGCAGCAATGGCAGCATCCACCAGCGACCACGAGCCGCCGAGACGCTCGCCGTAAAAGCAGCGACCATGTACGGTAGAGGGATGAGCAGGGCCAGGCGGCGGCGACCAGCCAGAAGTGCAGCCAGCAGAGTCACGATCAGTCCCAAGACGAACAGGGCCGGGACCAGATGGCGGAGAGATGGCACTCCGCCGCGCTTCTGAATGACTCGCACCTTATAGAAGCCATACTGGTAGTACTGGCGCCACAGTTTCCTGAAGCTGGCGCGACTGTAATAAACCGAATGAATAGAGGGGTCGAGCCAAATCTTCCCTCCACTCTGAATAAGGCGGAAGTTGAATTCGTCATCCTGGTTGCGTACCAGCTCCTCATCGTAGCCGCCAATTCTGTCGAAGACATCGCGGCGATAGGCACCAAATGCAATGGTGTCGACGTAGCGCCCCGTTTCACTACCCACTCTAAAAGTTGCACCCCCAACACCAAAGGAACTACTTTGTGCTGTGGCGATCGTGCCCGCAACCGCGGTCTCGCCGACGGTTACCATCGCTCCCCCGACACAGTCTGCGCCTGTCTCGTGTAGCGCCGCTATACAGCATTCAACGTAATCGGGTGCAATTTCACAGTGTCCATCCACGCGGATGATCATCTCTCCTGCCGCGCGCGCGAGTCCACGGTTGAAGGCTGGGGGAACGATAAGATCTGGATTGTCTAGCAGCTCAACATGAATGCTGCTCTCGCGGGCCATTGCCTTCACAAGTGGCCGCGTTCCGTCGTTGGACATACCGTCGACTACCATAACTTCCAGGTGGTCGGCGGGATAGGTTTGCGCGAGCACCGCCCCCAGGCTGCGCTGGATATAGGCCGCCTCGTTCCTGACCGGCATGATAATGGTGACCAGCGGCAGTCTTGTCATACAGCGCTGTCCAACCTACCCTGAGCATTATAGTGGACAACATAAGAACCAGCCGCGATCATCTTCCTACGACCGCGAACCGCTATCAGAGATAGCTCAGTCATAGGCGATCTGTTCAGAGATCGAATATCGTCGGCAAGCGCGCATGTAGACCAGCTGAAGGGTTGCCGGGACAAGGAGGAATAGGATGCTGAAAGCGGGCACCAAGTAACGTAATGTCGACAGCACGAGTACAGTCATCCCCCAGAAGTAGAGAACAACGACGCAGACGACGAAGAGTAGTTTACGCACGTCGCCTCCCTGTCTCCAAGCGAACACACTACTCACGCCAATCAGTAGCAGATACCCGAGCTGTAGGGGCAGAATGAAGTGCTCGTACCGACCACTGTCGGTGCCATACCACGAGCGGGCCATCTTCAGAACCAGCAACCGGCCTACCGTGGCAGGCTGGTTGACCGTCTCTTCTACCAGCAGCTCTATGTATGCGCCGGTAGTGTTCAACTCTGCCCTCCGCGCGTGAACATCCTCCATAAATGCGACGACGTCGCCTGGTACGTCGAACTCTTCACGATAGCCCTTGTCATACACAGCAAAGGTGAGCCCGTCACGGATGGAAGCGGGACCCCCACTACTTAATAAGATGAAGCGTCCCGTGTTCGCGTGTAACCACGCTTCCCATGGCACGACGACGAGGAGGCTGCCGAAAAATAAAGCGCCACCGAGGAGCAAACGCCGCGACGGGGTGACGTGCGTTTTCAACAGCAGGATGAGCGCACCGAAGATGAACGGCAGCCCGATAGCCACAGGGCGGATGAGCATTGTATAGCCGATGAGTAATCCGAGGGAAAAGGCTACTGCAGTCTGTTTCGCGCTCGTAGTACGGCTTCGATCGATCAGCCACCACAGGAGGGCGAAGCTGCCGAGGAAGAAAGCGGTAAATGGGGTCTCACTCAATGGTTGTTTCGTTGCCCATAGAGCAAACGGGTAGGAGATCCACAGCAAAGCAGGAGCAAGCGCCAGCCAAGGCCCCCATAAGGTCCGCGCGACGAGATACAGAAGGACCGCTGTGGCAGCCATGCTCAGCAGTATAAGGAGATTGACCGCCAGGTCGCCATCTGTTCCTACAACATCACTGATGGCAAAGACACCGGCCAGCAGCAACGGGTAACCCGGCGGATAGCGAATAGCAGGAGATCCATCCGCGCGCCGCAGACCTTCTCCCTCGGCAATAGATTTCCCCACAGGCTTATAGAAGGCGAGATAGTCGCCGCTATCGACTCCAGAAGCGCTTGATGGTAGAACGGCCCAGAAGAGCAGCGTAACCGCAATCGCGGTAACAAAGATAAAGAGAGGAAGCCAATACCCGTCACGAACCTCTCGCGACGCTGTCGTTCTACCGGTGGTCATTCGTTACAGTCTGCTCCCGGTCAGCATGCCCTCGGCCTCTCCAAGCGCGCTACGATAGACGTCAAGAATGCGCTGTACGATCTTCTCCTCATCAAGATAACCGACGAGATCTCGGCTCCTGGTCCGCTGCCCCCTTTCTAGCACACAGCGTAGTCCAGCAGCAATTGTCTCTGGGCGATCGTCATCACAGACAATACAACCGTCAATATCCGATATCCGTTCCCGCACATCTCCCACGTCCACCGCAACAATTGGGAGGTTGCAGGCCAGAGCCTCTTTTACAACGGTTGGCGAACCTTCATGCTTCGAGGTTAGTACCAGCACGTCACAGGCGCTCATGTAAAGGGGCACCATCTCGTGCGGCACGTTGGACATCACCACCAGAGCCGCCCCTGGTCCCAGTAGTGCCACCGCCGTCTGAGCTAACCTATATCGCTTTACGGGCCGCGCCGGATCGGCGGCGAAGAGCACAAGCAGGCGGTCAGGCGGTAAATTCAGAGCTGCCCGCGCTTCCGCACGGGGAAGTGGACGAAAAAGCTCGAAGTTCACCCCCCCTGGTATCACGTGCACTTCCCGTTCAGCCGGCAGATAGCGACAAACTCGCTCAGAGACGGCGATCAATTCATCAGCCGTGTGCGCAACAAGAGAGCTTACCTGTTGTAACAGCCATCCGGCGGCAGTGTAGCGCCCCTCTGGTCCCACGATTCCCTGTACTTCACTTCCGTGAAAGGTAACAACCAGCGGGCGCCGGGAAAATAGGGCCAGGAGACCGCTCTGACCAAAGTGGGCGTGGATGAGATCGAAGCTATCCAGATCGTACAGACGCCGCACTTCGAGATAACTGAAGGCGTAGCGTAGCGGATTTTTCTGACCGCGGAACGCGTATACTGAGAGATCGACCCCTGCGCGGCGCAGATAGTCCGCCTGCTGAACAACGAAAGCGCCGTGATGAGCTGCCTCTGGCGTCGGCCATTCACTGGTAAGCAAAAGCACGCGGAGCATCACTGCTGGCCGTTAACCGGATGAACTGAACGCCGATGATGGTAGTGCGAGAGTACCCGCGTCCGCTGCTCAGCCTCTTCATTCTCCGGTCGCTCGTCAACCAACAGCCGTGCTGCCCCAAGCGCAAACGCAAACGATGGGGCAACCAACCGCGTCGCTGCCCACGCCATGAAGAGCAGGCCCCACATTGTAAAACCGACCCGGTATCCTCTTTCCTCATGCGGCACCGGCTTGAATAGTCTCTCGGCAGCCATCCAGGCGAGCAACAGCAGCGCGAGAAGGCCTAGTAAGCCATGTTCGGACAGGAGCCGCGAATATTCAGTGTGTGTGAGGGTCGCTCCGATTTGGAGCCGCGCATGATACGGTCGCGTCTGTCCTGGCCCAACGCCGGTGAATGGATAGTCCATAAAGATGCGCAAGTCCGAAAGCACCAACTCATCTCGACCGGTCGTATCAAAATCCTGGAAGCGCGGCACGACCCTCCCACCTGTGTAATCGTCGATAGCGGGCAGGATGAAGAAATAAGCAGCTGCGGCAACCGCTACCGTCAGCGCCAGTACCGTCAACTGAAAGCGGCGCTCGCGAATCAGAAAGAATAGTCCCGCGAGGATCGCGCCGACGGTCGTCCACACGCCACCTCGTGAAAAAGAGAGAACCGCTTCCCCGAGGAGCACCAGGGCGATGAGGGCCATCAGCACGGCGACGCTCCTCCGTCTCCGCTCGGCGAACGCGTAGAAGATGGCTGCCATGGCACCGAGCCCGAGAATTGATGAGACCTGGTTCCCCCCAAATTGCTCGACCCAACCGACACTGAAACCACTTTCCTGGAAGAGTGCCTGTGCTGCGATGGTACCAAAAGCGACGACGGGAGCGATGATGGCGACAAGCAGTCGTAGAAACTCCTCGCGAGTTAGCGACACCGTGCTGAAAAACATTGTAGCGACTGCCAGCGCCAGGGGGCCAGCGAGGTTGTAAGAGATGGCGCCGCGGTCGAAGCCGGGAAGCATTGATATCGCCGGCACCAGGAGAAGAAAGTAGACAGCAGGCCTTTTATCAGCGGCTCCAAGGCGACGGAAGCGAAACAGCGCCGAAACGACGAGCAGAATAACGGCATACTTGCTAAATTCCCATACTAAGGAAGTAAGGAGGCCACGCCAGAGAAATTCAGCACCCGTAATGTACCCGATGGTGTAGATCACCCGCCGGGGCGTAGCCTCTGTCCACAGCCACCATAATCCAAGTCCCAGCGTCAGCACTTGGTGTAGAGGCGAAATGACCGGCATATTCCGCATGGTCAACGCCAGCGGAATGTGAAGCATTATGAACCCAAATATTATGATATCGGTGGGGAATCCGAACAGCGTTGGCTGTGTTACCGTCCGGCGCTCGGTCGGTTCAGTCAGTGATGTTATTCGTTGTGCCATTATCTCTCTGTCAGTGCGTGTACTACTCAGGCGCATCGGCATCGCTGTCTCCCAGCGTCCAGTAGACAGTCCCGCCCAACCGCGCCATTATAGAGTCAGACCTGCTTAACCAGCAAAAGCGAGCCTTCGCCGGGATGAGAAAGCCGAGTGACCTGAACTGTGCCGACAACATCGGAAGCGTGATCATCACCGTTACCTGCACCGCGCCGCGGCTCGCAGCATCGCCCACGGCTCGCCTGATGAGCGCACGCACTGCCTGTTGATCATTCAGGTCGCCCCAGAGATCGAGAATGCGCACCGCTGTCTGCCCCTCGTCCTCTTTGTACCGCGCAATCAGATAGTGGCTGGGCGCCTCGTCTCGGCCCACGGCGTAGAAGGAGAGTTCGGATCGATAAGGCGCGTCGAGGTAGCGCCAG
>JAWVYW010000089.1:0-15196 GCA_033722535.1 Promineifilaceae bacterium (SeqCode)
AGGCACGAAGCTGTTTTTCTCGGCGCCGAGTAGGGAGAGAAAGACAATATGGCGCACGTCCGCGCCGGCCGCGTAGTCGACGACGGGCCGCATGTAGCGATTGACGTCGCTGAGCGCCGGCGGGCGCATCAGGAAGAGACGATCTACGCCGGCAAAGGCGGTGGCATATGTGTCTAAGTCCCCAAAATCGAAGCGCACCCAGGGAATATCAGGGTGGGGCAGCTGCTCGGCATCGGCCGCGCCAAGCGCGGCGGCCCTGACCGGATGGTTCTCACGGTGCAGGATGTGCACCAGCTCCCAGCCGACGTTGCCGGTGGCGCCGGGGACAAGAATTGAACGAGACAAGGTACTGCTCCTTGAGATAGGTGTAAGTAGACCAGTCTTTATATTACGCGTACATTATAGCAACTGGTCTACAGAAGTCAAGTACAGGCAGTTACAGAGAAAAGGGAGGAGTGATAGAGAGTGGGGTGCTTTGGTCGGCGCCAGAGGGGGCGAGTTACGCTGCTTCCTCCAGCCAGCCCCCCTTAAAGCCGGCCCGGCGCAGGCCGCGGCGGAAGATTTCGTTGCCGTGCATCAATTTCCAGATAAAGCCGGTGCGGTAATTTTCGAGCATGACGAGGACCGGCATCTGGTTAATACCGTAACGGGTGCCGGAGATCCAGCCGCGGGGATCCTCGCTGGGGTAGGTGGGGTTGACGGCGGCGGTACAGCCGGAGCCGGTCGCCAGCTCGGGGTACTGTTCGACGAAGTGGCGCATGCTGGGGAGCACAATTTCGGGGGCGAAGGGCAGAGAGGAGAAGACGACCCAGGGCGCGACGGTGCCGTCGTCAGGGCCGTAGGGCACGCCGCGGGCGACGTAGTCATAGAAATAGCGGTTGATGCCGTTGACGCGCTTCAAGATGGGGCCGGGGCCGCCGACGGCGGTCAGCCCCCAGAAGTAGTCGCTGTACCCCTCGAAGTCGAGGGGATTTTCGATGGCGTAACGCTGCTGGATGTAAGTTGCGCGGCGGCTGTTCTCGAAATAGTTGCTCCCCTTGTCGCGCATGTAGGCGTCCTGGATGCCGCGGAAGTCGATCCACATGTGCGGGTAGTGGTGGATGAACAGCGGGCCTCCATAGAGAAAGTCGTAGCCGTAGGCGCGGCGCCAGGTGTAGCTTTCGGTCCAGGCGTCGTAGCTCTCCGGCGGCAGCGGGCTGTGCTCCGTACCCAGCGCGAGCAGGTAGAGAAAAAGCGCCTCGTTGTAGCCGATCCAGCGCCCCGTTAGGAAGCCTTCCTCCGGCTTCCAACCGTGGGACAGGCTCAGCTCATCTGCACGCATCCAGTGCCAGTCGACGCGCTTGAGGAGCGCCGCGGTGAGCACGCGGATCTCCCGCTCGACGGGGTGATCGGCGTCGAAGTAGGTGGCGGCGCAGAGGGCGCCTGCCAGCAAACAGCCAGTGTCGATGCTCGACAACTCCGACTCCAGCGCGCGCTGTCCTGTTTCCATGTCCAGAAAGTGGTAGTAGAAGCCGCGATAGCCGGTTGCCGTGGCAGTCGGCGCCTGGTCGCTCTTCCAGAAGAAGCGAAGCGTGGTCAGCGTGCGCGCCGCTGCATCATCGCGGCTGATGAACTCTCGTTCGACGGCGACGGGGTAGCCGGTGAGGGCCATGCCGACGGCGGCACTGCTCGCCGGCGCCTCGTCGCCGGTGCGATCGGCGACGAGGCCGTTTTCGAAGTTAGTATGGTCCTCGACGTAACGGAAGGCCACGTGCTGGATCTCTTCGAGCAGCGTCTCCTCGTCGGCAAAGGCCAGGGCGCGTCCCTGCGGCTTCGCGGGTGGCATGCCGACGATCTCCAGCCGCTCTTCCGCCCGTTTCACGGCTGCCATATCGGAGCGATCCGGAATGAACTCGATCCGCACCGCGGCGACCGCCTGTGCCGGAATGGCGATGTCGAAAGAGAGCGTGTTCCCCTCATAATGGAAGTCGATCGGAACCTGGACTGCCTGTGAAGCAGAGAGTAGCCGCTCCCGCTGCCCGCCGTTCAGGTAGGGCGGGCGGCCCATCTCAATCCAGTGACCGTAGGGGTTGGCGTGCGTCTCGTCAATCCTTTCCACACTGGCCCGCAGCGGCAACGGGGCATTGTCGATCTTCACCTGCACCTGCTCACCTTCAATCGGCTCCAGCGGCGCCGCAAAGTTGCTGATGAGCATAGTGAGGTGCCGCTCCTCGCGGACAGCCCACGCCTCGACTGTCCTGTGTTCCCCGTCGACGGAGAGGCGCGTATCCCCCAGCTCGTGCAGGATCTGGAAAGCGCGGTATGAAGGCTTAGCGACGCCGTTAACCGTCATCATCCCAAAGCCGCCGTGGAAGGGGTCGGAGTGGAGGCCCTGCTCTTCAAAGATGTCAGAAAAGGTCCAGAAGCTATAGCCGTCGACCAAGCCGTGAACGCTCATGATGGTGCGCACGATGAAGGCAGCCGTGTAGGGCTGGTCGTGAAGGGGGTTGCCCAGCTGGGAGGAGCTGTTCCACTCTGTGAAGTAGAGCGGGCGGTCGCCGGCTGCCTCTCGTGCCTCCTGCGCCTTCTGGCGCATGATGTCCCGCGGCACCTCGGAGAGCTGCTCCTCGATCGACTTGCCGGAGTCGGCCAGCGGATCGTTGGGATAGGCGTGGGTACTGACGAAATCGACCGGCACGTCATTCTCCTCACAAAAGTTGAGGAAGGGGGCGATCCAGGCGCCGGCAGAGGAGGCTGGGCCGCCGACCTGTACCCGCGGCTCGACGTCTTTCAGAGCACGGACGGCGACCTCGTAGAGCCGGAAGTACTCCTCCTGTCCGGCGGACCAGAACTGCTCGCGATCTGGCTCGTTCCACACTTCGAAGAACCAGCGCGCCACTTCGTCCGCTCCGTAGCGCTCGACCCAGTGCCGGGCGAGGCGGCCGATGAGACGCCCCCACGCCTCATAGTCGTTCGGCGGCGTAACATTGGCGTGATAGGCGAAGGTCGTCTTATCCCCGGAGGCCAGCGGACGGGGCATGAAGCTCAGCTCGACCCAGGGGCGCATCCCCATGTTGAGCAGGAAGTCGACGATCTGATCGGCATTGAAAAGGGAGTCCTTCAGCGTCTCCTTTCCGGCGTCGCCCGCGGCCCCGTAACTGAGGACGGTGTGCATCATGCCGGAGAGGATGCCGTGAAAGCGCACGCGCTGGAAGCCGAGGTTGCGGTTGGTGTACTTGAGCTGGATCTGCCAGTCACTCCGTAGGGCGAGCGGAGCGTGGCCGCTGCCGATCGTGTGCTCCCAGAAGTGGTGGAAGGTATCCCCTTCCTGGCTGAAGTCGCAGTGGAATGTCGCCATTTTTCTGACCTGTTTGTGCGCTAAAGGTTGACGAGCAGGCGGTTTTTGTGAGGCCAGCCTGGTGGAAATAGTAGCGTCGAGAGAGAGATAGGACAAATGCGCCCGCCGCCCGCGCCGGGCGCCGGACGCGGCGGGCGGATTTTTCCGCTATAATAGCGCCTACCATCGTTCTCGTCGGAGAGGTCATATGCAGAGGCTGTATGGAAAGTGAGGAAGTCGTCGCCCGCGGCGACGCGATTGTAGCCGAAGTCGAAAAAGCGATCATTGGTAAGCGGCGCCTGCTGCGGCGGGTGCTGGCCGTCGTCCTCGCAGGCGGGCACGTGCTGCTGGAAGATTACCCGGGGCTGGGTAAGACGCTGCTCGCCAGCAGCTTTGCCCGTGCACTGGGGCTGGACTTCCGGCGCATTCAATTCACGCCTGATCTGCTCCCGGGCGACATTACCGGCGGCTTTGTGCTCAACCGCGCCAGCGGCACCTTCGAGCTGCGTCGTGGTCCGATCTTCGCGAACATCGTCCTCGCCGACGAGATAAACCGCGCCTCGCCGAAAACGCAGGCTGCGCTGCTGGAGGCGATGCAGGAGTACCAGGTGACGCTGGAAGGGGAGACGATGGCGCTGGTGCGCCCGTTTGTGGTCCTGGCGACGCAGAATCCGATCGAATTTGAAGGCGTCTTCCCGCTCCCCGAGGCGCAACTCGACCGCTTTATGGTGAAGCTCTCCGTCGGCTATCCGTCGGCCGCCGAGGAGCAGGAGATCCTGCGCCGGCGCGGACAGCGGATGCAGGATGAGGTGGCGGTGGCGCAGGTCGTCGAGGTGGGGCAGCTGCGCCAGATGCAGGAGTTCGTGGAGCAGGTATACGTAGAGCCTGACGTCGAGAAATACATTGTCGCTCTCGTCACGGGCACACGCGCCGACAATCGGGTCGCCGTGGGGGCCAGCCCGCGCGGCAGCCTGGCGCTGATGAAGCTGGCGCGCGCATGGGCGGCGCTGGACGGGCGCGACTTTGTGCTGCCGGACGACGTTAAGACGCTCGCCCGGCCGGTGCTGGCCCACCGCCTCGTCTTACAGCCGGACTTTTGGATGAAGCGGCAGGCAGCCGAGGACGTGGTGACCAGCGTTGTGGAGCGGGTTCCCGTCCCCGTCATCGGCAGCCGTGTCTGAGCGGCAGGAGCAGGGCGGCAGGCGCTGGCGCGCGCGCATCGCCACCCTGGTAGCCGGCGCGGCCGCCGTCGCCGCTCTTTTGTTCGTGGCGGGTACGCTGCCGCAAATGCGGTTCCGCCGCGGATTGGGACTGCCGGGCGCGATTGACCTCTTTCGCAACCAGCGGCTGCAGCCGCCCCAGTTTGAGATTTCGCCTCTGCTCCTCGACATCGTGACCGTCCTCCTGTGGGTGATGTTCCTCCTGGCGCTGATCTACGTCTTTCTCACCCCATCGTTGCGGCGGAAGCTTCCCCGCCTTGTGCTGCGCGTGATCCTGCTCAACATGATCTGGGTGTTGCCGCTGTTGCTCTTTATCCTCCCTACCGAAACAGCGCCGGAAGCTGTTCTGGCGCCGGAAGGGCCGGCGCCGACGCCGATCGGCGGCGTCGATAATCTGGAATCGCCACTCGGTTCGGCGGTGCCGGCGGTCGATCCGCCGCCGGTGGTCACTCTGCTGCTAACTGTGCTCTTCACGGCCGGGGTTGCCGGCCTGGCTTCCTTATGGTGGCTACGGCGGGCGGAACCGGTGCCTGAATCGCCGCTGGACGCCGTCTCCGACGAGGCGGAGGAGGCGCTGGTCGCGCTGCGCCGGGGCGAGCGCGTGGACGACGTCATCCTGCGCTGCTACCGGCAGATGGGGGAGCGCGTGGCGGCTGCGCGTGGCCTGTACCGCGGCGAAACGGCGACCGCGCGCGAATTCGAGCAGCAGCTGCGCACCGCCGGCCTACCCGAGGAGCCGGTGGAGGCGCTGACGCGCCTCTTCGAACAGGTGCGCTACGGTACGTTCCGGCCGGGCGAGGCGGAGCGCGAGCGAGCCATCGCCAGTCTCGAGGCGATCGTCGCCGCCTGCCGCCCCAAAGGGGATCAGAGACCGCTGCAGCGACCGGTGGGCCTGCGGCCGGAGGGGGGGAGCGAATGAGCGCGCCAGGACCCACTTCCCGCCCGTCGCAGGCGAAAGCACCCAACCGCTACGTGCCTCTGGCAGTGCTGGTGTTGGTTGTCGTCCTTCTCTCGCTTCTCATCCGCAACTTCTTCACCCGCGCAATCCTCACCCCGCTCTTCGATACCATACTTGGCATCTACGCGCTCTACCGCTCGTTGCCGCAGAACGTGCTCTGGGCGCTGCTGGTGCTGGCCGCCGCCGCCGTCGCCGTCAGGGCGTTGTGGCCCAGTGGCGGCTGGCGACTGCGCGAACGGCGGCTGCACGTGCCCCAGGGGCAGATGGAGCGGCTGGCGGAGCTGATCACTCTTGCGCCGGAGCGCACCTACGCGCGCTGGCAGCTCGCCCACCAGCTGCGCGAAACGCTGCTGGCGCTCCTGGCGCGTGAAAGTGGCATCTCCCGGTCCGAAATCCACGGGCGCGCTCCAGCCGAGGTGCTGGAGCTGATTGCCAATCTGAAACGAGCTGAGTCAGGCCGCCTCTTCCAGGCAGAGGCTCCGGAGGCGGCGCTGCTGGCTCCGCTACGGAAGCTGCTTGAGGCCTGCGCAGCGATCCCCAACTATGGCACCTTCCTGGCCCTTCAGCAGCAGGAGCCAGGGCGCGTAGAGGCTGTGCTGGGGAAGGTAGACGTGGAGCAGACGCTGCTGAGCGTCGAGCGGCTCTTTGAGCTCCCGGCCGCGAGTGGCTGATGCGCCCGCACCTGCTCCTCCTGACGATTTTTCTGCTCCTCATCGCCGCCCTGGCGACGCTCAACGGCGCGCTGTTGTTGCTCGCGCTGCCCTTTTTACTTTATTTCCTGGCCGACCAGCTGACCGCCCCTGGCGCGCCTCAGGTGACGGTCAGCCGCATGCTCGCCGAAAAGCAGGCGGCGGCCGGCACGCCGATAGAGGTAGCGGTGACCATTACCAACCGGGGCAGCCGCTTGGCCGAGCTGGAGGTGCGGGAGCTGTTGCCGCCCGGGTTGGAGCTCGTGAGCGGGCACGCTCACTGGCTGCTCTCGCTCCAGGCGGGGGAGGCGCGCACCCTGACCTACACCGTGCGCGGCCGGCGCGGCGTCTATCGCTTTCACACGTTGCAGGTGACCACGCACAGCCAGCACGACCTCATCCGCCACACGACCGCCTTCCGTCAAGAAGAAAGCCTCCACTACTATCCGGCAGCCGGCGACAGGCGGCTGCGCCAGATCGACATCCGCCCCCGGCGCACGCACGTCTACTCCGGCTCCGTTCCGGTACGCGCAGGCGGCGAGGGTACAGACTTCTATACCGTCCGCCGCTATCAGAGCGGGGATCCGTTGCGGCGCATCAATTGGAAAGCCAGCGCACGCACGCGCGACCGCCTCTTTACCAACGATTATGAGCAGGAGCGGGTGGCGGACGTGGGGATCATCGTCGACGTCCGCCGGGCGAGCAATCTGCCCCATAACGGCCACTCTCTGCTCGACTACAGCGTCGCCGCCGCCGCCAGCCTCTCCGCCCACTTCCTGGGTGGCGGCAACCGGGTGGCGCTGCTCAACTATGGCGGCTTCCTCGACTACACGCTGCCCGGCTATGGGAGGGTGCAGCAGCGCAAAATTCTGTATGCGCTGACGCGCGCCCGCCTGGGGGAAAGCGCCGCCTTCTCCGCGCTGGCGGCGCTGCCGACCACGCTCTTCCCGGCCGGGTCACAAATCGTCTTTATCAGCCCACTCCTGGAGGATGACGTTCGCTTTCTGCGTCGCCTGCGGGCTCGTGACTACCGGGTGATGGTCATCTCGCCCAACCCGGTCATCTACGAGCAGGCGCTGCTGGAAGCGCGGAGTGACGGCGTGCTCTCGCCGGATGGTATCGAGCTGGCGGCGCGCCTGATGCGGGCCGAGCGGGCGTTGCTGCTGCGCCAGCTCCTCCAGAGTGGCATCTTTGCCCTCGACTGGAACGTCGAAGAGACGTTCGAAGAGGCCGCCGCCACACAGTGGCGGGCTCTGCGCCTGCTGGGGGCGCGCCTGTGAAGGCGGGTGCGGGTATGATGTTGGATCTGTTGCGCGGTCTGATTCTGGCGCTCATCGGGGGCGCGTCGCTGCTGTTGGGCGCAGGCCTCCTAGACGCCGGCTATACAACCGGCTGGCTCCTGGTGCTGTTTTTTGTCATTCTCCCGGCTCTTGGCTGGGGTGGGTGGGTCGTGGTGGTGGTACGGCTGTCGGATGGGCGTGCGGGGGCAGAGCGCCAGCTGGCGCACCGGGTGCTGCGTGTGGCGCCCGCAGTGCTGGCGCTGTGGATGGTGGCGGCGGGCGCGCTGGCGGTGCTCCAGGCGGAAAGCGTGCTGCTGCCGGTCTACGGCGGCGTGCTCGCCGTGCTCGGTGCCTGGGACCTGAGCCTCTTCTTCCTCCGCCTTCGCGCCACCGGCGCCGTCATAGGTGAGCAGGCGCTCATTGGCCGCCGCCTGGCCCGGTTGCTGTTGCTGGCGCTGGCGGCGGGGGGTGGGCCGGCGCTGGTGCGCATCGGAGACGTCGGCTTCAACTTTGACAGGGTACTGGGGGCGTCGCTGCTCCTGCTGCTGGCGCTGGGTTATCTGAGCCGAATTGCACAGCGCGGGGGCAACCGCGCCTCCTAACGTCCGCCCACACCTCGCAATGGGTGCAGCTCTATTGGAGTCGACGGAAAAAGAGAAGCGGCTGCCGATCTCGATGATCGGCAGCCGCTTTCACTTGTTGTCGTTCGGCGCAACTCTCGTCGCGCCGCTATCTTATGATCGTTTACTCGAAGGTTTCGGCGACAAACGCTTCGATGATGGTAATGCTCTCGGTCAGCGCCTCAGGATTCTCCGGCGTTGCTTCCAGCGCCTCGACGATCTGCTCGCCTTCCTCGCCCTCGACGTTCATCAGGTAGAAGAAGCGATCGCAGCAGGTGTCTTCGGGGAGGTAGCTACGCTCGTTCAGCTCGAAGTAACCAGCGGCTTCCAGCTCGGCCAGCAGCGCCTCGACTTCAGCCGGGTCGACGTTGACCGCCTCGATGGGCGTCGAAGGGCCGGGGCGGCCCTCAACGCGCTCCACGAGACCATCCTCATAGACGCGCACCGTCAGGACGTCGCCCGCGATGCCGCCGGAGCGCTGGAAGAAGACCACTGCCCCCTCCAGCTCAGGGCCGGGGATTTCGCCCGCCGGCTGCTCAATGCGGCCCGGTTCGGCAATGCGAATGTTCTGCCCTTCGAGGTCGGTGCGCGCCTCGTAGACCTCACCCTCGGCGCCCAGCATCACGCGGAAGCCGGGGGTGATGACCTGGAGGCAGCTCTCGGCCGGGCCACCCAGTCCGAGGCAGCTGTCGCTCCACTCAGCCTGTTCCACTTCAAGGATTTCGATTTCAGACTGCGCTGTGTTCAGCCGCTGGGCGAGCACACGCTGCGCTTCCACGGCGGCGACTGGAGGCTGTTCCAGTCCTCCTTCGACGTCAGCTGCGAAGCGTACGACGTCGCCGTCCATGTCGGTGCGGACCTGATAGGCTACGCCTTCAGCGCCCAGGACAACCTGCCATCCGGGAGTAATGACCTCGGCGCACATCTCACCAGGATCGGGCAGGCCGAGGCAGGCATTTGGCCACTCACGCTGTTCAAAGTTGAGCAGCTCAATGGACTCGGCGTCGATACCCAATTCGCCGGCAAGCGCCTCGCGCGCCGTCTCTACGGCCGGGGGCAGTTCGTCGGTCGCCGTCGCGGCGGCCTCGATGCGCACGGCTTCGCCGCCGATATCGGTGCGCACGACGTACGACTCACCCTCATGGCTGAAGGTAATCGCGTAGCCGGGCGTGATGACCTCGGCGCACATTTCGCCGGGCTCGGCCAGACCCAGACAGGCATTCGGCCACTCGGCGTCCTCAATCTGCTCCAGCTCGACGGCGTCGGGCATTACACCGAGGAACTCCGACAACGCCAGGCGGGCAGCGGGCAGTGCTTCTGGGGCGGCCTGTTCAGCCGCTTCTGGTGTTTCCACTTCTTCCTGCTCCGGCTGGGCACCAGGTTCGACGGCCTGCGGGGTACAGGCGGCGGCAAAGGCAACCAGCAGAATCGCAATGATAACCCACGATAGTTTCTTGTACACGGTAGTGACTCCTTTCACTTTCCTCTCTTCTACTTCTGTCTTCCGACACGCTTTCTGGGCGGCTTTTCCGCCCGTTCACTCATATAGACGAACTCGGTAGGGAAAAAGTTCCGCGGCGGCCTGAACCATCCTCTACAAGCAAACAGGGCCACCGAGAGGTGACCCTGTCCCTTTCAATCTTTAAGGTTGCTCTCCCATGAGCGCTCACTGGTTACGATGATCAGATAAAAAATGAGGTGGCCGGTGTAGCGGGGAGCTATCCGTACCACCTCTGGGCGGGGAGCAATTGTGAGTATAGCAACTTTATGGCGGCGTGCAACAAGTTGGGGAAGGCAATGTCTATTTCTAATAATTGAGGCGCGAGTGGTCAGGCCGCCGCTTTTTCCTCCGCGGGGTCGACATTCTGGTTCAGGCGGAAGAGATTGTGCGGGTCGTACTTCGCCTTGAGCGCGACCAGACGCTCGTAGTGGCTGCCAAAGGTGCTGCGCATCGTCGTCTCGCCCCCTTCGTGGAAGCCGGGGAAGTTGAGGTATTCGGCGCCGCCCGAGAAGGGCTGCATCGCGTCGATTGCCTCCCGAACCCAGGCGACGTTGCTTTCGTCATTTTCTGCAGCCTCCCAGTTCGCTTCCACGCCGAGCAGGTAGGGGGCGTTGCGCCCGCCGAAGGCGCTCGCTTCCGCAGGCACGCGGCTGATGGCGCCGCCCATGTGCCAGATGTCCACGGTGGAGAGTGGAGAGGGGCGGCGGTCGTCCAGTCCGGCAACGGCGTCGACCACGGCGTCCTCGAGATTCTCCAGGTAGAGCGACTTCCAGTAGTAGCGCATGCCCTCTGGATAATCTTCATCCAGAATCGTCTGTACGTCCAGGTAGGGCATTGGGCCGCTGAAGTCGACCAGCGGTTCGGCGATGGTGCGCAGGGGATCGAGGATGCGTTTGCCCTCCGCTACAGAACCTGCGTAGCAGGCGGCCAGGAGAACGTAGGGGTGGCTGTGGATTGCTTCAGGGAACGCCTCCTCCGGCGGGACGTCCCCGCAGATGGCAAAGGAGCTTACGTCGTCCGGGGCAGCGGCGCAGAAGTCGCGGTAGGCGCGCAGAATTTCCCGTTTCCGCGTGCCATCGTGCAGGGTGAAGACGAACATCACCTCCGGCCCTACAGGATGGGCCTGGAAAGTGAATTCCGTCACGATGCCAAAGTTACCCCCGCCCCCTCTGAGTGCCCAGAGAAGATCACTGTTTTCCGTGGCGCTGGCTGTCAGCCGCTTGCCGCCGGCAGTGACGACCTCCGCCGCAAGCAGATTGTCGCAGCTCAGACCGTATTTGCGCCGCAGCCAGCCGATGCCGCCGCCCAGTGTGAGTCCGGCGATGCCGGTTTCGGAGACGACGCCCATCGGCACCGCCAGGCCATATGCTTGGGTGGCGCGATCGAGATCGGCGATCGTCGCCCCGCCACCGGCGCGCACCTCTCCGGTTGCCGGATCAACCCTCACGTCATTCATTGGCGCGAGGTCGATCACCAGCCCGCCATCACAGGTGCCATAACCGGCGACACTGTGCCCGCCGCCACGCACCGCGAGCAGAAGATTGTGCTCGCGCGCAAAGTTGACCGCGGCAATGACGTCCGCTGTACTGTGGCAGCGGGCGATAAAGGCCGGATGGCGGTCGATCATGCCATTCCACACGTGGCGCGCCTCTTCGTAGCCGTCGTCGCCGGGGCGCAAAAGTGAGCCTTGAAGGGTGCGCTCGAGGCCGGGCGCGCTTGTGCTGCTATTCGATTCGTCAGAAAGGGATAGTGTGGGTGTATCGGTCTGAGGGGCAGTCATTGTTTCTAACCTCCCGGAGATCAGTGGGTTCACGCTTATCGTGATCGTATCCGTTACCGGCAGCGTGCGCCTCTATCGATCGTTAAATGGAAGGGGTTATATTAGAGTGGGGGGGATTAGAGGAGTTCGAGTTCCCGTGCCTTGTTGACCGCTTCAACCCGGTTATCCACGTTCAGCTTGCCGTAGATGTTGTGGTTGTGCGCTTTGATGGTGCCCACGACCACGTCCAGGCGCTGCGCGATCTCGCGATTGGTTAGCCCTCGGGCCAGCAGCGCCAGCACCTCCTGCTCGCGCTCTGTCAGCGCCTCGGCCCGGATTGGGGGGGCGGCGCCCGCCGTCGGCTCTCCGGGCGCCAGCTCCGGCGCTCTGCGCTCCTCCAGGGCGACTGCGACGCCGGCGATGACGCCGGCGAGAGAATCGTGACCTGGCTCTGCCGGCTGGGCGCCCCTACTTTCCAGCAACCGCTCTGCCCGGCTTCTTATATCCTCGTTGGTGGCGGGATGCGCTTTGACGAAGGCCAGCCAGCCAGCAGCCAGCTCCGGCGCCTGCGCCAGCAGCAGTTCGGCAGCGCTGGTGATGATCGCCAGGGCCAAAGGGCGGAATGGAATTTCGGCGGCGAGCGCCAACGCCTGTTGCAGGTGGCGCCGCGCCGCGCCCGGCCGGTTCTGGGTCAGCGCCGCGCGGCCCAGTCCATGAAGAGCGGCGGCAAGCCCGCCCCGGTCGTCGAGCGACCGGTAGAGCTCGACGCTGCGCGAGAATGTGCGGCGTGCACGCTCCGGCTCATCCCGGGCCAGCGCCGCCTCGCCCAGCCGGCTGAGCGTCACCGCCATCCCTTCCGGATCGCCGAAGGCGCGGCGGATCTCATAGGCCGCCTCGTAATGTCTTTCGGCGGCCGCGAAGGCTCCCTGCGCTGCGGCAATGGCGCCGACCACGTTGAGGCAGTAGGCGATGAACCAGCGATCGCCAGCTTCCCGCGCCAGCCGGTGCGCCGCGCGCGCATTGCGGTCGGCGGCGGCGAAGTTACCCTGGCCAAAGGCAGCCTGGGCGCGTACATAGTGCGCGAAGGAAAGGTCGTGCATCCGGCCGGAGCTGGCAGCGCTCCCTACCACCTGCTCCGCCAGCCGCCCGGCTTCATCGTAGTCACCGCGCATGAGCGCAATAACGCCCAGCGGCAGCAGCGGGTCAGTCGCCTGCCCGGGCACCGGCGGGATCTGCAGCCGGTCGTAGAGGTGAAGCGAGCGCTGCAGCAGCGCCTCCGCCCCCTCCAGCCGGCCGAGGCGAATGTAGAGCCACGCCAGCTCAAGCAGTAAGTGCACCAGTACCTGCTCTTTCTGTGTCGTCGCTCGTTCTTCGCCAGCCTCGGCGTCGACGGAGCGCAGCGCCGCTTCAAATAGCTCCGCGCCTTCAAGGTAGCGACTTCGGAACTGAAAGAAGAGGGAGAGTGGGACGACCATCTGCTGTAGCAGGGCCATCTGCCCTTCGGCAAGCGCCTGTGACCAGGCGGCGCGGACGTTGTCCAGCCGCCGCTCAATCTCCGCCAGCGCTTCGAGCTGCCCTTCGCCCAGCAACGGCCCCTGTTGTGCGGCGAGAAAAGCGGCGTAGGTGCGGGTGTGGATCGTCCGCGCAGCCTGCGCTTCCTCTGGCGTTGCCGCCAGCTTGCGCGCGACAAACTGGCGCAGAAGGGGGTGCAGGCGATAATGTCCCCCCGCCTCGCGGCTGAGGAGCGAGCGGTCGACCAGCGCAGCGAGGGTCGCCAGGGAGGCGGCGCCCACCGCCTGCGCTGCGTCCGCGCCAAACGGACCGTGAAAGACGGAAAGCCGGGCGAAGGCGCGCTGTTGCTCAGCGCCGAGGCGCTGCCACGACTGCTCGAATACAGCCGCCATATTCCGATGACGCTCCGGGACATCGCGCAGGGTAGTGCTGAGAAAGGCGAGATTGTCCTGTACTTCGTCGGCGATGGTCGCACTTGGCAGGGCGCGCGTCCAGAAGGCGGCCAGCTCCAGGGCCAGGGGCAGTCCGCCGACCAGCCGGCAGAGGCGCACCACGCCGTCCCACTCTGCCACCGTTTCAAAATCAGGCCGGATCTGGCGCGCGCGCGTCACGAAGAGGCGAGTGGCGGCGTATTTGTCGGCAGCCCCCGCCTCTGGGCCCGCCTCATCTGGCGGCACCGGCAGCCCGCCCACCGGATAGAGCCACTCGGAGCGGAGCTGTAGCGCCTGGCGCGACGTCACGAGTAGAGTCAATCTGGGCGCCGCTTGCAGCACGTGGCTGAGAAAGGTCGCCGCCGGAAGAAGGTGCTCAAAGTTGTCGAGCACCAGCAGCCCGCTCCACGACTGCAGCGCGCCCACAACCTGCTCTGCCGGCGGGCGGTCGCCGGAGAGGGGGAGGGAGAGGGCGGCGGCGAGAGCAGCCGGTAGCGCAGCGGCGCTTTCCACCGGCTGGAGGTCGACAAAGAAGCGCTCTACTTCCCCAGGATAGCGTCGCGCGGCCTCCACCGCCAGCCGTGTCTTTCCCGCCCCGCCGGGCCCCACCAGCGCAACGAGGCGACAGACAGGCTCGGCGAGCATCTCCGTCAGCTCGTCCAGTTCGCGCTCTCGGCCGATAAAGGGGGTCGGAAAGACGGGAAGCCGCGCCGGCCGGGTGCGCTCCTCAGGTCCCATCGTCCGCGCGGCAATCGAGCTTGCTCTGCCTGCAGCCGCTGGACAGACGCTGCGTGCGCTTCCAAATGAGCATCGGCGTCTCTTCAACACCGGATTGGAGACACGTTGTAGCGAGAAGGCGGCTCATCGTCGTTCTCCCTGGCGGCTGTCTGCTGGCACTGTCGATAGCGCCAGTATAACACACCATGTGGCGGTATCTCCACCAGTGGAAAGCGGGGCGGGATGGAGATGGCTCCTGCACAAATGCTATACTGTAGCGCAGAGAAAAGAGCGCCAGATGATGAAGGAGGACAGATGCAGGCCACAGGTGAGTTTGAAGTCGACCTCCAGCCGCTCGAAGCGTCGCTGGAGGATGCAGAAGGAATGCGGCTAGGGCGGATGTCGATCGCTAAGGCGTTTCACGGTGACCTGGCGGGCCAGAGCCGGGGCGAGATGTTGACCGCGATGACGCCGACCGAGGGCTCTGCCGGCTACGTCGCTCTTGAACAGGTGCGTGGCACGTTGAATGGCCGTAGCGGCACATTCCTGCTCCAGCACTTCGGCATCATGAACCGCGGTGAGCACCGCCTCGTCCTGGAGGTGGTGCCGGACTCCGGCACGGAGGCGCTGGAAGGGCTGTCGGGCAGCATGATCATCAGGATCGAGGATGGCAGGCACCGCTACCAGTTAGAGTATTCACTGGACGGGAGCTGAGCAGGCCGCCGGTTTATCTCCGCCGGCGGCCTGCTCGAAAGTGAGAGGGTCAGTCGGCCGGAGCGCCTGCTCCCGGACCAGAGGTCATATCGAAGACCAGCCGCGGCGACTCCATCGTCCCGTTCAGCACTTCCTCAAAGGCGCTGTTCACATCGTCCAGGTGACGGGTCTCGTAGATGACCTTCGTCTTGCCCTGGGCGTGGAGGTCGAAGACCTCGCGTAGATCCTGGCGCGTGCCGACGATTGAGCCGACGACGTGGATGCCGTTGAGCACCGTCTCGAAGATCGGCAGCTCGACATAGTTGTCCGCCGGCAGCGCGACGAAGACGATGGTGCCACCACGCTTCAGCGACTGGTAGCCCTGTTCGAACGCCTTGGGGCTGACCGCCGTCGCGATGACGGCGTCGGCGCCACCCAGCTCCTTGATGCGCTCGACCGGGTCCTCATTTCGGGCATTAATGGTGAAGTCTGCGCCCAGC
>JAWVYW010000090.1:0-15167 GCA_033722535.1 Promineifilaceae bacterium (SeqCode)
AAACTCAAGCATCAGATGAATTCCCGTTTTGCAACAGCAACTGTGGAGAGCACGCCTTTGTGACGACTGCTAGTTTACTCGATCTGTAGCCAGGTCGGCTACCCTCTGCGGTAGATAAACGTGCAATTGCCTTGAATATAAATTGTTTGTTACATCACTTGCAGCCCCCCTTATCTGGTGGTAAAATGTAAGCCGCTTTTGAGGGATAGTTTAATGGTAGAACAGCGGACTCTGACTCCGTCAGTCCTGGTTCGAGTCCAGGTCCCTCAGCTCAACAAAAAAGGGCCGCAAGAGAATTGCGGCCCTTTTTTGTTGCAACATTGTAAGTTGAGCTCACATGGCGGAGCGAGAAGGGAGCTCAGCAGTTATACGAGGGCCGCACGCTTAGCGGTCGATGACGTGGCACAGGTTCTCGGCGAGGGTCTCGAGCGAGAACGGCTTCTGTAACCAGGTTGCGCCAAGCGCTTCAAGCATTTGGCGCTGTTCGGTGCCGAAAGTATACCCACTCATCACGAGGCAGGGCAGGGCACCGCACTTTTGGCGTAGACGGCGACAGAGCTCGATACCGTCGAGGTCTGGCATGACTGCGTCAGTCAGCAGCAGATCGATCTGATCCCCCTTTGTTTCGAAGTGTTGCAACGCCTCCGCGCCGCGTGCGGCAGTAAGCACGTCATAGCCCAACTCGCGCGTGGCCTCCGCTAGCGCCGCCAGCGTCTCGGCGTTGTCTTCTACGATCAGTATCGTCTTTTCCCGTCCAGAGGCAGCGGTTTGCGCGCTCGCTCCGCTTTTTATACGCGCGTCGGAGTCGACCGCCGGCAGATAAACGCTAAAAGTCGCTCCCTCGCCTGGTTGACTCTCCACGCCAACGCGCCCTCCAACCCGCTCGATAATGTCTTTCACCTGCGCCAGCCCCAGGCCGGTGCCTTTGCCCGCCGACTTCGTGGTAAAGAAGGGTTCAAAAATGTGCGGCAGGATCTCGGACGAAATACCTACGCCGCTATCGACGACTTCAAGTTGCAACCAGCGTCCCGCAGCCATGCCCGCGACCGGAGGCTGCACGTCCGGTTGCAAAACAAATTCGGATAAGCGGATGGTCAGCTTCCCCCCTTCGGCCATCGCATCGCGTGCATTCAGGACCAGGTTAATAACTACCTGTTGTAGCCGCGTGGGATCGATCTCGACGAGCACCGCCGGCACGTCCCGGCTGAGCACCACATCGATCTGCTCCGGTAGTGTTCTTCGGAGCAGACTCACCGTCTCCTCCAGGAAGCCGTTCAGGTCCAACATCGATTCCTCTGCCAGCGACTTTTCGCTCTGCGACTTGCGACTGTAGTCGAGGATCTGGGAGATCAGGCGCGAGGCGTGGTTGGCCTGCTGGTTGATGATCGAGAGGAAATGATTGCGCTGAGGATGCTCTGGCTGATGTTCCAATAGGCCGCTATAAAGCGATATAATCGACATAATGTTGTTGAAATCATGCGCAATCCCGGTTGCCAGCCGGCCGACCGTCGCCAGTCTATCCTGCGTCTCGATCTGCTCTGCATCACCCGTACGCGGTGTGATGTCGACGACAACACTTTCCACGATGGAGGGCTCCGCGGCCCCCTCGAGCGGCGACGCGCCGCTGCCCTGTTCCCAAACCCACCGCTCTTCGCCCTGTCGCGTCTGGATCCGGTAGCTGACCTGGAAGTGCTGGCGGTCGCGCAGCGCACTATGGATGGCGTTGTGCACCATCTCGCGGTCGGCAGGGAAGATCAGAGCACTGTAGGCGACGACGCGGTTGTGCACCAGCTCGTCGGCATCGTAGCCAGTTACTCCACGGCATCCTTCCCCGATCGACTCAACGGTCCGCTGCCGGTCGAGCCGGCTGCGCAAGACCATCCGTGGGAGGAAGCGTAGAGGTGGGGCCAGCGGCAGCGGGCCCTTCCAGCTCTCGCTTGAATTGTGGATCATTTAGCTACCGAGGAACGGTGTGATGGAGGGAATGCTTGCCGCGCTCCGCGCGTTAGCTGTTCCGGAAGAGTGGCTCTGCTCTCCCTGTCCGAGGACGGTCGCGCCATTCACTACCCCTGCGGCGAACTCTTGTAACGTACCGGCCTCGATCGACAACACGAGCGCTTCTTCAGTTGGGGACAGATCAAACTCTGTATTACAGTAGCCGCGGGCCAGTGCCCGGGCCGGATTCTGGAGCAGCAGCGTGCAGAAATCGGGGCTGACCACGGCAGCGGCAAGCAGACGCGAAAGGTCGGGACTGAAGGCCATGTGTTCGTAACGTTTCATTGTGTTTCTCCACTTGGTTGTAAGGAAATAGGAGTGTCATCCGTCTGATTCTGCTCGGCCGTCGACCAGAGCAACCGAAAGGCGCCCCATGCAATGAAGACGTCGCCGAGACTGAAGGCGGAGCGTAATGGCAAGCCCTCTGGAAGTAGAAAGCGATCTGCAAGCCAGGGCAGGGACATTGCTTCGACGGGCAGAACAACATCCTTGGTCATCCAGAGCCGCTCGCCGATAGACCACGTATGTGTTGCCTCTGGCAGTAGGCGGGTGGCGACTTCCGGCGAAACCGGCATCAGGCCGCCGTTGGCGAGGATGACGAGCAGGTTCAAAGCGACCCCACCCCCCAGGGCCCACATACCAGGAAGGGAACGGTTGCGCCACGCGAAGAAAAGCAACAGCACTTGCGTGACAACCAGGATAGCCGCTGCCATCTGATCTGAAAGGAGCCAGCCGGTGGACGGGTTGTGAAACGCGAACCACTGGGGCACGAAGGCCACGAAGACGATCCAAACAGACTCAAGTGGCGGCGGCTGCAGCGTTCGCTGCTGCAGCCCGGCACGTAGCAGGACGATTAACAGGCCCAGCAAGACAGCATAGGCGAGAATCATTGAGGTGGCATCCCCCGAAAGAAGATTAAGTTGTGGTGCCCAACGAGACGATTACCAGCCAGGAGGTGTCAGATCGTCGACGGGGGCGCCACCGCTCAGCACGAACATCAACACAGTGATCAGAAGGACGATCAGCCTTATCCGATTGCGATCCATCGTCGTCACGTCGATCAGTGTCTGTTCCATTTTGAATTTCATCGTCAACCTCCAACCTATTGTGAACTACGAGAGAATGTTGCAACCACGGGTAAGTGCTGCATCCTTACAATAGCAGGGGGGTATGGACGGGGGTAAGGACGAGGGTAAAGACGGGGCGGAAATTAGTGCATTTTCACGTGATTTTGAAGCAGGAATCTATTCGGGCGCGCGAGATTGAATCACACAGCGCCGGTGAGCTGTTGAAAGAGGTCGACGGTCCGTCGGGAGGGAGAGACAGCGATCTCTCTATCGAGCGCCTCCTGGCACTGTTGGTACTGGCGCACGACGCTGGCGATATTGCCACGCGCCGCGTGGGCACGCATTGCCAGGCGATGTGCCTCCTCCAGGCAGGCGTCGCTCGTAAGCAAACGGCGGCAGAGGGCGAGGGTCATCTCGTGAGCCTCCTCCCGCAGATAGAGCTCCGCCAGGTCGAGCGCCGCGGCGCGATACGCTTCAGCCAGCGCTTCGCGTGTGGGACCGGCCCAGATAAAGTCGCCGTCGGCGAGATAGGGGCCCCTATAAAGATCGAGGGCAGCGCGGTAAGCGGCCTTCTGCTCGTGGGGATCGGCGGCTGTACGCGCTTCGAGAAGCCGGCTGCGAAAGCGCTCGACATCGCACATATAATCGACAAGCGGGTTGAAGCGGTAGCGTTGGGTCTCCTCGTCATAGATCACGGCGTCGGATAGCAGTGCGCGCCGCAGGCGGTAGATTGTCTTTTGAAAGATGACCTTGAGCCGCTTCAAACTGTAGTCGGGCCACAGGTAGAGGCCAATCTCCTCTTTCGTGAGGCCCGTTGGATTTTCAAGCAACAGGTAGAGTAACGCGGGCGCCATCGGCGTCTGCCAGTCCGAGCGCGTTACCGGCTCGCCGCCGACGGTAACTTCGGCCTCGCCGAAAAGGCGTATTGCCAGCTGGGGAGCTGCGAACGGAATTGTCTCCACCGTACGCCGCACCTGTCGCCGCAAACGGGGGATTTCTTCCTCAAAGCGTGCTACGAAGGTTGACAATGCTTTTACACCGCCTACCGCGGGATCTTCCTGTCCCATCTCCGCCAGAAAGTTACGCTGTTGCCGGGCGCGAACGACGAGCGAGTGGGGAAAATCTGCTCCCCATGAGGCGGTTGCAGCTTCTAACGTCTCAGTCGCCTCTTGTTTGCGGCCGGCGGCGTGGAAGACTTCGGCTAGCGCCATCTGTGCGGCGGCGGCCTCTTCGCGCAACCCCTGTGCCTCATACCCTCTGACTGCGGTGCGCAGGGCGGTTGCTGCTTCTTCCCACCCACCCTCGGCAAGCGCAACTCGGCCCGCCTCTTCCTCCCATGCCGGCGATTCTCCGTCAGCGCGTGCTCGATCCAGCGCCTGGCGAGCCTGCCATAGAGCACCCTGCCGGCGATAGATCGCCGTGCGCGCGAGCCGCAGGTGGCGCCTGAGGTAACTATATTCGATCTCGCGGGCGATCTCATCGGCCTCCTCGTACGCTTCCAGCGCCGCATTGAAGGCGTCGAGGTCGCCATAGAGGTCACCGATACTGGCGAGGGCCAAGGCGAAGACGCGATCGCGCTCATCTTCAGCTGCCAGGGAAACGGCTTCTTCGAGCAACGCCGCCGCCTCTAAATAGTCACCGCGGGTATGCGCCAGCACGCCGAGATTATTGAGCATGTTGCGCTGTAGCGATTGATGGCCTACCTCGCGCCAGTAGCGGAGGCTTTCTTCGAAAACGGTGCGCGCCTGTTCCCTTGCGCCGCTCGTGAAGTAGAGGGCACCTAACGTATTGTCGATCCGCGCAACCATATGCATATCCCCTCGCCGGCGTTGGAGCAGTCGTGCAGCTTCCAAAGAATCGATCGCCGGTTCGGGCCGACCCAGCCGGTGCAATGCGAGCCCTTCGGCCCGCAGCGCGCTTGCCCGTATCTCGTGCAGCGACTCGTTCTCTCCGATGAGCTCGAGGGCAGTGCGCGCATCGTCCAGCGCCATCTCATGGTTGCCCAGGAAGGAGTGGGCGGTTGCACGCCGGCAGAGGGTGCGCGCGCGACAGCGGAGGTCGCCAGCAGCCAGAGCCGCGGCGTGCGCGCTGTTCAGATAAACCAGCCCTGCCTGCGTGTCGCCCAGCTCGACGGCGACAGCACCCTGGAGAGAAAGTAACTCAGGTCGCTGCTCCACAACGCGGGGCGGGAGCGTGTCGAGCCAATGCGCCAGCGTCTCATGCCGGCCCGCATACGCCATCGGCGAGCCCGCTTGCTCCACCAGAGCCGCCGCTCCTTCGAAGTCCTCCAGCTCCATGTAGAGCTGGTGGGCGCGTTCCCACTGCTGGCGCTGTGAATAGACGGCGGCGAGCTGCCGGCGCACACGATTGGCTTCTGCGGGCATTTGCCGCATCATCTCTTGCTGTAAGAACTCTCGGAACAGCTGATGGTAGCGCACCCACCCCTCCTCACCGACGCTCTGTACGAAGAGGTTGCGCTGGGTGGCGTCGCCGATAAACCACTGCCACGAGCGCGTGCGTAGATAGGGAGCCGGTTCGAGGACGGCGGCACACAGCTCGGCATTGAACTCCTCCAGCAAGCTGCTGTGGAGCAGAAACTGCTGCATCGCCTCGCTCTGGTTTTCCAGCACCTGCTGAGCGAGGTACTCGTAAAGATCGACGCCGGAGGCCTGTAGCGCCCCCGCCTGCTGTGCCAGCGGAAAACCCATCGTCTGGGCTGCCAGCAGCAGACCGGTGATCCAGCCCTCCGTCTGTTGCGTAAGCTGTTCTGCTTCCTGCTCGTAAATGGCGATGCCGTAGCTGTTACGGAGCAGCTGTTGTACCTCGTCCTGTTGAAAGGCAAGCGCCTGGAAGCCGAGACCGCCGACCTGCCCGCGCGCCACCATCAACGGCAGATCGGGCAGGCTGGGTAGCGTGCGCGTGGAGAGGATGAGGTGGCAATTTTCGTCCACGTGCTGAATGAAATGGTTGATAAACGTTACGATCGCTTCATTCTCGTCGACGTGATGGTAGTCGTCGAGGACAAAGATAAAGTGATCTTTGATGTGGCGGTAAGCGTCGTTGACCACGGAGGTGATCAGCCGATCCCAGTCGATATCGCGCGACATTGCCTGCAACGTGGCCGTCGCCTCTTTACCAAAGTCAGGAAACTGGCGCGCGAGGGCCGCAATAAAGCCGCTCAGAAAACGGCGCGGTGACTGATCGAGCTGGTCCAGAGAGAGCCAGCAAGTAGGCAGCTCCACCTCCCGCACGGCGTCTACCAACAACGTCGTCTTGCCGTATCCTGCCGGGGCGGCGACAATGATCAGACGATAGTCGAGCAGATCATAGAAAGTGTCTATCAGCCGCTGCCGCTGCAGAACGTCGGCCCGAAGGCCAGGCACGGTAAGTTTGGTCCATGGAATTGGCAGGTCATTCATGGCAACGGAATCCTTCTCCGCATAGCGCCGCGACAGATCCGGCTGACGAGAAGCGACCGTCAGGAAGCGACTGTTCCCGCTAACGGTCCTCAACACTCCTATTATGGAGGAAGCTTCGCCAGAAGGAAAGAAAATCTACGTACCTTTCACGCTCACACCCTCCCGAGCCCACCGAAGTTGGCTGGCGCTCCGATGTCGCCTACAATGCAGGGCATGATCGCTCGTATGCACGCAGAGTAGCGCGCAGGTGAGCGGGGAGGTGGCTTCGCCAGAGAGGAAATCGACGATCGAGGAACGATGAAGGGTAGACGAGTTGTTATTACCGGCGCCGGGCGCGGTATCGGGCGCGATATGGCGCTGGGCTTTGCCCGCGAAGGGGCGACGGTGGTGCTCACCGCGCGCACAGCTCCCGAACTGGAGGCGCTGGCGGACGAGATCAACGACGCCGGGGGGAGCGCACTCCCTGTTTGCTGTGATGTGACTGACCCCGAGCAGGTGGCGCGTCTCCACGGCACGGTCGCCGCACGGCTGGGCGGCGCCGATGTTCTGGTGAACAACGCCGGAGTCGCCGGCAGCCATAAATTTATCGACCATCCCGACGACCTCTGGCACCGGATGCTGGCGGTAAACCTGACCGGCGTTTACCTGGTGACGAAAGCCTTTGCTCCCGGTATGGTCGCCCAGGAGTGGGGGCGAATCATCAACATCGCTTCTACTGCGGCGAAGACGGGCGGACGCTATATCGCCGCCTACACCGCTTCCAAGCACGGCGTGCTCGGCCTGACGCGCGCACTGGCGGTGGAACTGGCGCCGCACGTTACCGTCAACGCTCTCTGCCCAGCCTACGTCGACACGCCGATGACGGAAGCGACCATCGCCAACATCGTCGCAAAGACCGGCATGGCGCTGGAGGAAGCACGCGCCGCTCTCGAGAGAGACAACCTGCAGAACCGCCTGATCCAACCGGAGGAGATAACCGCCCTCGCCCTACATCTGGCGCAGGACAGCAGCCGCGGCATCACCGGACAGGCGATCAACGTCGACGGCGGGAGCGTCATGTGGTGAAGGAGAATGTATGAGCTACGATTTTCTTTATGACGTTCAGGAAGGGGTGGCGACGATCACCTTCAATCGCCCGGAGGTCCTTAACGCTCTGACTTTTGGCATCTACGCGCAGTTCCGCGATCTGATGCGCGCTCTACACCGCGACGATATGGTAAAGGTCGTCGTCCTCACCGGCGCCGGACGCGCCTTTTGCTCCGGCGGCGACGTGCACGAGATCATCGGTGCCCTCTTCGAAGAAGACGTGAAGGGCCACCTGGAGTTTACGCGTATGACGGGCGAGACGGTCTACAACATGCGGCGCCTCGACAAGCCGATCATCGCCGCCCTTAACGGCGTGACAGCAGGCGCGGGCGCGGTAATCGCCCTCGCCTCGGACCTGCGCATCGCCTCCGAGGCAGCCTCCTTTCGCTTTCTCTTCACCGGGGTTGGTCTGACCGGCGCGGACATGGGGGCAGCCTACCTGCTGCCGCGCGTCGTCGGCATGGGCCGGGCGACGGAGATCCTGATGTTTGGCGATAAGGTCACCGCCGAGGAAGCGGAGCGCATCGGACTCGTCAATCGCGTTGTACCGCCAGAGGAGCTGTTGCCGGCTGCTCAGGAATGGGCAGCGCGGCTCGCCGCTGGCCCCACGCTGGCGCTGGGCATGACCAAGCGCATGCTGACTAACGAGTGGCACATGGACCTAGCCGCCGCGCTGGAGGCAGAAGCGCAGGCGCAGGCGCTGATGCTAATGGGCGAAGACCATCGCATCTTCTACGAGGCCTTTCAGGAGAAAGTAAAGCCCGACTTTACGGGGCGCTAACCGGAACCGACGATGCCTACAAAGATCATCAACCCTTCGCAGCTTCCCCCGCCGCGCGGCTTCAACCACGGGATCCTGGCCCACGGCGGGACGATCCTCTTTCTGGCGGGCCAGGACGCCAGCAACGCCGACGGCGCTATCGTCGCGCCGGGCGACCTTGTGGCCCAGTTCGAGCAGGTGCTGGCAAATCTGCAGGCCGTCGTCAATGAAGCCGGTGGCGGGATGCAGTCGATCGTCAAGCTGAACATCTATGTGAAAGATCGGGAGGAGTACGTGCGCCACTTGAAGAAGTTGGGCGCCATCCACCGCCGCTACTTCGGCAGTCACTATCCGGCGATGGCTCTTTTCGAAGTGTCGGGTTTCTTTCAACGTGATAACCTGATTGAGATGGAAGGCATCGCCTATTTAGATGCCGACGAGTAAGAGAGGAATGGAGTATGGATTTCACGCTCAGTGACGAACATCGTATGGTCGAGGATATGGTCTACAACTTCACCCGGAATGAAGTCCTGCCGATCATCCGCGAGCACGACCGCAACCACACCTTTCCTTATGAACTGCTACCCAAGATGGCGCAGCTCGGCTTCATGGGCATCTGTCTGCCCGTCCGCTATGGCGGCGCCGGCATGGACTACCTGTCGCTGGGTATCGTCAGCGAAGGGCTGGAATACGGCGACTCCTCCGTACGCGAGACGATCGCCGTCCACCTGGGCCTGCACGCCCTGCCGATCTTCCAGTGGGGGACAGAGGAGCAGAAGAAGCGCTTTCTTCCACCTCTCGCGCGGGGGGAAAACCTCGCCTGCTTCGGCCTGACGGAGCCTGATGCCGGCTCCGACGTGGCCGGAATGCGCAGCCGTGCCCGGCGGGATGGCGACGACTACCTGCTCAGCGGCGAAAAGATGTGGATCACGCTGTCCGACGTCGCCGACCGCTTCCTCGTCTTCGCCAAAACCGATCCCGACGCCGGTCACCGGGGGATCACAGCGTTTATCCTTGAGCGGGGGTGGGACGGGCTGACGACGGGGACCATCGAGGGCAAGATGGGGGTTCACGCCAGCAATACCGGCTGGATCAAGATGGACAACGTGCGCGTTCCCGAGAGCCACCGGCTGGGGCTGGAAGGGGAAGGGTTTAAGATCGCTATGACGGCGCTGGACAACGCGCGCTACGGCGTGGCCGCCGGCGCTGTGGGGATCATCAAGGCCTGCCTCGACAGCTCCGTCGCCTATGCCAAAGAGCGGCGCACCTTCGGGCGCCCTATCGCCGACTATCAGCTCGTGCAACAGATGCTGGCCCAGATGCAACAGAGTTTGGACATCGGCCAGCTCCTGGTCTGGAAGGCCGGCTGGCTGAAAAACAGGGGCGTGCGCAACACGCGCGAGACCAGTATGGCTAAGTGGTACTGTACCGAGGCAGCCCGCCGGGCAGCCGACGATGCCGTGCAGATCCACGGCGCCTACGGCTATTCGGACGAATACAACGTGGAGCGCCACCTGCGCAATACGAAGAGCGCGGTCATCTACGAAGGCACGAGCCAGATCCACACCCTGCTGCAGGCGTCCTACCTGCTCGGCGCCCGCCGCGACAAAGCGTTACGGTGCGAGATGCCAGCTTACGACGCCGACCTCTGGATGGCCGAGCAGGAGCCGGTCTGAGCCTGCTTTGCCCCACGTACCGCGGGGAAGGTTCTCTGGCTGGCGCAAAGGTAGCGCTTACTGCACCCGCGGACCGCGTCCACCGGCGACAACACTCTCTTCGCCCCGGCGCGCCAGCCAGCGCGCCAGGTGGGGCATGGCCCGCCACAAAAGAAAGCCGGTGAGGCCGACGCCGAAGAACGCCTCGGCGATTTTCTGCGGGCTGAGATTAAAGTAGAGCATAACGGCGAGTAGCGTGAACGCCAGCAGCAGCGTCGCCACCCACAGCCGTCGCCGGTAGACGGCCAGATAGGCAGTCAGCACCGACGCCGGAAACGAAAGGAGGGAGATCATCAGGCTGATCTGCACGCCTCCTTCAAACATCGGCATGTGGTGGATGGCCCATACCCAGACCAGCGCACTGACAAACATCGGTTGACGGATCTGATTGGAACTGGGCATACAGCACTTTCTCCCGCATCAAATAGAGACCTCTTCACAAGAGCGCCGGGTGGCTTCCCTGACCCCCCTGGGCCCGCCGTATTGTAGCCCTTTGCAGGCCATCCCGCTATGGGTGATAATGGTTTGCGGCACTCAATCAGCAGCCACAATGAAGATTTTAAGACTTAACGAATTGACGATCCAGCGCCCTTTCTTGGAGCAGCGCGTCGGCAATTGAAGGGAGTTTTTAATGACCGAACCGGACGGCATCCCCACCACCAACTTCATCGCGGAGATGATCGACGAGGACCTGGCGGAGGAGCGCTACCAGCGGGTACACACTCGTTTTCCGCCGGAGCCGAACGGCTACGCCCACATCGGCCACGCCATGTCGGTGTGGCTGAACTACGGCACCGCTCAGAACTATAACGGCGCCTTCAACCTGCGCTTCGACGATACCAATCCGCTGACCGAGGAGCAGGAATATATCGACGCCTTCATCGAAGATATCGGCTGGCTCGGCGCAGAATGGGAAGAGCGGCTCTTCTACGCCTCCGACTACTTCGAGCAGCTTTATGAGTGGGCGGTCGAACTGATCAAACAGGGCAATGCCTACGTCGACGATCTCAGCCCAGAAGAGATACGAGAGTACCGGGGGTCGTTTACGGAGCCCGGTCGCAACAGTCCCTACCGCGACCGACCGGTGGAGGAAAATCTGGAGCTGTTTGAAAAAATGCGCGCCGGCGAATTTCCCGAAGGCTCCCGTGTCCTGCGGGCCAAGATCGATATGACGTCGCCTAATATGAACATGCGCGACCCGATCATGTACCGTATCCTGCACGCCGAGCACCCGCGCACCGGCAAAGCATGGTGTATCTACCCCACCTATGACTGGGCGCACGGGCAGAGCGACTCCATCGAAGGCATTACCCACTCCCTCTGTACCCTGGAGTTTGAAGACCACCGGCCGTTGTACAACTGGTTTATCGAACAGCTGGGCATTTACCATCCGCGCCAGATCGAGTTTGCGGGACTGAACCTGACCTACACCATGCTCAGCAAGCGGCGCCTGATCCGTCTGGTCAACGAAGGCTACGTGGAAGGCTGGGATGATCCGCGCATGCCCACGATCTCCGGCATGCGCCGCCGCGGCTACCGCCCCGAGGCAATCTTCAAATTCTTCGACCTGACCGGCGTCTCTAAGACCAATAGCGTCGTCGAGATGGAGTTTCTGGAGCACGTCATTCGCGACGACCTGAACTGGCACGCACCCCGTGGGATGGCCGTCCTGGACCCCCTGAAAATCGTCATCGAAAATTATCCCGAGGACAAGGAGGAGACATTCGACATCTCTACCTATCCTCAAGATAAAGAGAATGACGAAACGCACGAGGCGCCCTTCTCGCGCGAAATCTACATCGAGCGCGACGATTTCATGGAAGATCCACCGCGCAAATTTTACCGCCTCTCCCCCGGAAAAGAGGTGCGGCTCCTGGGCGCATACTACATCACCTGCACAGATGTCGTGAAAGATCCCGATACCGGCGAGGTGGTCGAGCTTCGCTGCACCTACGACCCGGCCTCGCACGGCGGCTCCACGCCGGACGGGCGCAAGGTGCGCGGCACGCTGCACTGGGTCTCTGCACGTCACGCGCGCGACGCCGAAGTGCGCCTCTACGACCGGCTCTTCCTGACAGAGGATCCCTACGACTATCCCGAAGGGGGCGACTTCACGGAGAATATCAACCCCGACTCCCTCAGCACCCTGCAAGCGAAGGTGGAGCCGAGCCTGGCAGAGGCAGAGCCGGGGGCGCGCTTCCAGTTCATGCGCCAGGGTTACTTCGCCGTGGACCCCGTCGCTTCCACGCCCGAGCGGCTCGTCTTCAACCGGACCGTCTCCCTGCGCGACAGCTGGTCTAAGATACGCAAGAAGCAGAAGTGAGCGGCGGGCACGAGGAGAAGCGATGGCTGAACAGGCAGACCTGGTAACGACGGCGATCATTGCGGCGGTTGCAGCCGCCGTCGACGAAGCGGAGAAAGAGCTGTTTCCTGACGACGAGGAGCAACGGCTGATCGCCGTCTACGGCAACCTCAAGGAAGCGCTAGAAGAGAAGTACAGCGGCGAAAGCGAGCTTCTGGAGGCGGTCTACCGTCTGGAGGACGAAGATACCTCACTGCACCGGCAGTCTCTATACCGCGAAGTGCAGATCGTAGAGGCCGACGAAGATCCGGACCTGGTCGAAGCCGCCGATGCCGTGCTGCAGGTTCTCTCGGCCTCGCCCGCGGGAGAGGAGCACGTGGCGCGGGCGCGCCAGATCACGAGCGACTAAAGGAGTCGAGAGGCAGGATGAGCGAAAACCAGCAGTTCCTCTACCAGTTTGAGGCGGTACGACCGGAGATGGTGCGCGATCCGAATGCCTGGACGCCGGACGATGTCGCGGTTGCCGAGGCGCACGTCGCGTACCTGCGCGAGGCGACCGAAATAGGGACGGTCATCCTCGCCGGACGTTCTCTAGACGGTGTCGGCCCAGCAATCGTCATTGTGGAGGTCGCTTCAGAGGAGGAAGCGCGCATCTTTATGGAGCAGGATCCCTTCGTGCGTGAAGGATTGATGCGCGCTACGCTGCACCCTTTCCGCGCGGCGATGATCCGTCGCTCCTCCTGAGGAACTGCTATGGAACCGATGACGGAGAACGAGATCCGTGCCTTCCTACTTGAGGAGCCGGCGCACACGGGCAAGCTGGCGACTGTGCGCGAGAGTGGCCGCCCCCACGTCATTCCGATTTGGTACCTCCTGGAGGGCGAATATCTCGTCTTCACGACGTGGCATGAAACGGTGAAAGCGGCCAACCTCGAGCGCCAGCCATGGGCGGCGCTCTGTGTGGACGACGAGCGCCCCCCGTTTCGCTTCGTGATGGTCGAAGGGCCGGTCGAGATTGAGAAAGAGGCGGAGGATCTCCTCAGCTGGACGACGCGCCTCGCCGGGCGATACATGGGCCACGATCTCGCAGATCGCTACGGGCGGCGCAACGCCGTCGCCGGCGAGTGGCTGATCTGGCTGCGGATGGAGCGCATGCTCGGGCGCAGAGAGGTGGCAGTGATGGCGGGGGACACCGCCCGCTTCCGGCTGCGCCCGCTCGGTCCGCAGGACGAGGAGTGGGTGATGCAGTACGTGGCGTACCATTGGGGAGACGAGCAGGTCGTCGCCCACGGGCAGGTCTATCTGCCGCATACCTTGCCCGGCTTTGTGGCGGAAGGAGCGTCAGATCAGGAGGGCGGGTCTGGTGAACCGCTGGGGCTGGTCACCTACCGCGTCGAGGGGGACGCCTGCGAGATCGTCACCCTCAACAGCGACCTTCCCGGGCAGGGGATCGGCAGCGCGCTGGTTCGGGCGGTAAAAGAGGAGGCCCGCGACCGCGGCTGCCAACGTCTGTGGCTGGTAACCACCAACGATAACCTCGACGCCCTACGCTTTTACCAGAAAGAAGGTTTTCAGACGGTCGCCGTTCATCAAGACGCAGTCACACGGGCGCGCCAGCTGAAACCGGCCATTCCCCTGGTCGGCGAAGACGGCATCCCGCTGCGCGACGAGATAGAGCTGGCGCTGAGCATCGAGTAACGCAGTGGCACTCATTGTGCATATCGCGCCGCGCGACGTGTGGCAGCAGGGCCAGGAAGCCGGACGCTATCGCGCCTCCAGCCTGGAAAGCGAAGGCTTCATCCACTGCTCGACGCCCGCGCAGGTGGTCGACGTGGCGAATCATCTCTTCGCCGGGGAGCGCGACCTGCTCCTCCTTTGCATCCAGAGCGAACGCCTTGTACCAGAGCTCGTCTATGAAGATTGCTATGAGACGGGGCAGCAGTTTCCCCACGTCTATGGCCCGCTCAACCTGAACGCCGTGGTCGACGTCCTCCCCTTTGAGCCGGATACGAGCGGGCGCTTCAGCCTGCCGCCGTCGCTGGCTGCGACTCTCGCGACAGATGAAGAGAAAGCCCGCCTTACTCCTGCCGCCTACCCGATCCTGGAGTTCGACCCCTCGCCCAGGGCGTTGATCGAACCTCACGAGGTGCTCGAACCGCTGACGATTGCCGAACATTGTGTCCTCTGCTTTTTTCAGGATGTCATCAGCCGGGTCGCGGAAGCAGCGCAGCTTGAGCCAGTATGGGAGCTGGGCTCAGAGATCGGCGCCAATCCCGTCTACGAAGTCGAGGTCGGCGGCCGGCCGCTGGTGGTCTGCCATCCGGGCGTGGGGGCGCCCCTTGCGGCGGGATTCATGGAAGAGCTGATCGCCCTCGGCTGTCGCAAATTCATCGCCTGCGGCGGGGCGGGCGTCCTGGCGCCGGAACTGACGCTGGGGCACGTGATGGTGCCGCTCTCGGCCGTGCGCGACGATGGGACCTCTTACCATTACGTGCCGCCGTCGCGAGAGGTGGCAGCGAGCCCCAGGGCAGTAGCAGCCATCGAGGCGCTGCTACAGAAAAAGTAGGTCGAGTATGTGGTCGGCAAGACATGGACCACCGACGCCATCTACCGCGAAACACCTGCCCGCATTCAGGCGCGCCGCGCCGAGGGCTGTCTGACGGTGGAGATGGAGTCGGCGGCCTTATTTGCAGTGGCCCAGTTCCGGGGGGTGACGGCGGGGCAGCTACTGTACGGTGGGGACGACGTGAGCGGCGAGATCTGGGACAGCCGCGACTGGCAGCGCCGCGGGGACGTGCGCGAGCAGCTTTTCTGGCTGGCGGC
>JAWVYW010000091.1:0-14995 GCA_033722535.1 Promineifilaceae bacterium (SeqCode)
GTGCCCGCCGACGCCTTCCAGCTCTTGCGCCGGCTGCGCGCCGAGGGGAGCGGGCACTTCGACATGATCGTCGTCGATCCGCCGACCTTCGCCCGTACCGCCGACCAGGTCGCCAATGCCCTCCGCGCCTACCGCCGGCTGGCCCAGGACGCGCTTGCCGTGCTGCAGCGCGCCGACCACAGCTCCGCCCGCCCGGCGATCCTTGCAATGGCATCCTGCACGGCGCGCGTGGAGCGGGAGCCTTTTTTCAGCACCATCCACGCCGCAGCGGGTGATGTGGGTCTTTCGCTACGCGAAATCGAGAGGATGGGCCACCCGCTGGACCACCCGGTGGGCTTTCAGGAGGGAGCGTACTTAAAGTGTCTGTTTGCCGAGGTCGAGCCGTAGCGGCCGAAACGTTCTGTTCAGGCCGCGACCAGCGCTATTTCCCCCTCTCCAGCGCATAGGCATCATCCCCGAGCGTGGGGTCGCAGGCGCCCAGATAGTCGCCATGCGCCACGTGCTTCGCCACCTCCGGCGGGGCGACCGTAACGGTCTTTTGCTCGGCGGGGTCGCCAGACGGCACGTGGCACAACTCGACCGGCTCGTTAAGCGCCAGCTGCGCCGGAGGCGCCTGAAGAATCACGAGCGAGCGCGTTGCCTCGTCGGCGACGCCGCAGGTAGCCAAAAGGACGACGCTGTAACGCGCGATCTCGCCCTCGATCCGGTCAAGATCGGCCTCGGCGAGGGAAGTCCCTCGTTCGGAAGAGACGCCATCGGCAAGTATGAGGGTGGCCCCGTCCCAGACGTCGATCACGCCGGTCTGGGCGATGCACGAGGCGTCGGGCACCGGTGCATCGGCAAAGAGGTCGTTATCACCGTCGCCATCATCGGGAATGCTCAGGCCGTCGCCGCCGGCGGCGGTGGTAATTTTGTCGGCGACGGCGTCGCCCTGCTCGTTCAGATGGCCCTCCACGTAGACGTAGGCGCCGTCGGGAATGGCGGCCTCGTCGGGACGCCCGCCGTCGACGATGGTCCACTCCTGCAGTAGAAAGTCGCGTTCGCCGATGGTCCAGGACGGGCCGTTGCGCGCCAGACGGCCGGCGCCGTAGAGGGGAAAGAGCGCCCGCTCCGGTGGCTGGTCCACGCGCAAGAAGAGGACCCGGCCGGCGCCGACCGGATAAGTCACGCCGGCGGCGGTACCGTAGACGAGGCCGCTATCTACCGCGACCCGCGTGGCGTGCGCGCCCTTTACCGACGAGGCGTCGAAGGAGGCACCATCGGTGGCGGCGACGGCGTCGTTGCTGAAGGTGAAAGTGGCGCCGGCGGTCGTCGCCCGCCCGTGAGCCGACGTAACGCTGTAAGCCAGCGGCGCCACGCCGTCCTCGCGCGCATGCACCACGTGGCGCGCGCGGCCCGCGAACTGCTCGAGCATGACTGCCTGAAGATGGCCCGCCTCGTCCCGCTCCAGAGCCACGATGCTCAGCTCGGCGCCGGGCGCAAGGGTGATGACCGCCAGTGGATCGCGGCTGAAGCCGCCCGCTGTAGCCAGATCGCGGAAGGCAAGGCGCAGGCGGCCGTCGGCCCCGGTGCGCAGCACGGAGGCCGGGTCCAGTTGCTGGCCCTCCTGGACAGGGGTCCAGGCAGAGCCGGTCATCTCCCGCCACTCGACTTGCCCCTCCACCCGCTCGACCACGATCGGATCCCCCGCCCCCACCTCCCCGCCACAGCCGGCGATCAGCAGAGCGGCGAAGAGCAGCAGAGCGGCGATCGGAAGCAGGCGCGCTTCTGCCGGGCGCAATTGCCGGTACAGAGGTGCTAAGGGGTATTGGCGTTCGTTAGCCACTGGTTGTTCTCCTCGGGTAGCTCCACCCCGGGCAGCGATGTGGGCTATGGTGTGGATGAGATCTCAAGCCAGATGCTTGAGGGAAAGAAAGTTGCTTCTATTCCTATTGTAGCGGCGGCAGCACACAGCAGTATGGGGGAAAACCCTATCATGTGCGTAGGAAAATGCCCATCCCGCCCGTCGAGGTTACTGCTGTCGTCCTTACGAGGAAAAAGGGGGGTGGCGCCTCCCCCGCTGCCTGCCGTAGGCAGCGCAGCTCCGTGCGGGAGGCGCCGGTCACCGCTAGCGCTCAGTCGTTGCCACGACCGCGACCGCGGCCGGGACGATTATCTTCGTCGACGGAGCGTCCGTCGCACTCGCCGAGGTAGTCGCCGTGGCCCAGATGGGCGTCCACAGCGCTTTCACCGACGGTGATCGTCTGCTCGTTGGCCGGGTTGCCCGGCGGCACGTGGCAGAGCGTTACATGCTCGTCGCCTTCGTCGTCCTCGTCCTCAAGAAGCTCGGCGTCGACATCCTCGTCGACGTCGTCCAAAAGCTCGGGGTCACACGCGCCCAAGTAGTCACCGTGGACCAGATGGTCGCCCACGTCGTCCACGTCGACGGCGATGGTGTGCTGGTTGTCCGGGTTGCCCGGCGGGACGTGGCACAATGTTACCCGCTCGCCGTCCTCCACATCTTCGGGTGCCGCCTCCAGCACGACGAGGCGGCTCACGCGCTCGCCATCTTCCATACAACTGCGGATGCGCACGGTGCTGAAGCGCTCGACATCGCCCTCAATCTCGTCCAGTTCGTCGGCCTGCACCCTTGTGCCGTGGACCAGGATCAGCGTTTGGCCATCCCAGCTCTCCACGACGCCGTTGACCACCACACAAGCGGCGTCCTCCTCATCTGCGCTGTCAGACAGCAAGGCGCTATCGTCGTCGGCGGGGACGATATCGGTCTCGTCCAGCGGCTCGCCGGAGATCACGTCGGCGACCAGCGTGTCATCCTCGCGCACGTGTCCCTCGACGTAGGCATAGGCGCCATCAGTCAGCTCGCCCTCGACGACGGTGTCGGCAGTGACGAGGAAGTCACGCCCGCCAATCGCCCAGAGGTCGCCGTTCCGCGCGAGGGGCCCGGCGCCGTAGACGACGAAGTGCGCCATCTGTGGCGGCTCGTCCGTGCGCAGCGCCAGAGCGCGGCCTGCACTCACCGGATAGCTGGCGTCGCCAGCGGTCCCGTAGACCAGGCCAGAGTCGACGGCCAGGCGGGTGGCGCTGCCGGCGTCGGCGTTGAGAGTGAACGTGCCGTCGCTGGTCGCCGCCTCGCCATGAGCGGACGTTACCGAGTAGATAACCGGCCGCGTCACGCCGTCGCCGGCGGTGACGACGTGGCGTGCACGTCCCCGCACCTGCTCGAGCACGATCTCGGCGACTTCGCCCGCTTCATCGAGCACGACGCGCACGATGCGCAGCTCTGTGCCCGGCGCGAGGTAGATTTCGTCCGCGTCCGGCCCCTCTTCGTCGAAGACGAGGCGCAGGCGACCGTCGACGCCGGTGCGGATGACGGCGCCCGGCGCCAGCTCTACGCCTTCCTCGGCGGACGTCCACGCTTCCTCATTCTCCGCACGCCATTCCACCTGACCTTCGACATCGCGCACCACCGCCCGCTCTGCGGCCTCGGCCGTCGTGCTACAGCCGACCAGGAACAGGGCGGCGAGCAGCACGAGGCTCAATAACACGGCTGGGGCGGGTCGTTGTGTTGACAGCTCACTTCTCTCTCTCATAGTGTATTGACTCCTTTTGCGGGCCCGGGGGCCCCTATCACACTACTATAAATAACGAACGACGCGCCTCTGCGTTACATACATAGCCAGATGGTACCAGCAGCTGGCGCCGCCGGCTGTGGGGGCAAGAGCTCGTGGCGGGCGGGGAAAGAGCCTGCCTTCTGCCGCGGAAAGAGCCGCCTTGCGCTACGAGCTCCCGCACGCGTCGGCGCGGGCGAATGACCCCCTTTCGCGCAACGGCCTGGGCGCTATATAATAGCGTCAGCCAGCGAACATGTGGAGGAAACAGGCCATGACCGCAGAAGAACGGGCCCTGATAAAGGACATTTGCAGCGACGAGATCGGTGTCTCGCCGGAGACACTGGAAGCGGTCATCGTCCTCGCGGTGGAGATCGCGCGCGAGGGGCGGGAGGGGCGCAAGGTGGGGACGATGTTCGTCGTCGCCGACAGCGAGGCGGTGCTGCGCGGCAGCCGCTGCCTGATCCTCGACCCGCTCAAGGGTCACCCGGACAGCGTGCGCCACATCGGCGACCCCAACATGCGTGAGACGATAAAAGAGCTGGCCCAGCTTGACGGCGCCTTCGTCGTCCGCGACGACGGTGTTGTCATCTCCGCCGCCCGCTACATCGACGCCAGCTCCGAAGGGCTGGAGCTGCCCCTCGGGCTGGGCAGCCGGCACATGGCGGGCGCCGCCGTCAGCCGCGACACCCACGCGGTTGCCGTCGTCGTCTCCGAGAGCTCCGTCGTGCGCATCTTCGACGACGGGCGCCTCATCTCGGAGATCATCCCCGAGCTGTGGCTCCTGCGCCGCGAAGGGTTGCACGGCACCTATGGGCGCGGCGGTGGCGAGACGGTGGTGATGATGCCGGTGGAAGAAGAGGAGGATATAGCGCGCGCGTAGAGAAAGGGGGCAGAATTGGCCGGGGAAGCTGTTTGTGTGGGTGCGCGCTGCCGGCGGCGTCGCCCGAGAGCCGACGGCCCTCGCGGTCTGAGGGAAGGAGAGAGAGATGTCGAAAGCAGGTCGTTCGCTTGTGGTGCTGGTGATGGCGCTGTCGCTGGCGACGCTGAGCTGTGGATTGGTGGAGAGCCTTTTGGGCGACGAGGAGACGGTGGCGTTCACCGACGTAGAGGAGGCGGTGACGCCGGTGGAGATTCCCGACAATGACCAGCTGGAGCTGCCGTCGGACGAGCCAGATGATCTGGATCTCGAAGGCGACGCCGTCGCCGAAGAGGCGCTGGACGAGGAGCTCTTGGAGGACGCGCCGGAGAAGGAGCGGACGCAGGGTGGCTTCACGACGCCGCGCGAGACGACAGAGGTGGAGAGCTATCAGGGAGTGCTGGCGGCGATCCGCGACCGCGTCCAGCCGCTGGCGCTCGGCGGGACAGCCGAAGGGGCAATCACCGCGGCGGACGCGCTGACCTTTGAAGAGGAAACGCTCTACTTCGATAGTTACGCCCTGACGGTGGAGGAGGGGCAGTTCCTGGTGCTGGAGACGGCGGCGAGTAGCGCCGGCTCGGAGCTGGACACGGTACTCACGCTCTTCGACGAACAGCTAAACGAGCTCTCGTTTGACGACGACGGCGGCGAGGGCCTCGACTCGCGCCTCGGCTATCTGGCGCCGTACACCGGGCGCTACTACGTGCTGGTGGAGGGCTTTGGCAACGAGTTTGGCCCCGCCGCCGACTACTTCTACACCCTGAGCGCAGAAACCGGAACCGCACCCACCCCCTTCGATCCGACCGCTGCCCCCGAGATTGCACCGGGCGACGAGGTGGAGGGCGCCATCCGCCAGGACGACCTGATTTTGCTCGCCGGTGAAGACCTGTACGGCGACATTTACACCTTCGAGGCGAGCCAGGGCCAGCAGATCATCTTCGACGTCGACGCTGCCGTCGCCGGCTCCGAGCTCGATTCGGTGCTCGTCGTCTTCGACGCGGATCTGGACGAGGTCGCGCGGAATGACGACGCCGACGATAGCCTCGACTCCGAGCTGCGTTTCCCCGTGCCCGCCCCCGGACGTTACTTCCTGCTGGTGCGGGACTTCGGCGGCGACTTTGGCGCCGACTACAGCTACACCGTCCGCGTCAGCCTCGGCGAGCCGGTCGCCGGCTTCGAACCGTCCGACGCCATCCCCCTCAGCCCGGGCGAGACGGTGGCAGGGGTCATCGAAGCGGACGATCTTGTCGCCATCGGCACGGACCTGTTCTACGGCGACATCTACGCTATCGCTCTCAACGGCGGCGAGCGCCTGGTGCTGGACGTGGATACAGGGGCCGATTCAGAGCTCGACTCGACGGTCACCCTTTACGATGAGGCGCTGGAGCAGGTCGCCTTTGACGACGATAGCGATGACCTCGATTCTCTGCTCGCGTACACTGCACCGGAAGACGGCGTCTACTTCGCCGTGGTCGCCGACTTCGGCGGCGACGTCGGCGATAGTTACACCTATCGCCTCACCGCCACTCTGGGCGAGCCGGCGGCGGCCTTTGCCCCCGAACAGGCCGAGCCGCTGGCACTCGGCGCAGCGGTCGAAGGGGTGATCAGCGCCGACGATCTGGTGGAGATAGCCGGCACGGAGGAATATGCAGACGTCTATGCCGTCGAGGCGACCGCCGGCGAGTGGCTGGTGCTCGACGTGGACACGGAGGTCCAGTCCGACCTCGACTCGATCCTCACCCTTTACGACAACAGCCTGGAGCAGCTGGCCTTCAACGACGACAGCGAAGGGCTCGATCCACGGATCGAAATCGAGGTCCCGAGCGACGGGGTCTTCTATGTTGTCGTCGCCGACCTGGGCGATGGCTTTGGCCCGGCGTTCACTTACACCCTCCACGCCCGCACCGGCGAGAGGCCAGAAAGCCTCGACCCCGCCTCTGCGCCAGTGTTGACCGCGGGCGAGACTGTCGCCGATGCGATCACTGCAGACGACCGCATCGCCGTCGAGGGCGAGCTGCTCTACGCCGACGTTTACGCGGTGGTGCTAGAAAGCGGCGACGCCGTGACGGTGGACGTCGACGCCGCCAGCGAAGGCTCCGATCTCGACTCTTACCTGATCCTCTACGACGAGGATTTGAACGAGGTTGCCGCCAACGACGACGACGAGAGCCTCGACTCGCGGATCAACTACAGTGCGCCCGGCGCCGGCCGCTACCTCGTCCTTATCAAGGATCTGGGCGATGAGTTCGGCGCTCCGGACGAGTTCTTTTACGAACTGACGGTGGAGATCGCGCGCTAACCCATCCTCCTTAAGCTTCGGAAGTTCCGAGAGCGTGGCCAGGCGCGGGAGGAAAGCCCCGAGGGCGGCTCGTTGCGGGGTTACGAGCTGGGCCGACACGAAATCTCTATAGCGAGCTGTAACCCTCTCGCAGCGCGTACAGCGCCGCCTGTGTGCGGCTGGCGAGGTGCAGCTTGGAGAGGATATTCGAAACGTGCGTGTAGACTGTCGCGACGCTGATCGTCAGCGCCTCCGCAATCTCCTGGTTGCTCTGCCCGCGGGCGATAAGCTGCAATACCTCCACCTCGCGCGGCGTCAGCGGGTCAGGCGCGGCCGCCGGGGGCTCGCCCGCGATTTCGGAGAGCAGCTTCTGAGCGATGCTCGGGTGCAGGACCACCTCGCCCCGGTATACCTGACCAATGGCGCGCAGAAGGTCGGCGGGGGCGGTATCCTTGATCAGGTAACCGAGAGCGCCGGCTTTGATCGCCGGAAAGACCTTGTCGTCGGTGGCGAAGCTGGTCAGAACGAGGATCCGCGCGTCCGGTCGGTCCGCCTTAATACGGTGGATGGCGGCAATGCCATCCATCTCCGGCATTACCAGATCCATCAGGATCACGTCGGGCGCCAGCGCCTCGACGCCGGCCACCGCGTCCCGCCCGTTGTCCGCCTCCCCCACCAGGGATATCCCCGGCTCCGTCTCCAGCAGGTCGCGGATGCCGCGGCGCACGATCGGGTGATCGTCGGCCAGGTAAAGGCGGATCGGCTCACGCATCGGCGCCTCCTCTGGCGTGCTCTGCCAGTTGCGCCGTTTCCGACGCGAATGGGAGCTCCACGACCACCGTCGTCCCTTCCCCGGGCGCGCTAAGCACCGTCAGGGTCGCCCCCAGCTGCTCCGTCCGCTCGCGCATCCCAGCGAGGCCAAAGCCGCTCGCCTGCGCTACGTCGAAGCCCGTGCCATCGTCCGCAATCGTCAGGCAGAGCGTCTCCTTCTCGCGCCGCAGGGCCAGCGAGACGCGGCCGGCGCAGGCGTGCTTAATGGCGTTGTTCAGCGCCTCCTGCGCGATGCGATAGAGGGCGGTCTCCGCCTCGGGTGCCAGCCCCGCCATGGGCTGCAGCTCCACCTCGCACGCGATGGCGCTGCGCGCCTCCACGGCGTCCACCCGCGCCCGCAGCGCCGCCGCCAGCCCCACTTCGTCGAGGATCGGCGGGCGAAGTTGGAAGATGAGCAGCCGCGTCTCCTGCAGCGTCTGGCGGGCGCTGCGCTGGAAGAAGCGCAGCGAGTCGGCGACCTGCTCCACCTGCCCCGCCGCGAGGCGACGCGCCGCCGCCTCCGACTGCAGCGTCAGCCCGTAGAGCGTCTGGGCGACCGAATCGTGCAGCTCGCGCGCCAGCCGGTTCCGCTCCTGGGCTACAGCCAGCTCCTCCGCCTGTCCGGCGTAGGCGCGCAGCTGCTCGTGGGTCTGGCTGAGCTGCTCGTGCGCGTCGGTCAGTTCCGCCAGTAGCCGCTCGCTCCGCCGCCGCGCCGCCTCTGCGCGCAGCGTCATCAGCGAAAAGGCGGCGACGAAGAGAATGGCGCCAGTGTAGAGGAAGATGAAGGGGAGCGCCTCGGGCCAGCCAAACTGGTCGAGCTGCCCGAGCACGTTCGCCAGCAGGAGAATCCCTACCCACAAAGGGGCAGCCGGCCGGCGACGGAAGACGAAGGTCGCCTGCCCGGCGAGCGGCAGCAGCAAGATGGCGAAGAAGTCGAGCTGGAAGAAGGTCAGCATCGCGGCGAGCACGACGGCCAGTTGGAACAGCAAATAGAGGTGGCCCCGCAGCGCCGAGCGCGCCGTCAGCAGCGGCTCCAGCCCCATCACCCCGCCGAAGAGCAGCAGCAGCCCCGCTACCAGCACCGTCTGCGGGTGGCTCTGCTCCACGAACTCCATCAGCCAGCGCAGCGTCACCGACGCCCACAGTGCATAGCTGATGCCTAGAAAAAGGAGCATCTGCGGGCGGCGCAGGTAGGCGCGGCGGAAGTGAATGGATAGGGCCGTGGGCTGCTGGCTGCTGTTCATAATGGTTTCTCGCACTTGTCACACTCCCAAGGGTCGTCACTCCCGTGCCGCCTCAGGCTACCCCTCATTCTAGCACGCCCCACCGCGCCCGCCTCCATACTTTTATGTAGATCGCCCGCCAGCGCGTAGACAGATTTAGCTACGGTAAGATGCATATTTCCGCCGATGTACGCCACGCAGGAAGGCGGCATGCTCGGGCTGGAGATTGAACGCCCTCTGAGGACCGTTGCCTATGAGAATCGTGCACTGTACGCTACTCCTGTTCGTGTTACTAATAATGCCAGCGCCCTTCCCGATACGGGCCGCCCAGGCCTCGCCTGAGACCTCACCTGAGGTGGATGAGATGACGAAGTCCCAGCCTGATCGCTCTCCGATACTAGATCCCGCCGGCATAGCCGCCTTCGTCGACGCCTATGTCGAGCGCCACATGGCCGCTGCCCACGCTCCCGGCCTCGTCGTCGCCGTCGTCCACGATGGGGAGGTGATCCTCTCCCGCGGCTACGGCTTCGCCGACCTGCAGACACAGCGCTCGATGACGGCGCAGACGCCGGTGCGCGCCGGCTCCGTCTCCAAAGCGGCGACCTCCGCCGCCGTCCTGGAGCTGGCCGCGCGCGGCGCCATCGCCCTCGACGCGCCAGTCAGCCGCTACCTGCCGGGCCTGCTGCCACCGCAGGATGGCCACGGGTCGGGCGCCACGGTGGCGCAGATGCTGACCCTGCAGGGCGGCTACCCGGACGTCGTCGTCGGCACCCACGCCCCCACGGAGGCCCAGTGGCAGCCGCTGCCCGGCTACCTGGCGGCGCACTTACCGGCGCGCGTCCACCCACCCCGCCGTGTGCCGAGCTACAACAGCTGGGAGCACGCCCTGCTGGGCCAGGCGATGGCCGAAGTGCTGGGACAGCCCTTTCCCGCGGTGATGGAGGAGCTCCTCTTCCGCCCGCTGGGGATGGCGCACACGACGTTTGCGCAGCCGCTGCCGGCGCCCATCGCCGCCGCGCTTGCCGCGGGCTACGCCTACCAGGGGAACGGCATCTATGAAGAGGTACCGCTCGACTTCGTCAATCTCACTCCGGGGATCGGCATGGTGACCACCGGCGACGATATGGCGCGCTTCATGCTGGCCCTGCTTGAGGGCGGGCGCGTGGGCGGTGAGCAGGCGCTGGCGCGCTCCACCGTCGCCGGCATGCTCACGCGCCAGCAAACGCTCCACCCGCGCCTGCGCAGCCGCACCTACGGTCTGAGCGAGCTGACGCTCGAAGGGCGCGCTGTCCTGTACCACGACGGCAACGGCATCGGCCACGGCAACCGCCTCATCCTGGCGCCCGAGCACCGTCTGGGCATCTTTCTCAGCGTCAACCACCGCCCGCTCGGGCCGAGCGCCCGTAGCACGCCAGGCTACAACTTCATGAAGGAGCTCGGCACACGGCTGCTGGTCGAATATCTTCCGCCGGCCCCGCGGGATGTCGAGGCTCTGCCGCCCCTGCCCGACGCCGCCGCCCGCGCCCCGCGCTACACGGGTCATTACCGTCTCGCCGGCACGCCGCAGGAGGATTTCTTCAAGCTGGGCGCGCTGCTCGACAACGTCGACGTCCGCGCCGGCGGCGACGGCACCGTCACCATCGGCTCCGGGCGCTATGTGGAGGTGGAGCCGCTGCTCTTCCAGCATCAGGCGCACCCCAGCACCTTCGTGCGCTTCGTGGAAGATGACCCCGGCGAGATCGCCTGGCTCTCCTTCGGCGGCACCGGCTCCTACGCCAGGGCGCGCGCGCACGAGACGCCGCGCTTCCAGCTCGGCCTCGTCGCCCTGATGGTGGTGGGCTTCCTGGCGTTCGCCGCCGTCACGCCCTTCACAGGGCATACGCAGTGGCCAATCTGGCTGCTCAGCCTGCTGGCCCTCGCCTTCCTCGCCGGCGTGGCGCTGATGATGCTGCGCGCCGACCTGATCCTCTTCTTCAAGACGATCCCCCCGCTGGTGAAGCTGCTCTTCCTCATCCCGTGGCTCGTCGGCCTGCTGGCGCTTTCCTATCCCCTGGCGCTCGCTGCCCTATGGCGCAGCGCGCCGCCGGACGGCGTCTGGCTGCTCTACGGGGTGAACGCCGCCGCCGTGGTCGCTTTCCTCTGGTTCGTGCGCTACTGGAATCTATACCTGAAGTGATTTCCGCCGCGCCGCGGCGCCAGACCAGTACCGGGGTCCGGGTAAAGACAGTACCGGGTTATCATGCCATTCCGCCGGCGGAGTGGTAACCTATGCGTAGACCTCTTCCCTTCGCCAGGGGGCCCATCGCCTGATGGGCCCCCTGGTACCTTTTTAGGGGATAGCGCCTTTCACACAACCTCCAAGCCCCGTCACTACCTGTCGCGCAGCTTCCAGAAGAGCCCCGCTGCCGCCGCGAGGTTGTCCAGCGCCCGCTTCTGCGGGGCCGCTGACGCCAGACCCTCCAGGCGGCGGCGCGCCGTTTCTCGCGGGGTAGGGACAGGAGAGGTAGACAGATCGGCGCGAGAGCGCGCAAATGCTGGTGGTTGCAAAAGGAGGGATAGGTACCTCGCTGAGCTTCCTGCATCCGAAGCGCAGCGGGAAACGAGGTTACGTGGACGATTCGGGCCGGGCTGCTTCTCCGGCTTCCGACGCGGCGAGCGTGCGACCCCTGTCGGCGGCAACTTGCTCCCGGCCCCGGAACTCCATCGTCCCATCGTCCACCTTCCCAAAGCGGAAGGTCAGCCAGTCGAGCAGGTAGTTCTGATAGAGCTTCCACGGACGTTGCGAGCCCTGGCTGGGCAGCGTGTGCAGCGCGCGCTGAACGTAGCCGGAGGTGAAGTCGATCAGCGGCTCCTCTTCTACACCGGCGTCGCGCCGCGGCACGCACTGCACGTAGCCGTGCTCGTCCATGTAGGCCAGCAGCCGGCAGACATAGCGGTGGGCCAGCTCGCACTTCAGCGTCCACGAGGCATTGGTGTAGCCGATGGCCATCGCCATGTTGGGCACGTCGCTGAGCATCATCCCCTTGTAGGTCATCGTCTCCGGCAGCTTCACCGGCTCCCCGTCGACCACCGTCTCAATGCCGCCGGTGGGCTTCATCACCAGACCAGTGGCCGTGATGATGATGTCTGCCTCCACCTCCCGGTCCGACTGCAGCCGGACACCCGTGGGCGTAAAGCGCTCGATCCTGTCGGTAACCACCGACGCTGCACCCGAGCGGATCGCTTCGAAGAAGTCGCCGTCCGGCGCCAGGCAGAGCCGCTCATCCCACGGGTTGTAGCGCGGCGTGAAGTGGGTGTCCACGTCGTAATCCTCCCCGAGCTCCTCCTGCACCTGCTCCACAAGCACACGCTTCATCATCTCCGGGCGCCAGCGCATGACGCTATAGTAGGCGATACCCCGCAGCGCGTTCTTCCAGCGGATGATGTCGTGCGCCACTCGCTCCGGCAGCTTTGCGCGCAGCCAGTCGGCAACGGCATCCTGTGTGGGCATGGTGGCGATGTACGTTGGCGAGCGCTGGAGCATCGTCACGTGGCCTGCTTCTTCGGCCATCGCCGGCACCAGCGTCACCGCCGTCGCGCCGCTGCCGATAATCAGCACCCGCTTGCCGCCATAGTCGAGATCCTCCGGCCAGTGCTGCGGATGGACCACCTGCCCCGCGAACTGCTCCAGGCTCGGCCATTCCGGGAGGTAGCCACGGTCGTAGTCGTAGTAGCCGGTGCACATGTAGAGGAAGTCGCACGTCAGCCGCACCAGCTCATTCTCCGGCCCTCGCTCCGCCAGCACGGTCCAGCGGCTCTCCGCCGAGGACCACTCTGCCCGGCAGACGCGGTGCCCGAAGCGGATGTGCTCGTCGATGCCATACTCCGCCGCCGTCTCTCGGATGTAAGAGAGGATCGCCGGTCCGTCGGCAATCGCCGCCGCATCGCGCCAGGGGCGGAAAGAGTAGCCCAGGGTAAACATATCGGAGTCGGAGCGGACGCCGGGATAGCGGAAGAGGTCCCAGGTGCCGCCGAGGTCCTCGCGCGCCTCGAGAATCGCGTAGCTTTTATCGGGAAAGTTACGCTGAAGGTAGTACCCGGCGCCAATGCCGGAGAGGCCGGCGCCGATTACCAGGACGTCGAAATGGTCGCTGCTCACGATGATTTACTCCCGGGCTGCTGAGCGGCGCGCGCCCATCGCTCCCTATGGGTTGGCATAAGCGTAAAAGACGTAATCCTGATACTCAGTCTGCAGGCCCATGTCGTTCAGCAGGCGCAATATCTGGGCGCGGTGGTCGGTGCCATGATTGACGACGTGGAGCAGGATTTGCCACAGGTAGAGGTTCTCATCTTCTCCCGTCAGCGGCTTCTCGAAGAGCATATCATCTCGCAGGCGTTCGAGGTAATCCCGCATCCTTTGCTCGACGCCGTCCCAATGCGCACGCATCGCCTCGCGGTCGGCGAAGCCGGCGGGATCCAGAGGCGCCAGATTTTCGTCCTGGCGCAGGTCGCCAAACCACGCGTCGTCGACGCTCATCAGATGCATGAGCTGATCGCGCACGGAGCCATGGGAGTAGCCCACCGGCTGCGTGAATTGCGCCTCTGAGAGGGCAAGCGCGCTCTCCCACAGCTTACGATTTTCCGAGAAGTGATAGCCGTATAAGTGCCGAAAGGCATCGGCGTCCATGCGCAGGCTCCTTAAGCGTTCGCGCCCAACTTATCACAAAAGGCGCGCCGAGTAAAGGCTGCCGGCTGCAGCGCCGCCCGCCGCCCTCTCAGCGTACCGCCGTAATCATTGGCTCCCCCACCACCGGCGCCGCCATCTCTACTACCGTCTCCACGATTGGGCGCAGGTAGGCTTCCACTGCGGCCTGCGTCTGCGGGCGCTCCTCCGCCGGCAGGGCGTCGAAGAGCATGCCCCCCGCCGCACTGCCGCTGTGCGTCGCCAGCACCTCACGGAAGCCGGCCTCCCGCAGCCACGCCATCCACGTGTGCGCGGTGGGATGGCGGGTGAAGCAGACGCGGGCGTCGAGCAACGCCTCGCGCAGCTCGTCCAGTGCGGCGACGTCCACGTCACTCCACGCCAGTCGCTCCCCAGGCGGCGCCAGGTGGTCGCGCACTGCCTCCGCCGGCAGGGCCAGCGTCAGCCCGTACTGCCGCGCCATCTCGCGCTCCGGGTAGCGGTCGAAGAGGATCAAACGGCAGCGATCGGTATCGATGGCCTGCAGCCACAGGTCCTGCTCCGCCTCACCGCGATAGCGCTCCAGGGATTCGTAGCCGATGCGCAGCCGCCCGCCTGGGCGCAGCACCCGCGCCAGCTCGCGCAGCGCCAGTTTCGGCTCAACGCTCTGCTCCAGCGAGGAAGCAGCCATCGCGCCGTCGAAGCTGGCGTCGGCAAAAGGCAGCCGCGGCGTCGCCCCAATCTGCACGAAGCGGGCGTTCTCGATGCCCAGCCGCGCCGCGTTCGCCGTGCAGACGGCTACCCGCCGCCACGAGGCGTCGACGCCCACCACGTCACGCGCGAAGGGTGCGACGGTCAGCGAGGGCCAGCCGTCCCCCGGTCCAAAGTCCAACAGCCGCGCCCCAACCCCCCGCGTCGCCGCCAGGTAGTCGAAGAGCGCGCCGCGGTCACGCCAGTGGCTGCGCGCGTGGGCGTCGAACGGCTGGTAGACCACCGGCAGCGACCGCCCCGACTGCGACGCCATGTCGTCGTAGATGAAGGCCGGCGAGGAGACGACAGCCGGGGCGAGATTTTCTTCGATCCAGTGAAAGATGGTCACCTTTGCTCTACTCAGGCTCCTCATCCAGTCGCCGCAGGCGCGCCAGCACTTCGTCTTCGAACGAAGTGGCGGGAGCGGCTGTCTGGCGGCGCGTCAGCCAATAGGTTGCCCCGGCGGCGACGGTCAGCAGCGCCAGCAGCACGACCATCCACAACGGTTCCTGCGCCAGCCGCGCGCTCATCGGCATAGTGTTCAGCGCCGTCGGCGGCGGCTCGGTGGCGGCAATGGTGTACTGCCGGTCGAGGTCTGTAACGCTGGCGATGACGGTGTTCGTGCTTGCATTCGCGCTGCTGCCGGCGACCTGCGTCCATTCGCTACAGTCCGCGCCCGCCGCGCGGCTCCACAGTGCCAGCGTCCCCTCGTCTACGCCGGGGTCGACGGCCTGCTGCGGATACGCA
>JAWVYW010000092.1:0-14945 GCA_033722535.1 Promineifilaceae bacterium (SeqCode)
GAGGCGGCGGAGAAGATGGGGCCGCGGGATCGGATGTCGGTCGAGGAGCTGGACGAGGCGCTGGGCGAGCTTCACAGCCAGGGCTGGTTGCTGCGCCTCGGCCGGGGCGAGCAGATTACCTACAAGGTCAACCTGCGGCGCAAGCGCGGGAGCTCCCTCGCCGGGAGCCTCTGGGACAAGCTCGGTTCCGAGAGCGAGAGCGAGGGCGAAGAGCAGAAAGAGGAGCCGCGCGACGCGGAGTAGCGTGGGGCGCAAAAGAGCAGGCGTAGGCGCTTGCTCTTCACGGGATCGGGGTTGGCGCGTGTGACTATGAAAGGGCCTGCCGGAACGCGGCAATATTCTCCGCCACCGGCGCCTCGTTAAAAATGGCGCTGCCCGCCACGAGCACCGTCGCCCCCGCCCCCACGATCTCAGCCGCGTTGTGTGGCTTCACACCCCCGTCGACCGACAGCCACGCATTGGAGCGGATATCGTCCAGCATCTGCCGGATGCGGGCGATCTTTTCCGTGCTGCCGGGGATGTAAGACTGGCCCCCAAAGCCCGGATTGACAGTCATCACCAGCACCAGCTCTACGAAGGGCAGAATTTCGCTGAGCATTAAAAGCGGCGTCGCCGGATTGAGGGTGACCCCCGCCTGCGCCCCCGCCTCCTGAATCTGCTGCACGGTGCGGTGAAGGTGCGGGCAGGTCTCGACGTGCACGGTGATCAGATCGGCGCCGGCCTCGGCGAAGGCATCGACGTGGCGGTCGGGGTTGGTGATCATGAGGTGGACGTCTATGCGAGCGTCGTAGTCGTCGGCAATGGGCCGCAGCGCCTCGACGACGAGCGGGCCGATGGTGAGGTTGGGCACGAAGTGGCCGTCCATGACGTCGACGTGCAGCCAATTGGCGCCCGCGTCCAGCGCCGCCCGCGCCTGGGCGCCGAGATTGGCAAAGTCAGCAGATAGAATTGAAGGGGAAAAAATTACCTGTTCTATGCTTATACCCGCACCCCAAACTCCACCACAATCTCCTCCGCCGCGTTCCGCTGCGCATCTTTAACCGGCTCGCTCGCCTGCAACCACGGCTCCTCCCCATCGCCACCCCCCAGCAGTCGTTTCCGCCCACCAAAAAGCATTTGCACCATACCGATGAAGTGAGTAACCAGTGCTCGCATTCGATTAATCCTCCCAGATTACGCTAAGCGATTGTAGACGTGCCCTCACAGAATGTTATTTTCCCCATTATAGTGGATTATGCACGAACGCTCCACTAACGCAACATTGCACTCACCGTGGGCCCATCCGCAGGGCGCCGTCCAGGCGGATCACCTCGCCGTTGAGCATGGGGTTGGCGATGATCTGCTGCGCCAGCAGGGCGTACTCCGCGGGGTCGCCGAGGCGGGAGGGGAACGGCACCTGCTCGCCCAGCGACTGGCGCGCCTTCTCCGGCAGGCCGGCGAGCATCGGCGTGTCAAAGATACCAGGGGCGATGGTGACGACGCGGATGCCGTGGCGGGCGAGCTCGCGCGCGATGGGCAGAGTCATGGCGACGACGCCGCCTTTAGAGGCGGAGTAGGCGGCCTGTCCGATCTGCCCCTCGAAGGCGGCGACGGAGGCGGTGTTGATGAGCACGCCGCGCTCGCCATCGGCGTTCGGCTCCGTCTGGGCGAGGGCGGCGGCGACGATGCGGATGACATTGAAGGTGCCGGTAAGATTCACGGCGATCACCTTCTGGAACGAATCGAGCGGGTGCGGGCCTTCGCGGCCGAGGACTTTGGTGGCGATGGCGATCCCGGCGCAGTTGATGGCCCCGCGCAGGTTGCCGGAGCCGAGCGCAAGGTTGACCGCTTCCTGGACACTGGTGGCGTCGGTGACGTCGGTATGGCGAAAGAAGACCTGCGCGCCCAGCTCGTCGGCGAGCGCCTCGCCGGCTTCGTCGTTGACGTCGGCGATGACGACGTAGGCGCCGTCGGCGGCCAGAAGGCGCGCGCAGGCCGCGCCGAGGCCGGAGGCGCCGCCGGTGATGAGGAAGGTGTTGTTGGCGATTTTCATGGCGTTCTCCTGTGGTAGACCGTGACTGTCAGAGTGGTCACGGTCATTATACTGGTTGCAGAAATGGCAGCACGTCACTGCTTTGGAGCCCGAGACGCCGTCTCTAGAGGCTTGCGATTCAGCAAATCGCGCCACACGTCACGCCGACCGCCGGTAGCTGCGCGTGAATGAGGCGCTCCGCCGTACGGCAGCGGCGGGCTGCGCTGCGGCGATGCGCGCTACAGTTGGACGGTTCCCTACCCCACAAACTGGATCAGACCTCGCCGCCCCCCGGTCAGCCAGCCGGGGTCGCTGCGGCGAAGGGCAGCGACCTGCTGCGGCTCGAGGCCGGCGATGACCTCGGACTTGAGCGTGCGCAGGGCCAGCAGCGGCGCGGGAAAGTAGCTGACGGCGGCGGCAAAGGGCGCAGTGTACGCCCAGTGGCGGTCGCCCAGCAGGCGGCGGTAGTTGGCGTCCCCCTTGCTAATGACCAGGTCGGCGGCAGCCAAGCGCCTGCGCAGCGCCTCCGGCATCTTCCAGGCGGCGAGAGGGGAGGTCCAGAAGTAATCGGTCTCCAGGAGCAAGCGATCGGCGGCGAAGGCGTCCCGGATGCGCCGGCCCCAGGCCCGCAGAGGCTCTGTTTGGCCTCCCGCGAGCGCCCCGGCGAGCGCGACGACGTCGGCGGGCAAGGCGTCGGAGACAAAGACGGGATGCGCCTTGAGGTGGAAGACGACGCGGGCGGCGACGCCGGCGTCGAGCAGGAAGTCACCCAGCGCCAGATCGCCCGCGAGCTCAAAGGCGGCGTTGTCGACCAACAGGTGTATCTCTGTCCCCGCGCCTGCACTGCGAGCCAGCGCCGCTTCCAGGTGTTCGACGACGGCCCGGGTGTCGTCGATCAGGACGGCGCCCTCTTCCGCGGGGCGCTGGGGTTGCTCGCCGCCGGCGGGCCACATACTCAGGTCGCCCTGGTTGCCCCAGAGGGCGGCGAGAAAGAGCTCCCGCAGGGGCCGGGCTCGCAGCTCCGGCGTCCATTGCGGGGCACGCTCAGCCGCTGTCTCCCCACCGGGCGAGCGCCAGCCGGCGAGCCGTGCCGCCAGCTCTGTTATCTCCTGCCAATCGCCCGCCAGGCTCTGCGCCTTGTGGGGCGCAAAAGGGTCCCGCCCGGCAAAGAGATGATTGCCCTGCGGCGCAAAGTAGCCGGTAGCTTCGAGGATGCGGCGGTAGAAGTAGCTTTCGGCGAAGAACCAGGGCACGGCGAGCCAGTCCTGGCCCACGTAGGGGGCAACGTAGACCTGCCAGGCGGCGCCGTCGACGGTGGGCCCGTCCTGCAGCGGGCGCACGGCGCCGTGCGGGAGTTCGTCCAGGAGTTGCTCCAGGCGGGCCACCGTCTGCGGCGGAAAATCGTTCTCTGCCAGCACACGGCGGGCGATGCGTGGGAGCCGCCCGGTGACGGTGTGGTAGGCAAACGAGCCATATTCGCTGCCGCGCAGGGGCGGCGGGATGGGCAGGGCGGGACGGTGTGCGGAAGCGTGGCCTGTTCGGTTCATAGGTCGTCGGCTCGTAGTATGCGCCCTCTCGCGGAAAGTTTCAACCCCGCTTTCTCCGGCCGGGGAAAGCGGATACAATCGGGGACAGGAGCAAAGAAAGAAATATGGCCGAGAAGACGATTCAACTGGACATTCCCCTCGTGGCGCCCGAAGTGGGCGTGGGCGACGCCGACTGCCTGCAGCGCCTGGAGGCGACCCTCCAGCACCACCGGGCGATTCACCGCGTCCATCTGCGCCGGGCGGAGAACGGGGAGGGCGCAAAGCCACAGCTCTGCATCCACTACGACCCCGAGCTGATTTCCCTTTCCGGCGTGCGCCGGCTGGCGCAGGAGATGGGCAGTGACTTCAGCGCGCGCTATCGCCACGAGCAGATACCATTCGCCGGCATGGACGTCGCCGACGCCGCGGAGACGCTGGCGGGGGTGCTCGACGCGCTGCCTGGCATGCTGCACGCCCGGGTGAATTACGCGGCCGGGCTGGTCTTTGTCGCCTACGACAGCCAGGCGCTGACACGCGAGCGGATCGAAGCGGCAATCAAAGCGGAAGGCTACCGGGTGTTGAGGCAGGCGCCGCCGCGCAGGGCGGCGGTCGACGCTGTCGCCGTCCCGCGTGACGTTCCGGCTGAAGCAGCCGACGAAGAGCCCGGCAGCGCGCCCGGATTCCTGCCCCACTGGATGCAGGCGCGCTGGGAACTACTGCTGGTGGGCCTGGCGGGCCTCTTTTTCCTGCTCGGCCTGCTCGGCGACCTGGCACTGGGGCTGCCGGAGGGGCTTGTTCTCACCTTCTTCATCCTCGCCTACATCGCCGGCGGCTGGGACATTGCCTTCCACGCCGTCCCCGGCCTGCTGCGCGGGCGCTTCGACACCGACGTGTTGATGATCGCCGCCGCGGTGGGGGCCGCCGTGCTCGGCGAGTGGTCGGAAGGGGCATTCCTGCTCTTCCTCTTCAGTCTCGCCCATGCCGGCGAGCACTACGCGCTCGACCGCACGCGCAACGCGATCAATGCGCTGGGCGAGCTGATGCCCTCCGTGGCCTATCTGCGACAGGGAGAGGAGATCGTCGAAGCACCGGTCGAGATGCTAGAGCTGGGAGACGTGGTGGTGGTACGCCCCGGCGATCGGGTACCGGTGGACGGAACGGTCGCCCGCGGCAGCAGCACGCTGGATCAGAGCGCGATCACCGGCGAGAGCCGGCCGGTGGCCAAAGCGCCGGGCGACAGCGTCTTCGCCGGCACCATCAACCAGGACGCTGCCCTGGACGTGGAGGTAACGCGCCTGGTGCAGGACAGCACCCTGAGCCGTGTGATGCAGATGGTGGCCGAGGCACAGAGCCAGCAGAGCCCGACGCAGCGCTTCACCTCGCGCTTTACGCGCCGTTTCGTGCCCGCCGTGCTCGTCGGCGCCGTGCTGGTCTCGGTGGTGCCGCCCATCTTTGGCTGGCTGTCCCTGGAAGAGAGCTTCTACCGGGCCATGCTGCTGCTCGTGGCCGCCAGCCCCTGCGCCCTGGCCCTGGGCACCCCGGCGGCGGTGCTGGCAGGCATCGCCCAGGCGGCGCGCAACGGCGTCCTCATCAAGGGCGGCGTCTACCTGGAGAGCCTGGGCGACCTCGACGTAATGGCCTTCGACAAGACCGGCACCCTCACCCGCGGTCAATTCGCCGTGACTGCGCTCGCGCCGTTGAATGGCCATGACGAGGCGGAGTTGCTGCGTGTGGCGGCGGCGGTGGAGCAGCAGTCGAGCCACCCGCTGGCGGAGGCAGTGGTGCGCGCGGCGCGCGAGCGGCAGCTGGCGCTGCCGGCGGCGGGCGAGCTGGAAAATGTCGCCGGTCGCGGTGTCCGCAGTAGCGTCGACGGCGACCGCGTGCTGCTGGGTAACCTGAAGCTCTTCCGCGAGGAGGCTACCCCGGTCAACGGCGAGTTACCGGAGGAGGTGGTTCAGACGGTGGCCAATTTCGAGACGCGGGGGCAGACGACGATGACGGTCAGCCGCGGCGGCGAGTTCCTGGGCATCATCGCCCTAGCCGACCGGCCGCGCCCGGACATCCCGGCGACGCTGGACAGGCTGCGTGCGCTGGGCATCGACAGGCTCGTGATGCTCACCGGCGACAACGACGACGTGGCGCGGCAGATTGCGGCCGAAATCGGCATCGACGACGTGCGCGCCGAGCTGCTGCCGGAGGAGAAGCTAGATGCGATTCGCGCCCTGCAGGCCGAGTACGGCGAGGTAGGGATGGCGGGAGACGGCGTCAACGACGCGCCCGCCCTGGCGACGGCCCACGTCGGTATTGCCATGGGTGGCGCGGGCACGGCGGTGGCCCTGGAGACAGCGGACGTGGCGCTGATGGCCGACGACCTCAGCCGGCTGCCGTTCGCCGTCGGCCTCAGCCGGTTCAGCCGGCGCATCATTCAGCAAAATCTGGCGATCAGCCTCGGAGTGATCCTGCTGCTCGTCGCCACCTCGGTTGTGGGACTGGTAGAGCTGAGCGGGGCGGTCGTGTTGCATGAGGGGAGCACGATTGTGGTGGTGGTGAATGCCTTGCGACTGTTGGGGTATAAAGAGCAGCGTGCTGAGGGCAATTAAGTTCTCCTTGACCGCTCCTGCAGGGGAGCGCTGGCGCTTCATGAGGTGAACGCATGAAAAGCGAACTCTTCCTGACCTGTTTTGAAAACGGCATCGCCCGCGCGGCGGGCGACGGCAACGGCGGCTGGTCGGTCGAGCTACTGGCGCGCGATCACCGGGTAAGTTGTCTGGCGGCCGATCCGGCAGACGCGCGTCTGTTATTCGCCGGTACCACCGACGGCGTGCTTCGATCGGACGACGGCGGCCTTACCTGGCGCGCCGCGGGGATGGCGGGGAAGGTGGTGAAGTCGCTGGCGGTCAGCCCCCACGATGGCGACGTCGTCTATGCGGGGACGAAGCCGGCGCGCATCTTTGACTCGCGGGACGGGGGGCACACCTGGCGCGAGCAGGAGAGCTTCCGCCGCATCCCCAATCGCTGGTGGTGGTTCTCACCCGCGGAGCCACCCGACCTGCGGGCATACGTCATCGCCATTGCCCCCTCGCCGACAGAGCCCGGCGTCCTGCTGGCGGGGGTGGAGTTCGGCGCAGTTGTGCGCAGCGAGGACGGCGGCGAGACGTGGTCGCGCCATCGTTCGGGCTCCCTGCGCGACTGCCACTCGCTCAAGTTCCATGCCGCCGACGGCGGTTGGGTATATGAAGCAGGCGGCACCGGTGGCGGCGCTGCCTACAGCCGCGATGGCGGACGGACCTTCCACAAAGTGAGAGAGGGGCTGGCAAAGAACTATGGCATCGTCTGCGCTGCCGATCCCGAAACGCCGGAGCAGTGGTACGTCTGCGTGGCGCGCGGCCCAGGGGAGGCTTATGGCGCGTCGGGTAAGGTCTACCTCTACCGGACGCGGGACGGCGCGCAGTGGCAGCCGATCGGGTGGCAGCCGCACCCCCTGCGCGCGTCTATTACCGCTCTGGTCACTGTTCCCGGCGCGCCGGGCCACCTCTACGCAGGACTTTATAACGGCGACATCTGGCACAGCGACGATTACGGCGACAGTTGGGCGCAGATGCCGTTCAGCTTTGACGGCATATGGCACTCGCTGCTCGTCCTCTAGTAGCGCGCGGCGCGCAGGAACCGGCGCCACCCGTCGCCTCGGTTGTACATCTATCGTATGCAAGGAGAGTCTAACAATGATCAAAGGCGCATTCTACACCGTCGCAACCCTCTTCGGCGGGCTGCTGATCGGCCTGCTGGTCGGCGACCTCGTCTTTCGTCTCATTCCCGGCAGCAGCGTCGAGAATGTGCAGATCGGCCACGCGGCGATTGCCGCCATACCCGCCCTGGCAGGCTTTTTAGCCGGCGGCGCGGCGTGGGGCATACAGATGGGGCGGCTGGCAGGTGTGGCCCCGGAGGGTTCGCGCCGGATGGCGCTGGCCGGGATGGCCGGTTTTGCGCCCATAACGATCGTCCTGGCCCTCGTACTGGGCGTGGCGGAGCCGTTTATCGTCGCCTCCTTCGGGACTGTCGGGGAAGGCGTGCCCATCCACCGCGTCTTTACGCTTCTCTTCGTCCCCTCCGCCTTCCTCATCGCCGGGATCAGCGCCTACGCCGTAGGCCGGACGCTGGGAGACGGGGCGCGGGCGCGCTCGCTGCTGTGGCAGGTGGGCCTGGCCGCCGCCGCCGCTTTTCTGCTGGTCAACCTGACAATGGAGGCGCTGGGCTGGGTGGTCGGCGCGCCGGGCGCGGCGGAGCGGGCGACGATGGTCACCGTCATGGCTGCCGGTAATCTGGCGGCGGCGCTTGCCGGCGGGGCGGTGCTGGGGGCGCGGCTGGCGGAGCGCCGACAAACATGGAACGAGCCGCGCCCCTCTTAGCCGCCGCCCTTGCGCACCGCCTGCGCTCGCCTCCCGCCAATTACATCTATCACCACCGCAACAGACGAAAGTCACTAAACCGCTCCTTCCCACCGGCATATGATCAGGAATTAAGCGCGAACAACTTGCGAAGGAGAGGCTGAAATGAGAGGCCGACAATTTTACCTCGCTCTGTTGTCGTCTCTGCTGTTGTTTGTGGGCGTTGCCGATGCCGGGCGACCCGCCGCCGCCGCACCGGCGCCGCTCGTGCGGGCCGTGATGTTCTGGTCGGATAGCTGTCACCACTGCCACTTTGTGCTGGACGAGGTCCTGCCGCCGCTGCAGGAACGTTATGGGCAGCAGCTGACCGTCCACCTGATCCAGCTACGGACACAGGCGGATTTCCAACAGTTCCAGGAGATCGTCGCCGCGAGCGGTCTCTCCCCCGCCTCCACCGGCGTACCGCTGCTCCTCATCGGCGACGCGGTGCTTGTCGGCTCGCGCCAGATCCCGGCTGAGCTGCCGGGCCTGATAGAGTACCATCTCGCCCGGGGCGGCGTCGACTACCCGGCCCTGCCCGGGCTCGCGCCGTTGCTCCCGGGCGCCGCTGCCGGGCCGGCAGTTGAAGCGGCGAGCACGCCCGTACCGGCACCGGCCCGCGACGGTTTCGGGGCAGCCATCGCCGTGCTGGTCGGTCTCGTGCTGGCCCTCCTTTACACGGGGCTGCGGCTGTTCGACGCCCGTTCGGGAAAGGGGCCACGGCTGCCGTTGCCGCGCCTGGAGCGTGCCGTCCCGCTGCTGGCTGCCGCGGGCCTGCTCGTGGCAGGCTACCTGGCGTACGTGGAGACGCAGGGTATCCCTGCCGTCTGCGGCCCCGTCGGCGACTGCAACGCCGTCCAGACGAGCAGCTACGCCTATCTCCTGGGTGTCCCCATCGGCGTGCTGGGGGTTGCCGGCTACCTCGCCGTGTTGGGCGTATGGCTATGGGCACGGCATCACAGCGAGGGGCGGCGGGGGCCGCTGCTGTTGGTGGGTGTGGCGGCGGTGGGATCCTTCTTCTCCGCCTACCTGACGTACCTGGAGCCGTTCGTCATCGGCGCCGTCTGCGCCTGGTGCCTCACCTCGGCGGTGATCATGATGCTGCTTTTGCTGGCGACGGTGGAGCCGGCGGCGCAGCGGCTGGCGCCGGTGCGCGCGAAGCGGGACCGGCGGGTGAGATAAGATGTTCCGCGAACGCAGGGGCGAACGATCATCACTCTCGCCGCCTGTCCTCATCTGCCGCCTGTAGCGACTCCAGAAAGGCCTCTACCTCCGCCTGACAGTGGAACACCCGCCCCGCGAGCAGCCGTTCCAGGTCGATGAGCGACGGGGTCTTTGAACGGGCGGCGGGGTCAAGGGAGCGCTCCGAATCAGGATTTTCGCTGGCGTCGGGCGCTTCGCTGCCTCCGCGGCTGAAGGCGTTATTCATGGCACGCTCCTACGGTAGTCGGCTTCGCGGTGACATGACTATTTTACTGCCGGGCGTGCCCGGCAGGCAATCGAGCGGATCCGAGCGTCGCCAACGGCAGGTGCTCCCCTTTGACAGAGAGCGCGAAGTGCGCATAATAGCGTCACCATCCTTCTGAGGCGTAAGCAGATAACGCGCCTCATCTGGAGCACGCTTCTCACCGAGAGAGCGTACGCAAGGAAAGCGAAATGATTAGCTGAGTTCATCTGTTCGAAGACCCTGGCAATCCCGTCTCTGGCGCGCTCTGCCCGTGCCTGCCATCGTTTCGAGGTGAACCCATGCTAACTGCCCACGCTCTTTCTCTATCTTTCAACATCCACCCCATTCTCAATAACGTATCCTTCTCGGTCAATGCCGGCGAGCGGGTGGGGCTCATCGGCCCCAATGGCAGCGGCAAGACGACGCTGATGCGCATCCTGGCGGGCGAACTGGTGCCCGATAGGGGGCACGTCGCCGCACCGCACGCGCTGCGCATCGGCTACCTGCCGCAGGGGTTCGAGCTCGACCCGGCGCGGACGGTGGTCGAGGCCATGGGCCACGCTGCCGGCGACCCAGACGTGCTGGATGACGAACTGCAGGCGCTGGCATTGGCCCTGGGCGAGCAGCCCGACGCGAAACACCTCCAGACGGCCTACGACGACCTGCTGGCGCGCATGCGGCGCTTTGACGCGGCGCGGGTGGGCGCTATTGTGGCCGCGCTGGGGCTGGATGAGGTGCCCACCGGGCTACCGGTGGCTCGCCTCAGCGGCGGGCAGAAAACGCGGCTGGCGCTGGCCCTGGTGCTGCTGGGCGAACCCGATCTGCTACTCCTGGACGAGCCGACGAACCACCTCGACATTCCGATGCTTGAATGGCTGGAGGAGTGGCTGGGCTCTTTCGCGGGTGGGGCGCTGCTCATCAGCCACGACCGTGTCTTTCTCAATCGCACTGTGACCAGCATCCTGGCGCTCGACCCGCTCACGCACAGCGTGCGTCAGTACGCGGGGACCTACGACGATTACGTGGAGCAGGTAGTGGCGGAACGGGAAAAGCAGGCGACGGCTTATCGCGAGCAGCAGGCGGAGATCCGGCGCATGCGCCAGGACATCGCCCGCACGAAAGAGAAGGCGCGGCGGAAGGAAGCGGCAACCAAAGATGACCAGCAGCGGCGCTACGCCAAGAAGGTTGCCCGCAAGGCGGCGGCACGCGAGAAGAAGCTGGAGCGCTATCTGGAGTCGGATGAGCGGGTGGAGAAGCCGGCTCGCAGCTGGCAGATGAAGCTGGACTTTGTCGAGCCGGCGCACGTGGGCCAGGACGTGCTGGCGCTGGAGGATCTGGCGGTCGGCTACCCGGAGCAGCCGCCGCTGCTCGCACGCCTCCACCTGACGGTGCAGGGAGGCCAGCGCGTGGCGCTGCTCGGGCCGAACGGCAGCGGCAAGACGACGCTTTTGCGGACCATCGCGGGCAAACTACTGCCGCGCGCTGGCCGCGTTCGGCTCGGCGCGAGCACCCGCCTCGGGTATATGGGCCAGGAGCAACAGATGCTCGACCCAGCGCTGAGCGCGCTGGAGATGGTACGGCGGGCAGCGGCGGCTGGCGGAGAGCCGCTGACGGAGACGGAGGCGCGCTCCTTCCTCCACTTTTTCCTCTTCGCCGACGACGAGCCGCTGCGGCCCAGCGGCGAGCTGAGCTATGGAGAGCGCGCCCGCCTTTCGCTGGCGCTGCTGGTGGCGCAGGGCTGCAACTTTCTCCTGCTCGACGAGCCGCTCAACCACCTCGACATCCCCTCGCGCTCGCGGTTCGAAGAAGCACTGGCGCAGTTTGACGGCACGGTGCTCGCCGTGGCCCACGACCGCGCCTTCATCGGTCGCTTTGCGACGGACGTGTGGCAAGTGACGGGGGGCGGGATACGGCATGAGGTGCGTGCAGGTTTGTAGCGGAGGTGTGCGGACGGGGCAGGAAGGGATTCGTCGTCGTACAGGCAGATTCTGCGGCGCGACGCGCCGGAGCGCAAGCCTCCGCCAGTAAGGTTGCCGAGACAGCGTCTCGGGCCACAAACGTATCAGTCGTGGGCCTGTGCCAGCTGCGAAAGCGGCGTCGGTGCCAGGGGGCTCTCCGACAGGCCCTCGGTGCTCCATCCGGCCCGACGGCGTTCGGCGCTGCCTGCGTACGCCAGCTTACGGACAGCTCCCGCCCCGCTCACCATCATTAAAAGCAGAGGTCGAATTCACTACCCAACACACAGGAGCAACCGATGGAAAATGGCAACGAGATCGTCGTCTACAGCACCACCTGGTGCCCGGACTGCAAGCGTGCCAAGCGCTTTTTTGGCGAGCAGCGCATCCCGTACGTCAACGTCGACATCGACCAGGACGCGGAGGCGATGGAGCGGGTGCGGGAGCTTAACGACGGCAAGCGAATCATTCCGACCATCGTCTTTCCCGACGGCTCGGTCCTGGTGGAGCCGTCGAATGCGGAGCTGGCAGAGAAGCTGGGGCTACAGACGGAGGCGGCGCAGAACTACTACGACGTGATCGTCGTCGGCGCCGGCCCCGCCGGCCTCACCGCGGCCCTCTATCTGGCGCGGGAGGGGGTGGAGACGCTGGTGATCGAGAAGGGCGCGCTCGGCGGGCAGACGGCGATCACCAATATCCTCGAAAACTACCCTGGGTTTGACGAGGGGATCAGCGGCAGTGAGTTTGCCGCCCGCCTCGGGCGGCAGGCGCGGCGCTTCGACGCCGAAATTCTTCAGGCGCAGGAGGTGGCGGAGATCCGCCAGCTCGGTCCCTACTTCTGTGTCACGACCACGGCGGGGCAGGAGTATGACGCGAAGGCGGTGCTGCTGGCGAGCGGCGCCCGCTACCGGCGGCTGAACGTCCCAGGTGAGGCGGCGCTGCTGGGGCTCAACATCCACTTTTGCGCTACCTGCGACGGCGCCTTCTACAAGGGGAAAAAGGTGCTCGTGGTCGGCGGCGGCAACAGCGGCTTTGAGGAGGGCATTTTCCTCACCCGCTTTGCCGACCAGGTGGATATCGTCGAGTTCCAGCCAGAGGTCAAGGCGAGCCACTTTCTGCAGGAGCAGGTCGAGCACCGCGCGGAGATCTCGGTGATCACCAACCATGCGGTGCAGGCGTTCAAGGGCCAACACGCGCTGGAAGGGATTGTGGTCGAGGACCGGGCGACGGGCGAGACGAAGGAGTGGGACCACGACGGCGTCTTCGTCTTCATCGGCCTCTCGCCCAACAACGCGCTGGTGGCGGAGATGGCGGAGCTGGACGACGACGGCTTCGTCGTCACCGATCAGGCGCTGATGACTGCCGTCCCCGGCCTCTTTGCCGCCGGCGACGTGCGCGCCGGAGCGACCAAGCAGGCGGCTGCCGCCGCGGGCGAAGGAGCCACGGCGGCGCTGATGATTCGTGAGTATCTGCAGCGCGTTGGCTGATGTAGCACGTGCCGGCGCATGGGAGGGAGTGCATGATGCCAGCGCGAACCGTACACGCTAGGATCAACCGTCTCCTTGACCGAAACCTCCACCCTGCTTTAAGCTTAAGATAGAGCTGAGAGCACGAGAGGAGGAAGGACGGATGGCAATTCACGTTCGCGAGAGCCGGGAGATGGAGGCGCCGATCGAGGAGGTCTGGAGCTGGATGCTGCACAACGAGACGGTCTGGCGGGCACCGTTCGTGCAGGATGTACAGAAGGTACAGGAGGGCAGCGGTCCGCACGGCGAGATCGGTGCGCTCTACGAGACGAAGACGAAATACCTCGTCATTCCGTCGCGCTCGGTGCAGAAGATTACGGCTTACGATCCGCCGCGCCTCATCTCGTGGGACACTATCGAGGGCGGCGGCATGATTCCCCAGAAGGAGAGCAGCTATATCCTCGAGGAAGCTGGCGAAGGGCGCACGCGCGTCATCCTCGACTTTACCTACGACACGAAGGGCATCGCGCGGGTGATGGAGCCGGTGATGCGCGGCGGGATGAGCAACACGCTGCAGATGCTGCTGGGGAACATCGAGAAGGGCGTGACCAGCTAGCGGCGATGGCCACACCGCGCGACCCCCTCGCCCTTGCCGGTTGGCGCCGCACCGTCGCGGAGCTGTACGCTGCCGTCCGCAGCGAGGCCGAGCCGGGGCAGGCGTGGGAGGAATGGCGCGCGGTCCGCGATAGGCTCTTTAAAGACCACCCGCAGTCGCCGCTCGCGCGCCAAGAGCGAACCCGCTTCGACGGCCTCCCCTACTTCCCTTACGATCCCACGTGGCGCGTCGGGGGAACAGTGGAGGCGGACGTGGAGCGGGAGCGCTTCAGCGCGGATCTCGGGCCTGATGGAGAGTTTCACTTTAGGCGTGTGGGGCGCGTGCGCTTCGTCGCCGCCGGCCAGGAGGCAGCACTATGCCTTTACTGGATCGAGGGGTACGGGGGTGGTCTCTTCCTGCCGTTCCGAGATGCCACAAACGGCGACCTGACCTACGGCGGTGGGCGCTACCTCTACGACACAATCAAGGGCGCCGACCTCGGCGCCGGGGTGGGGCCGGATACGCTGATTCTGGATTTCAACTTTGCCTACAACCCGTCGTGCGCTTATGACGACCGCTGGGTCTGCCCGCTGCCCCTGCCGGAGAACCGGCTGGCGTTTGCGGTACAGGCGGGCGAACAGTGGCCCGTGAGCGAGAAGCGACTCGGGGGCGAAGGTAAAAAGCTATAGTTGGCGCTTTTGAGGCGTAAGACAAGCGTGCGGGTGCGGAGTAGGCATCGGCATTTTATGGCCGGGGCCAGGCCTGGGGGTCGCATGGCGCTGTCTCGCGAGCCGCGCCGGTGGGTGCTTGCGAGGAGGTGGCCGTTTACCGCCTCTTGCGGCTTGAGGCAGCGGAGGTCTGGACGGAAGCAGCAGAGCTGGTGCGGGCGGCGTTCTGACGGACTGTCCATCGCCGCCGGCATTCTGCTCTGGCCGCTCGTCCTCGCCATACTCGACGACGCCGCCCGGCTGCTGCTGGAAGTCGGAGCGCCTGATCTGGATATCGAAACGCTGGCCCTGGTGCAGGAGCATGACGCTGCCAAGCATCGCACAAGAATAAAGGCAGGAGACGAACACCGGGCCTGGCAACCTCGTGTGGACCCTCAGCTATATGCGCGAGCCGTGGGGCGCGGCCAGGAAGCCGAACTAAAAAGTCTCCTTCCGCTCATCACTCTGGTTCACGAATCGCGGCCGTAGCGGCTGCATCAGCCGGTCAGCTTCCTACTGCCCTCGTCCAGCAGCTGCTCTAGCGCCTCGAGAAAAGCCGCGACCGTGGCAAAGCCCTGCCGCTCCCGCGTGGCAACGTTCTCCATCTGGAAGCGCCAGCCGTCGCCCTCGCGCCAGCAGCGCACGAGGAAGGCGACGGCGAGGCGCTCGTGCCCGTGGCTCGCGTTCCGTGGGTGTTCGTTCATCGCTCAAGCAGGCGCCGAAGGGCTGTTCTCATTCGCAACCGCTCTCTGGCGCCTGCTTCTCTCTCTAGTCGTGGTGGAGACGCATCGCGTCAGGCGTCACAGGTGAAGCC
>JAWVYW010000093.1:0-14905 GCA_033722535.1 Promineifilaceae bacterium (SeqCode)
TCGTCGAGGCGATCACCCTGCTGGCCGATCTGGCGCCGACAAGAGAGGATTTGCGCCTAGCCCGGCGGGTGAAGAGCGACTACTTTTTCGACCGCTTTTCCCGTAACGCCGGTAACGCAACCTATCAGGGACTGTTTAACGCCCCTTTGCTTTGGAACAGCAACTTCTTTATGTCCGCCGAGAGCATGAAAATTCTTCGCCTGCTCACCGACGTCTGGCTCCCGGATTTCAAGTTTGGTCCCGGCAGATGCGCGGTGAAGCTATCCAGGACGCCCTGGTACTGGGAGACGGTGACGGAGAACTTGTTGAAAATCTACGCGTGGGGCGAAGATTTTACGATTCGCCACCTGGTCATGCCGAACCACGTCGACTGTTGTACGCGCCCGGTGCTGGAGTGGCTCGCGCAACACATGCCCGACGCCCCGGTTAATATCATGGACCAGTACCGTCCGGATACCTTCTGCGATCCTCAAAGTAGCAGGTACGACGATAAGTATGCGGAGATAGCGCGCCGCCCAACGCGGCAAGAAGTGCAGCAGGCATACGCCTATGCACGGGAGTTGGGCTTGCAGTATGAGGCCATCGCCTACTAGCGCCCGCTCATAAGGAGAGACCGTCTCCAGCGAAAGGAAGTGCCTTTGCCGCGCGTTGGCTTACTCGTTTGTTCCCTTTCCTCAAATCTAAAGAGCGCCATTAACTTTGCCACGGCGCATCTTCATCACTTGCCTGTACCGCATTCTGTTCGATGACCTCACTGTACCAGAAGGCGCTATCCTTGGGGATACGCTCCAGCGCCTCGTAGTCGACCCAGACGATGCCGAAGCGCTGGGTGTAGCCGTGCGCCCACTCGAAGTTGTCGAGCAAACTCCAGACGAAGTAGCCGGCGAGGGGTACGCCGTTCTCCAGCGCTCGGTGGGCGCTGCGGAAGTGGTCGCGCAGGTAAGATAGTCGCTCTTCGTCCGGCACGCGCCCGTTCTCATCGGGGCCGGTGCTGTAACTAACGCCATTTTCCGTTATATAGAGCAGGCCCGGGTGGTACTCGAAGTGCAGGCGGTTGAGGAGCGTGTAAAGACCCTCGGGGTAGACCTCCCAGCCCATCTCTGTCTGATCCTCCCTGGTCCAGATCGTCGGCTCCAGATTGTTCTCCACCTCTTCGGCGCGGGCAATGGCCCGCGTGTAGTAGTTGACGCCCAGGAAGTCGGTGGGTACAGCAATCGCTTCCAGGTCTCCCTCCTGCACGAACGGCATTCCCGCCTCCAGCACCCCCTCATCCACGTAGATGGCGACCATGTCGGCCGGGTAGTGGCGACCGTAGAGCGGGTCGAGGAACCAGCGATTGATATAGCCGTCGACACGCCGCGCCAGAGCGCGATCGGCCTCACTGGGCGATGCCGGAACTGCCGGCGAGAGGTTGAGTGTGATGCCCACCTGCGCGCCGGGACTATTGGCGCGAATGACGGGCACCGCCTGCCCGTGGGAGAGGAGCAGGTGGTGAGATGCCCGCAGCGCCTGATCCATGTCTTCACCGCCAGGTGCGTGCTCCCCCGTTTCATAGCCGTGAAAGGCGACCACCCACGGCTCGTTGTGTGTGATCCAGTGCTCGACGCGGTCGCCCAGGTGGCGCGTGACAACATCTGCGTACTCGACAAAGGCCTCCGCCACCGCCCGCTCGGGCCAGCCCCCTTCGTCCTGCAGCGCCTGCGGCAGGTCCCAGTGGTAGAGGGTGACAAAGGGGACAATGCCCGCCTCCAGCAGCGCATCGACCAGACGCCTGTAAAAGTCGAGCCCCTTGTCGTTGACGCTCCCCCGCCCCTGCGGGAGTACGCGGGGCCAGGAGATCGAGAAGCGGTAGGCTTGCAGCCCCAGCTCCTTCATCAACTGCACGTCTTCCTGGTAGCGATGGTAGTGGTCAACTGCTACGTCGCCCGTGGAGCCGTCCTTGATATTTCCTTCTGCGTGGGTGAAGCGATCCCAGATCGATTCGCCCTTCCCATCCTCATCCCACGCACCTTCGATCTGATATGAGGACGTCGCTACCCCCCAGAGAAAGGAGGGTGGAAAGTGGAGCAGATGCTGCGCATCCTGTGCAGCTGAGCGTGGCGATTTGTCTGTCATCGTCGCATATCCTCCTTGGAAGTCGTTCTCCCGCGCCGCCGGCACAGCACGTACACCGGCATAGGGGGCGCGTCGGCGCCGGCGCTTTGTCGCCATCTTCCCCACCCATGAAGCTTCTGAGAGCTTAACATGCAGCAGGGGCACGGACAAGAAGAAAATGCTTTGCGTTCCGGCAAAGCGCGCTTATACTATCTGCAACAGGTAGTTGCGCCCTTTGAGCCACGCCTGAGGCTCGCCAGAGCCGGAGCAGTGATCATGAAGCAGCCGGAACCGATCCGCACCGTCATCGTCGGCACCGCTCGCCGCTCTGCCTACCTGTATGGCCCCCTCCTCCATGCGCTGCCCGACGTCGAGCTGGTTGGCGTCTGGGGACGCAGTGAAGGCTCCGCCCACGCGCTTGGGCAAGCGTTGGGTGTGCCCGCCTCGACCGACCTCCACGCCCTCATAAAGGCTACCGGCGCGGTAGCTGGCGTCGTCTCCGTTGCCTACAGCGCCAACGGCGAAGTTGGACAGATGGCTGCCGAGCACGACCTGCACCTTCTACTGGAGACGCCGGTCGCCCACCATCTGCGGGAAGCGGACGCCATCATCGCCACAGCCCGGGAGCGGGGTCTTAAAGTGGAAGTCGCCGAGCAGTTTCACCGTCGACCGCTGGAGCAGCTCAAGCTGACCCTTCTGGAAAGTGGTCTCTTTGGGGAAGTCTTTACCGCCTTCAACGACTTCGCCGGGCACGGCTACCACGGCGTCAGCGTCCTTCGCAGCTACGTCGGCTTTGATGCGGCGCCGACCACCGTCGCCGGAGCCACCTCTTCCTACGCGTTGGCTTCCCACTGGTCGCGCCTCGCAGAGAGACACGCCCCCCGGACAGAGACGCAGGAGCATGGGATCATCCGCTTCGCGACGGGCCAGACCGGCATCTACCACTGGAGCGACGTCGCCTATGACAGTGCGCTCCGCTGGTGGCGCAGCAGCCGCTTTCTTGCCGAACGGGGCATGGGCGTGACATGGGGCGTTGAGCCGGACGTAACTTGCCACCTGACCCTGCTGGCGTCGGGTGGCGAAGCGCCGCGACCAATAGTGGTGGAGCGGCGCTACCGGCGCAACGATGGTGGGCCGCTTGAGGCAATGGTGGCCCATACCGGAGATCCTGATCTGCCCATCGTCCGCTGGGACAATCCCTTTGCCGACGTCGCCCAGTGGAATGACGATGAAATAGGCGTTGCCGGCTGTGTGATGAGCCTGGTGGACGCCATCCGCAGCGACAGCGCTCCGAGCTACGGCGCCGAGCAGGGACGGCTGGATCAGGAGGTGTCCCTCGCCATCCGCCTCTCAGCTCGCCGCGACGGCGAGCCGGTCGCGCTACCGCTGAACCGTGATATCGATATCTAGGCGCTGCTTTCTGAACAGCACACAGATGAACAAACACACGCTGCCCAGAGGGGCAGAAGACAAAGGAGCGAAAAATGACTGACAACACTATTCCTCGCCGGACACTCGGCAAGAGCGGTCTCGACATCAGCATCGTCGGCTTTGGCCTCTGGGCCGCCGGCGGCGACGAATGGGGAGAAATCGACGACCGAGGGATCCTCGACGCCATCGACTACGCGCTGGATGCCGGCGTCAACTTCTTCGACACCGCCGACGTCTACGGCATGGGCCACAGCGAGGAGCTGCTGGGGCGCGCGATGCAGGGGCGGCGCGACCAGTTCGTCGTCGCCACCAAGATCGGCTGGCGCGGCTTTGACGACGAGAGAGGGCGCAGCGCCTACGACACCGTCGATAAGTTCATCGCCGGCGTAGAGGGCAACCTGCGCCGCCTGCAGATCGAGACGATCGACCTCCTCCAGAGCCACATCGACTTCCGGGAGCCGAATCTGGACATCTTCCTCGAAGGGTTCCAACGCCTGCAACAGCAGGGCAAAATCCGCGCCTACGGGGTCAGCACCAGCGACTTTGACTATCTGCGGGCGTTCAACCGCGACGGCGGCTGCGCCAGCTTGCAGATCGACTACAGCATCCTGAACCGCACCGCGGAAGAGGAGATCCTCCCTTACTGCCAGGAGCACAACATCGGCGTCATCGTCCGCGGCCCGCTGGCGATGGGCATTCTCACCGGCAAGTACGATGCTGACACTCGCTTTGAAGAGGGGGACTTCCGTCGCCGCTGGCACGAGAACCCCGACGAGTACGAGATCTTCCTCGACGACCTCGCCAAGGTGGACCGGCTGCAAGCTGTGGTCGGCGACGGGCAGAGCCTGACCCAGTTTGCGCTGCGATTCACTGTCGCTCACCCCGCGATCACGACCGTCATCCCCGGCATCAAGAACACGCGCCAGGCGCGGGAAAACTTCGCCGTGGGGACGATGCCCCTGCTCGACGAGGAGACGCTGGCGGAGGTCGACGCTATCACGCCGGAGGGAGGCGGGCGGAAAATCTGGCCGGCCTGAGCCGCGGTCCGTTCCCAGTCTCTACAGGAGCTGTCTGGCGGCGGCGACAATTCGCTCCGTACCGGGCAGCGTCTGATCCTCCAGGTGGCGGGCGTAAGGGATGGTCGTTTCCGTACAGACGCGGGCATAGCTGAAGGACAGTCCCGCCTCCAGCGCCACCGCCGAAAGCTCGCCAGAGAGGCCAAAGCGCTCGTAATCTTCGTCGACGACCACCAGGCGTCCGGTGCGGGCGACGAGCTCACAGAAAGTTGCGCGATCCAGCGGAGAGACAGTCCGCAGGTCGAGGACGGCTGCTGTGATCCCTTCGCCTTCCAGCGCCTGCGCCGCCTCCAGGCAGCGATGCACGCCGACGCCCACGCTTACGAACGCCACATCGCTCCCTTCCTTGCGCAGCGCCGCCTCTCCCAGTGGCACCGGCTGCCATTCCCGAGGCACGGGCCCTCTGGCCCCGGCCGCGGGCACGTCGTACCGGACCGTCGTGCGCCCGCCGGAGCCCATGAACTCCAGCCAGCTCTCGGACAGCAGCTTGTGTTCGAGAAAGACGACCGGCCCATCCCATTCCAGGGCAGCCAGCATCAGGCCGCCCGCGTCCGCCGGCGTCGAGGGCACCAGGACCACCAGCCCCGGAATGTGGGCCAGCCAGCCCCACAAAGACTGCTCGTGCTGCCCGCCATCGCCGTACCCGCCGCCACAGGGGGCGCGTACCACCAGCGGCGCCTGCCACTGACCGCCTGAAAAGCTCTCCACCTTGGCAGCATGGTTCAACAGGGCGTCCATGGCCACGCTGGCGAAATCCACCATGTACAACTCGACAACCGGTCGCAGGCCGGCCATGGCAGCGGCAACACCGGCCCCGACGAAGGCACTCTCGCTGATCGGGGTGGCTCGCACGCGTTCTGGTCCAAAGCGTACCAGCAAATTACGGCGCAGCAGGGGAACATCTTCGCCGAAGACGATAACACGCGGGTCTGCGGCCATCGCCTGCCCCAGCGCATCGTCGATCGCTTCTGTAAAAAACATCGTCTTCATCCGGAGCCCTCCTCGACGACAGCAGAGAGGATCGCAGCTATCTCGCGCTCGACGTCTTCTTCCAACTCCCGCAGCCGTTGCGGCTCAGACACCAGCGCCCTACGGGCTCGTATGAGCGGATCGTTGGCGGTCGAGCGGCGCGGGTCGCGGTGTGTGGTCAGCAGGGCAGAGAGTACCTCCTGCAGCCCCTGCCGGCGCATGCGTAACGACGCTCCTCCCGGCCGGAAAAATGATTTCAGCAGCGGCCGCGCGATGCGCGGCACTTCCTGCAGGGGCTTGCGCGCGGCACGCACCAGCTGATAGCCCAGGAAATGGGCTTCGAGATGAACGCAGCTGGCGTGGAGAAAAGAAGGGCCGTGCCCGTCGCGGATGCGCTCGATGCTCTCTCCCGCCGCTTCCCAGACGGCGGCAACGTCAGTGCCGTCGACCACCGTGTAAGGGACACCCAGACCCTCGACGCGCTGACAGAGGTTGCCGCCGGTAAGTTGACTGGAGTCAGAGGTAATAGACCAGTTATCGTCTTTGCACACGAAAAGCACCGGCAGCCGCCAGACGGCGGCCAGGTTCAACGCCTCAAGCAGCATCCCCTGATTCATCGCCCCCTCGCCGAAGAAGGCGACGGCGATGGCGCGGGGGCGTAAGTACTGTCCCGCCAGCGCAAAACCGGCCGCGGCCGGGCCGGAGGCGCCGACAATGCCCGAGGAGGCAGCGAGATGCTCGTGGGAGAAGAGGTGCATATGGCCCCCCTGCCCTCTGCATAGCCCCTCTTCATGGCCCAGCAACTCGCGCAGAATCAGGACGGGGTCGACGCCGCGCATCAGCAAAGCGGGCGTCGCCCGGTGATCGAGCGCCAGGGCATCCCCCTCCTGCACGTGGTCCAGCACGCCGGCGACGATCGCCTCCTCTCCAGTACCGAGGTGCATTTCACCGGAGATCAGTCCCTCCTGCCAGAGCTGAGTGACCGTCTCCTCAAAGAGGCGGCTCATCTTCATCAGGGCGTAGAGTGACCACAGATCGGGTGCCATCATTCTCTCCCAGGCTGTACTGTATGTGGCGGTACAGGGAAGTGGCTGGTGGAGCGGTGAAACAATGTTCCCTCTTATCCCCTACCATAAAAGATTCACCTACTGTGCGTCAAGTCTGAGCGGGTGCCAGCCGTTGCCGCTCCGATGGCGTGGTCCGCTCCCTCGCCGCGATTCAGGTGGTGCGTGGCAACAGATAGGCGAGGTAACCTACCACCTCGCGCGCGTAGGCCCGGAAGCGGGTAAAGGGGCTGATCCAGGGGATGGTCCGTGTCGGCGAGGAGTAGACCTCCATCCCCAGATCGCCGGCCACCGCCACGGCGCGACGCATGTGGAAGGGAGTGCTGACCAGCAGGAAGCTATCCAACCCCTGCGCGGCAGCCAGCGCCTGGGCGTTGGCCAAGTTCTCGCGCGTGCTGGTGGAGGTCGTCTCCACAACAATCGCCTCGGCCGGGAGGCCGCGGGCGAGCGCGTAGCGGGCGGCGACCTCCCCTTCCGACGGCTCCCCGGGATCGCCCTGGCCCCCGGTGAAGATAACGCTTTCCACGTATCCCTGTTCGTAGAGCAGCAGCGCGTGGTTGATCCGTTCCCGCAGGACGGGCGACGGCCGCTGCCCGTAGGCGGCGGCGCCGAGGACGATGGCTGCGTCGGCTGTGCGCGCCTGGTCCTGCTGCGCAAACCAGTAAACGTCGAAGGCCACGTAGGCAATGAAAAGGGCAACGACGGCCACCAGCCCGAGGAGCGCAACCCCAACTGGGCGTATAGGGAAACGGTGTGCAACGTGTGCCATCTGCTTATAATAGCGCAGGGGCGGTGGCCGCCACATTAACGATCCATCATCGGCGTGGGCGGCCACCCCAAGGGGTGGACTTAGGTCCACCCCCTTGAAAAGAGCGACGCAGCATGGCACAAGGACAGAACACAAGCATGAGCGATTCCGAACAGGCGCTGGTACCGATCGAGCAGAAAGAGGTCCTCTTTTACGACGATGAGATTACCGCCGTCCGCGTCTCCCAGAGGGAGCGGGCGCAGGTCTACGTGCCGGTGCGGCCGCTGGCGGAGGTGATGGGCCTCGACTGGAGCGGACAGCTGCGGCGGCTGCGCAACGACCCGGTACTGTCTGACGAGGTGGTGACGATCCGTGTGGTCACCGCCGGTGGACCACAGGAGATGCCCTGCCTGCCGTTGGACATGCTCAACGGCTGGCTCTTTGGCATCAACGCCAATCGTGTCAAGGAGACGGTGCGCCCGCGCGTAATCCGCTACCAGCGCGACTGTTACCGCGTGCTCTACGACGCCTTCGAGGAAGGGCGTCTTTCGACGACGGCCACGAGCGACACGTTCGAGGAGCTGCTGCAGCAAAGCCGTTCGGAGGCGGTAGAGGCGTACCGCATGTTGCAGGCGATGATCCGGCTGGCGCGCAACCAGATCATGCTCGAGGCGCACCTGGAGACGCAGGATCTGCGGCTGGAGCATCACGAGGGGCGGCTGGACGAGCACGAGACGCGATTAGAGCAAGTGGAGCTTGCGCTGGGCGACCCGCGCCATGCGATTACGCCCGAACAGGCGAGCCAGATCAGCCAAGCGGTGAAGGCCGTGGCGCACGAGCTGGGGCAACGGACGGGCCGCAACGAGTATGGCGGCGTCTACGGCGAGCTCTACCGCCGCTACAGCATCAACAGCTACAAGGAGCTGCCGAAAAATAAGTTTGACGACGCCCTGAGCTGGCTCAACGAGTGGCTGCAGAGCCTAATTCAGGACAGCCCCTTCTAAAGCGGCAGTCTCCTGTTGGACAGTACAACAAAATTCGCTATAATCCCCCCGGCGCTCACTGAACCAGCATCGCAGCCAACCTGTTGTCGTTTTTGTTTATTTCTTCACGAGGAGGAGGAAGATGAAACGGACGGTTCTTTTAACCCTGCTTGTACTTGTTCTTGCGCTGGCAGCCTGCGCATCGCCGGAAGCGGCGGTGGAGGAGACAGCGGACGAGGCCGAGGGGCCGCTCGACGTTTTCGGCGCCTATGCCACGGCCATTGAAGAGCCCTGGGACGGCGTGATCCACACCGCTCTAAACGAGGCTGAGGAAGAAGGGCGGATTACCTACGACTTCACCGACGATATCGGCTACGCCGGCGACATGGAGCGCATCCTGCGCGAGGTCGCCGAGGAGCGCGAGCCAGATATCATCTTCGGCGACGCCTTCGGGAATGAGGAGGCGGTGCGCCGCGTCGCCGCCGATTATCCGCAGATCGCCTTCGTCTTTGGCTCCGGCGGCGGGCCGGCGGAACCGAATTTTGCCGTTTTCGACAACTGGATCCACGAGCCGGCTTACCTCTCTGGCATGCTGGCTGGTGGAATGACGGAGACAAACATCATCGGCGTCGTCGGCGGCTATCCGGTTCCCGAAGTGAACCGTATCACCAACGCCTTCATCGCCGGCGCCCAAGAAGTCAACCCGGACGTCCAGGTGCTGACGACCTTTATCAACAGCTGGTTCGACCCCGCCGCAGCTAAAGAAGCGGCCCTGGCCCAGATCGACGCCGGCGCCGACGTCCTCTTTGCCGAGCGCTTTGGCGTCATCGAAGCCGCCGCCGAGAACAACCTCTACGCCTTCGGCAACATGAGCGATCAGACCGATCTGGCGCCGAATTACGTCGTTAGCGGACCAGTCTGGCACATGGAGCCGACGGTGGACTACATTCTCACGCAGGTCGAGGGTGGAACGTACACTGCCCAGGATCTAAAGGATTTCAGCATGATGGCGAAGGGCGGCGCCACGCTCGCCCCGATCAACACTGACGTGGTCGGCGGCGTGCCGCAGGAGTTGATCGAGATGGTACAGGAGCGCGAGGAAGAGATCCGCAGCGGCCTGTTCCGGGTGGTCATCGACGAGGCCCAGCCGCCTGCATCGGTTACGCTCGGCGACAGTTGATGCTCAGTGAGAGCTGAGGGAAGGGATTCCTTGTAGCGAACGGTTAGAGGCATGAATCAGGCGCCGCCAGTGGTAGCCATGCGCGACATCACCAAGCGCTTTGGCGATGTCGTGGCCAACAAAGCGGTCGATTTCACACTGCGCGAACGTGAAATCCACGCGCTGTTAGGCGAGAATGGCGCCGGTAAGACGACGCTGATGCGCATCCTCTACGGCCTCTATCAGGAGGATGCGGGGCAGATCTGGGTGCGCGGCGAGCCGGTGGCAATCCGCTCGCCGCGCGACGCCATCGCGCTGGGCATCGGCATGGTAACCCAGCACTTCGCCCTCGTGCCCCCGATGACGGTGACCGAGAATGTGATCCTCGGCACCACCGACGGCCTGCGCCTCAACCTCAAGGCCGCGCACCAGAAAGTGGCCGCCGCGGCGGAACGCTTTGGCCTCTCTATTAACCCCCGTGCGCTGGTAGAGGATCTGTCGGTTGGCGAGCAACAGCGGGTGGAGATCCTGAAGGCGCTCTACCGTCACGCGGAGGTTCTCATCCTCGACGAACCGACCGCCGTGCTCGTACCCCAGGAGGTCGAGCAGCTCTTTGACAGCCTGCGCCGCCTCCAGGAGCAGGGCCTGTCGGTGGTCTTCATCACCCACAAGCTGCACGAAGTGATGGCTATCACTAACCGCGTGACGGTGCTGCGCGACGGCCGCGTAGCGGGCACCGTTATCACCCGCGAAACCGATCAGGCAGAGCTGGCGCGGATGATGGTCGGTCGCGCGACATTCAACATTCCGGAGCGGGAAAATGGGCATCAGGTAGCGGAGAGGGCGCTCGTTCTGGAGGAGGTCACCGCCCTCAATAACGACGGGCAGCCGGCGCTCAAGAGGGTTTCGTTGACCGTTCGCGCCGGCGAGGTGCTGGGGCTGGCGGGCGTCTCCGGCAACGGGCAGGCGGAGCTGGCCGAGGTGCTGTCGGGGACGCGTGCGGTGCACAGGGGGCGGGTGCTGGTGCACGGTCGGGACGTGACCAACGCCAACCCCGATGCCATCATGGCGGCGGGCGTGGGGCGCATTCCCGAGGACGGCCGGGCCAATGTCGTCTCCGAGATGACGGTGGCCCAGAATATCGCCCTCGAGCATCTGGGCGACTTCACCCGGCGCGGGCAGCTCGACCGCCGCCAGATGCGGGCCTACGCGCAGAAGCTGATCGACGAGTACCAGATCAAGGCCCGACCAGACGACGCCATCCGCACCCTCTCCGGCGGTAACCTGCAGAAAGTGATCCTGGCGCGCGTGCTGGCCCGCCATCCGCGCGTGCTCGTCGTCTCCCAGCCGAGTCGCGGGTTGGACGTCGGCGCCACGAGCTACGTACGCCGCCGCCTGCTGGAACAGACGGACCAGGGCGCGGGTGTGTTGTTGATCTCAGAAGATCTCGACGAAGTCCTGGCGCTCTCAGATCGTATCGCCGTCATCTACGAAGGAGAGATTATGGGAGTTCTCAAACCGGCGGAGGCAACGGTAGAACAGTTGGGCCTGCTGATGGCCGGGGTGCAGGCCTGATGCGGGTGCAAATCGAACGGCTCCCGGCGCCGGTCTGGCTGCGCTCGTTGATTCCCTTCATCAGCATTTTCCTGACCTTCCTGCTGACGGTGGGCCTCGTGCTGGCAGCGGATGCCAACCCCCTCGCGGCAACCTACTATTTCCTGTTAGACCCCCTGTCGAGCCGCGTACGCCTGATCGAAGTGCTGGTCAAAGCGACGCCGCTGCTGCTGACGGGCACGGCGGTCGCCTTTGCCTTTGCCGGCGGCTACTGGAATATCGGCGCCGAGGGCCAACTCTACATGGGGGCCACGGCGGCGACGGCGGTCGGCCTGCAGATGCACGGCCAGCCGGCGTGGATTGCCGTGCCGCTGGTTATCGTCGCCGGCTTTGCCGCCGGTCTCCTCTGGGCCGTGGTGCCGGCGCTGATGAAGGTGCGGCTGAAGATCGACGAGGTGGTCACCACGCTGCTGCTCAACTACGTCGCCATCTATTTCGTCAGCGCCCTGCTCAACGGCCCGTGGCGCGATCCCATCTCGCAGTGGCCCCAGTCGCCGGATATCGCCCCCTCGGCCATTTTTCCCAAGCTGATTCCGCGCTCGCGGCTGCACCTGGGTTTCCTCGTGGCGCTGGGCGTCGTCTTCATCCTGTGGTTCGTGCTCACCCGCACGACCTTTGGCGTCAAGATGCGCGCGGTCGGGCTCAATTCGGCGGCGGCGCGCTTTTCGGGCATCGGCGTCGAGCGTACCACCTTCATCGTCGCCCTCGTCAGCGGGGGCATCGCCGGGCTGGCTGGCGCGAGCGAGGTCGCGGGTATTCATTACCACCTGATCGACGCCATCTCGCCCGGCTATGGCTACACCGGAATCATCATCGCCACCCTCGGCGCGCTGAACGCCGTGGGGGTGGCCCTCGCCGCCATCTTTATCGGCCTCATCGATACCGGCGCGCAGACGGTCAGCCGCGCCCTGGGGGTGCCAGCGTATCTGGGCGACGTGATCCAGGCGACGCTGCTGCTGGTGACCCTCGCCGTGCTCCTGCTGCAACGTTATCGGGTGACGATCCGTCGCCGCCAACCTACCTGATCTGCCATGGAAACAGTGCTCTCCGCCACCTTTCTCGTCGGTCTCATCGCCGCGACGCTACGCGTGGCCACCCCCTTGCTCTACGCCACCGTCGGCGAACTTTTCACAGAGCGCGCCGGTATCCTCAACCTCGGCATCGAGGGGATCATGTTCCTCGGCGCCTTCATCGGCTTCGCCGTCGCCGCCCAGGCGGCGGCCGCCGGCGTCGGCGCCTATCTATGGGTGGGGCTGGCGGCGGCGATGGGCGCGGGGCTGCTGATGGGGCTGCTGATGGGCCTTTTCAGCGTCACGCTGGGCGTCAACCAGCACGTCGCCGGCCTCGGTATTACTCTGCTCTCGATCAGCCTTTCCCTGCTCGGATTCCGCCTCGTCTTCGGCCAGCAGGACGTGCTGCCTTCGATCGATCCCTTCAACCAGCTTTCGCCCTTCGCCAATGTGCCCATGCTCGGTCCAATTTTTAACCAGTACCTCCTGACGTACATTGCCTTTCTGGTGCTGGTGCCGCTGAGCTGGTGGCTGCTGTTCCGTACCTCCTTTGGTCTCCAGGTGCGGGCGGTGGGCGAGAATCCGGAAGCGGTGGACGCCGCCGGACTCAGCGTCTATGGCATTCGTTATTTTGTGCTCGGTCTGGGTGGCATGTTGATGGCCGTCGGCGGCGCTTTCCTCTCGCTGGCCCAGCTTGGCGCCTTCACGCCCGGCATCATCGCCGGCCGGGGCTGGGTGTGCATCGCCCTGGTCATCTTCGCCCGCTGGCACCCGATCCGGGCCACGTGGGGCGCCCTGCTCTTCGGTGGCGTCTACGCCCTGCAGCTGCGCCTGCAGACGCTGGGCTTCGACCTCCCCTTCGAGCTCTTCCTCGCCCTGCCCTACCTCGTCACCATCCTCGCCCTGGCCCTCGCCGGGCGCCACGTCACCTACCCGGGCGCCTACCTCAAACCGTACCGGCGCGAGTGAGCGCAGAAGAAAACCCCGGGAGGCTCGCTCGGCGATTTTGGTGCTGGAAGACTATTCCTAAGCCTCCCGGAGATCACGAAGCGAAATCTAGCACCCAGTTAGCAGGAGACAGATTATGAATAAGTTCATGCAGGCAGCAATCGAAGAGGCGCACCAGGGGCTGGCGGAAGGGGGAATTCCGATTGGCTCGGTGCTCGTCATCGACGGCGAGATCGTCGGGCGCGGCCACAACCGGCGCGTACAGCAGGGGAGCGCCATCCTCCACGCCGAAATGGACTGCCTGGAAAACGCCGGCCGGCTCAAGGCCAGCGACTACGCCCGCGCCACCCTCTACTCCACCCTCTCCCCCTGCGACATGTGTAGCGGCACCGTGCTCCTCTACAAGATCCCGCGCGTGGTCGTCGGCGAGAACAAAACATTTCAGGGGCCGGAGGATTACGTCCGCTCGCGCGGCGTCGAGCTGGAGATCCTGCAGGATGAGGCGTGCATCCAGATGATGGAGCAGTTCATCGCCGAGCACCCTGAGCTGTGGAACGAGGATATCGGCGTCTAATCTGCTGCCTCAGAGATGCGCACGTAGTCGACGCGCATTGCCCGGGGAAAGGTGGCGATGCGGTCGGGATAGCCAGCCCACCGGCCGCCTACGGCCACGTTGAGGATCAGGAAAAAGGGGTGGTCGAAGACCGACTCGCCGGGGACACGCGCCGGCGTGAGGCGGAAATATTCCTCTCCATCCATGGAGCAGCGGATCTCTTCTTGCTCCCATTCAATGGCGAAAACGCGGAAATCGTCGCTATAGCGGGCGCGGCCGGACAGCCGCTTGCTTCCGCCTACTCTGTCGCCGCCTGAGCATCCCGGCCCATGGCGGCCTGATCGTCCTCGCCGGTAACATGCCTCCGGAGATGTTTCAGGCGGCGCGGCAGGTAGCGCTGATCATCTTTGGCCATAAGGTTGCTGGCCTCAAGGAACAGTTTTGCCCCAGATACCGATGGAGCTAGTGGTGCGCGACTAGACCAGCCGCTGCATTGTATAGCGCATACGAGCGCGAGCGTGCCGAGCATCCTGAGTCGCCGAAAGAGAACACCGGCGTGGAACTTCAATCCGGGTAGCCCAGGGCATCCAGCGTCTCCTCCGCCGCAGTCGGGCTCTCCGCCACCAGCACTTCCCGGATCGCCAGCGTCATGCCACCGACCGGTTGGGCCCGGCCAGGGCCGCGGGCCATCGTCTGTGCAATCTCGCGCGCCAGCTCGCGGGCGATAGGTAGCCACGGCGGCGGCACACGACCTTCCACGTATAGCACCCCCTCCCCCAGGACGAGCAGGGCCTGCACCGGCTCCGGCGCGCTGCGGCGCATATCTTCACCCAGCGCCAGCCGGTATTCCTGTTGCAGCTTCTCTACATTCACTATGCGAATCGCATTCAGGAAGCCTAGCGCGTCTTCCGGCGCTCCCTCACCGCGGGCGACCCGGCGAATGAGCGGCATGCGTTGGAGGAGCCGCGCCTGTAGGGTGGGCGCTGGTTCGCCCTCACCCGGGGCGAGCGCGGCGACTGTGACGGCAGCGGAGAGCGGGCGCACGCCGGCATGCGCCCAGGCCGCGGCCTGCGGATGCTCGGGGGGAACGAGATGAGCATCCAGAGCGGAGAAACGGGCGGCAATCTCAGGTGCATCGGCGAAAAAGAGCTCGTCCGGCCGGGCCAGCCCCGTGGAGCCGGCGGGAATGACTTGTTTGTCCGCCAGCGGCACCAACGCCTGCGCGCGCAGCTCCCCTGCCTCGAGCGCTTCTTGCA
>JAWVYW010000094.1:0-14875 GCA_033722535.1 Promineifilaceae bacterium (SeqCode)
ATGGAGGGCGTCGACATCTACCCCCACTACGCCACCTTTGCAGACCCGCATACGGTACGCGTCGGCGACGAGCTGATCGAAGGAGAGACGATCGTCATCAACGCCGGTGGACGCCCGCGGGAGATCGCGCTTCCCGGCATCGAAGTGGTGAACTGGCTCAACAACGTCCGCATTCTGGAGCTGGAGGAACTGCCGCCCCACCTTATCATCGTCGGCGGCAGCTACATCAGCCTCGAATTTGGACAGGCGTTTCGCCGGCTGGGGAGCGAGGTCACCATCCTCGAAGCCGGCCCGCAGCTGATCTTCCGCGAAGACGCCGACATTGCCGAGAAGGTTCAGGAGATACTGGAGGATGAAGGCGTGACCGTTCACCTCGGGGCGCATGTGAAGCGGCTGGCACAGGAAGGAGACGAGAAGATCGCCGTCTTCTTTGAGCAGGACGGCCAGCCAAGGCAGGTTCGCGGCACGCACCTGCTGCTGGCGGTGGGCCGCCGGCCGAACAGCGACCGGCTGAACCTGGAAGCGGCCGGCGTGGAAGTTGATGAGCAAGGCTACATCGCCGTGAACGACATCATGCAGACCAACGTCCCCCACATCTTCGCCGTCGGCGATATAAACGGTGAAGGTGCCTTCACCCACACGGCGGTGAACGACGGCGAAATCTTCTGGGACACCTACAGCGGCGAAGACGATCGCCGCCTCGGCGACCGCATCGTCACCTACGCGTTGTTCACCGACCCGCCGCTGGGCCGCGTCGGAATGAGCGCGAAAGAGGCACTCGCCAGCGGGCGCAACGTCCTCATGGGGACGATGCCCATGCGTGCCATCGCTCGGGCGCGAGAAAAGGGTGAAACGGCGGGCATGGTCAAGATCCTGGTCGACGGCGATACGGAGGAGTTTCTGGGCGTCGCCATCCTGGGCATTGGCGGCGACGAGATCGTCAACATGTTCACGCCGTTTATGTACACCGGAAAATCGTACAAGCTTTTTCGGAAGGCGGTGCTGACCCACCCGACGGTAGCCGAGCTGATGCCCTGGGTTCTGTACAGATTGCGACCACTGGAGGAGTAGAAGGCAGACTGCCCCTACCCTAGGGGCCTTCTCGACTCCGCTTCTGCCAGCCGCGCAGATAGGCCGCCACGCTCTGACCGAAATCGCTCCGTAAATCGCCGCCACGCTGTAGCTGCTCGTTCAGCTCCAGCATCACGAAGCCGTGAATGAGCGCCAGCAGCCCGCGAAGCGCGGCGAGGCTGAGGGGCTTCCCCGTAATTCCAGCCATGATCTCCTGCAGAGGCAGCACCATCTGCAGCAGTATCTCCTCATCCGGCCGGCGCACGCCGCTGCTTGTAAAGGCCAGCTCATAGCTGCACGGATTGGCATGGGCAAAGGCGCGGTAAGCATGCGCAAGGGCCACGAGCCGCGCGGCCGGCTCTTCCGGCGCATCGGTCAGCGCCTCGTCAAAGGCGGCAAAGAGGCGGCGCAGCGTCTCCAGATTTACCGCCTGTAGCAGGTTATCGCGCCCGTCGACGTAGCGATAGAGCGAGGGCGCTTTGACCCCCAGAGAAGTAGCGAGTGCGCTCATCGAAAAGGCTGCCTCCCCCTCCCGCTCGATGAGGGCACGCGCCTGGCGCACGATCTCCTCCCGGTCCACCTGTGATGGGTAAGGCATCAGAGCGCCGTCAGGTGGTTGCCGTGGAAACTGTCGCCATACTTCAACCCATAGCCTAGAGCCCGGTCGAGGCCGATGTGAGCCAGCCAGATCAGGGCCAGCGAGAGCAGCAGGCCGCTGCTCAGCCAGCCTGCCACCGCCGCCAGCAACAGCGGCGCGAGGAGGGTGTGGAGCGCGTTGTAGGTTAGTGCGCCCACGCGCGTATCGACCACGTACCCCAGCATCCCCAGGTCAGGGGCCAGCAAGAGGAGCAAAAAGAGTAGCCAGCCGGCGTCCTGCTGCCGGTAGAGCAAGATTGCCGCTGCCAGAATGGTCAGACCCTCCAGGCGGAGGAGCAGGTTGGGGACTGTGATGCGGCTGTGTGCAGGTTGTTCGACGCTAATGTTCATCTCGTTCTCCAAGACTAACTATGTTAGCTTTTAAAGCTAATGATAGTAGTCTTTGTCTGTTTTGTCAAGAGACTGAACGGGAGATGAGCCAACTGAACCCGCTGGGATGAGCCAGGGTCACCCAACGAGCACGGTGAAGCGCGACGACACCTGCCGCGGATCGCTCTCGTCAATGGAAGAGAGCCGACTCTGGCAGAGTGTCACCGGAGGCATCATTTATCGTAATTCGTTCACCGCCCGTAGGATCCAGTCAATCAGCTCCCGGCGGTACGCTTTGGCCGCTTCGACGTGCTGTAGGTGGAGATCGTAGAGGTCACCGTCGACGGTGAGGCGGGGATTCGTTTCCACCTCACCCTCCTCGCCAGAGACCGCGGGCGCGCCGTTCACGGGCACGATCGCGGTGAAGTCCCCGTCCCAGCGCATCTCCGTCAGTGCGACTGCCTCGGCCTCCAGTCGCTTGAGCCGTTCGGCGAGCCGGTCGGCGCTGTCCTCCCCCTCCCCTTCCCCCAACTCCTCGACAGTGCGCCCCGGCAGCCGCTCGGCGAGCACGTACTTCGTAACCACCGACAGCTCGGCGCTGTCACGAATCTGCCGCGCTACCGACTGCATCAGATCGGTCAGTGTTGCTTCCCATTCCTTGGCCATTGGGTCATCTCCTATTGCTAGTTACAGGTAGGACGCCGAAGCACGCGGTCAGGCCGGCCGGCGCCCGCGCAGATCGATCATCCGATTGATGTAGCGCCACACGAGTGGCAGGGCAGCTAGAACGCCGCCGGGCGCGGCAGCCGCAACAGCCACACGACCGGCGAGCGAGAGGGTCAGCGCGAGCACCTCGAACAGAGTCTGGCGCGAGCGGAGCGTGATGGAGACCTGCCGCTGGTGCCGTCGGCGCTGGTCTCCCCCGGCGCTGGGCGTCCAGAAGGCGGCGCAATCGCCATCCCAACTGAGCGCCGTGCGCCCCACGAGCCGGCCCTGTTCCCGCGTCTCGATCCAGGCGAAGTGGACCAGAAAGCGCGTCAGGCGGCGCAGCCAGTCGCGGAAGCGCTCTGCCGCCTGTCGCCAGGCCTCCGTTCCCGGCCGGGGCGCGCCCACGTCGAAGGAGAGTGGTCCGGCAGGCGCTTCGCCCCTCAGCGCCTGCCACAGCTCGCGCTCCAGCGGGCCGATGGCGCCGGCCGGGGCTGTGGTCACGCCAAAAGAGACGGCGGGCGCCTCTGCCGCAGCCGCCGTGACCGCGCCAGTTGCCGCCAACCGCTTCAGCCCCCTCTCTGCTGCCGCCAGCCCACGCGCGGCACCGGCGAGTTGCCGCTCGGCAGCGGCGAGCTGGGCCAGCGACGCCCGCTCACCTGCCAGGTTGGCCCGCCAGATGACCGGCCGGGGCTGGACAGGCGCTCCTGCTGCGCCGCGCATCCCGAAAGAGAGCGCCCCTGTCTCGGACGGGTGCGGCGACCAGAGCCCGAGCAGCGGCTCGTCGCCGCCGGGGCCGTTTTCGATCTCAAAGGGCGGGCGCCTATCGTTCATGCCTTTCGTTCCCGCTCCAGCCGCATCACTCGATGCGCGTCAGCCCGCTCACCGCCGACATCATCGCCCGCAGCAGGGCGGCGCGGTTGGCCTGCGCCTGGGCCACAATCTCGTTGTGCAGCCGCCATAGCTCCTCGTCATCCTCGGGGATCACCGAAATCTGGTCGCCGTCGAGGCTGATGAAGGTCAGGGCGCGCAAACGTGGCTTTTCAGGGCCACTGAACCGCTTCGTCCGGATATCGAACGCCAGCTCGTCAAGATCCTCCAGATCGCCGGTGGTGTAGGTTTTCACCTCCAGGCTGCTGACGTCGGCCGTAAAGCTGGCGACCGCCTCGCCCAGCTTCCGCATAAAGTCGGCGAGCGTGCGGCGCAGTTCGTCCAGCTCGCCTCTACCCTCCTCGCGGCTGAAGAGGCCGAAGTCCGCAGGCTCGGCGCCGCCGGCAGTCGTGGCAGGCGCCATCTCGCCGGCGCTCTCGACGGTCGCCCGTTGCGCGCCCTCCATATCGCGGCCGGCGACCTCCGCCGCGCCCGGATGCGCTTCCTGCAGCGGCACAGCGCCGCCGGGGCCGGCGGCTAACTGTCCCTCCGGTTCAGGGGTACCCACCTCGCCCTCCGCCGCACCTGTGGGCCTCTGCTGCTCTGTTGCGCCGCCACGCTCGTCTACCGAGAGCTTCACCAGCGTCAACACCTCCCGCTGGGGCGCCTCTTCCTTCTGCTGCAGCATGAGGCGCACGGCGGGGTCGCCGAGAATAATGTAGTTGCGCGCATCGTTTTGTGCCGTCCAGAGGCCACCGGCGTTTTGAATGAGATGAGCAGGCACGTCAGATCCAGCTTTGATCAAATCACGCACCGGCGCCAGCGCGTTGGTGAGGGAAGCAGCGCTCGAGGCGTAGCGTTCGTTAAAGCTCTCGATCGCATTGCCGACCGGGAATTGAAAGAAGAGCTTGCGAAAAGCTTCGTCGAAGACGTTGAGCTGGGGTGCGGAACGGTAGGTGAAAGAGGTGCTCCAGGCGCGGTTGACGTGGCCCACGACCGCCAGAGCACCCCCTTTGGGGTGAGCCAGCAGCTTCTGCGGCAGGCGCGACACGAATGGGCGCCGCGCCAACTGTGGTTTGTTCTGCAGGCCGGGCACATGGTCGAATTCATCCTTCACCGGCGTCCCGGCGCCGAAACAGGCAAAGTTGAAGGCAATCAGCCCATGCAGCCGCGCATCTTCGCTCACGTCGTCGGCGGAAAAGTAGCTTTTCGGCTGCGTCGGCGTGAACGTCTCCCAGTTGCTGCACAGCAGCGCGCCCTGGTGGCGCTCCTGAAGCGGATCGTCGGCGTCAAAGCCGAGGCCGTGGCTGGCGGTTAAGAGGAGGCCGGGCGCCTCGGCGCCATTAACCAGAGCGTGGAGCGCATCTTTGTGCGCCGCATCCTCCTTGATCAGCTCCAGCGCCCAATCGTCCACCTTTTCGCCGAGAGCAGCGTGCAACGGTTGCACGAGCTCGCTGTTGCTGAGCTCCGTCGCCCGGTCGTCGCCGTCGTGCGTCACGCTGAAAAAGACCGCCCGGCGGGGCAGCGCCAGCGTCCCGTTCTCCGCCGCGACCACGCTTTGGGCGTAGTAACTGTACTCCTCCAGCGCGTCGAAGTGGATGCGCCCCACCGCATACTGCACGTCGAGCTGGTACTGGAACGCAAAAGGGATCAGCTCCGGGCTCCCTACGATGAGCAGATAGTAGGGCATCTGTTGGGGAAAGACGACGCCCTCCGTGTTGGCGCCCCGCTCGCGGAGAAAGTCAATTTTGCTCTCCCCTTCCAGATAACCCAACTGGCGCTGCGCGCTGCCGCCGCCGCCAAAGTACTCACGGTAGAGGTCGCCTGCCTGCTCGCGACGGTGTTCGAGGAGCACCGCAAGCGCATCGTAGAGCGCCTGCGCCTGGGGATCACGGGCGGCAAAGATGACGCCCCACCCCGTCTGATCGAGGCGCGTGGGGTCGACGGAAAAGTCGACGCGAAAGTCGACGGAGCGCTCCGCCGTCCGCTGGAGGTCAGCTTTCTGCTCCTCCGGAACGGCATCCTGCGCAGAGAGCGCCAGCCGCGCCAGCGCCTGCGCCTCCATCGGCGGCGTGAAGTAATGGCCGGTGCGAGCGTGAATGCCGTTAAAGACAACTTCTTCGTTGCTCATCGTTTCCTCCCTGGCTAGCAGCCGGTAGTCTCGCTTGTGGGGCAGTCCGAGTGTGCCACAAGTCAGGCCCCTATACAAGTAGCAGAGAGTCGCCCAGCCCGCGCCTCCGCATCATGGAGGGAGCAGTTGCACTTCTGTGACGTACGGTGAGCGCGTGGACGGTGTGAGCGCTATGGATTTTCCAGGCTCTTGTACTATGCGAAAGTAGCAGTTTGACACACACCCTTCCGCGTGCTATTTTCTCCCCCAGACGAGGAAAGTGACGATCATGGCACAAAGCGCGCTGCAAAGCCGGCAGCAAGAGAGCGAGTGGGTCAAGGAGCTCCAGAGCTTCATTAAGAGCCTTGCGCGGGCGCTGATCTTTGGCGTGGGCTTCCTCTACACCATGGAGACGTGGTGGATTGGGGAATACTTGAGCATCGCGCGGCTGCTCGTCTTTTTCTTCCTCGCCTTCCTGGTCAACCTCTACCTGTTGCCGATCGTCGCCCACGGGCGCTCCAAGGTGGGGCTGGGCCGCACCATCCGCCAGGCGACGCGCAACAAGGGCATGGCGATTGTGGTGGCGGCGCTCCTGCTGTGGTTGCTGGGGCAGGTAACACTCACCGAAGCGCCCTTCGAGCACGACGTCACGACGATCATCCTCCTATCGATTCCGATCGCCATCGGCGCGAACATCGCCCAAATCCTCGAGGCGTACACGTCGCCCGGCCCCCAGGAGAGCAGCGGAGGTGGACAGAGGCCGGGACAGGATGAGCAGGGGCAACGCAGTCAGGAGAAGAAAGTGCTTCAGGAGGGCGAACAAAATAGCGAGGAGGATGTCCAACAGGACAAGCAGGCGGACACCGCGCCTTCAGATGGCCCGTGGAGCGCGCTGTTGAAGACCGCAGCCGCCGTCAGTGGCGGCGCGCTCTTTGTCTCATTTCCGCTCGCGCCCACGGGGGAGATCCCCATGCTCGCCGCCTCTCTCGACTTCTGGCGCGAGTTGGGCGTCATTGCGACGTCCCTGATCATCTCCTATATCATGATTTACGCTACCGGAGCGCCGAAGGCGCCGCCAAGCGGCGACAACAGCAAGGGTGCCGCGATCTGGCCCTACGCCGACACCCTTTTTAGCTACGCGCTGGCACTCGTCATCTCGCTCGTCGTCTTATTTCTCGTCGGCCGCATCGATTTATCGATGCCGCTCGGCGCTGCGCTTTCGCTGGTGCTGGTGCTGGGGCTGCCGGCGACAATCGGAGGTGCAGCCGGAAAGCTCGTCCTCTGAGTGACGCAGCGCGTGACAATGACCTCAAGAGCAGTCCCCCTCCCCGGCTCCTGGCGCGCCCATTTCAACGATATTATCCGCAGCTTTGCCGGCGCCTTCCTCTTCGGCATCCCCTTCATATACACGATGGAGATGTGGTGGATCTCCACCTACCTCGAAGCCTGGAAGCTGCTCACTTTCTTCGCCATCGCCCTGGGCATCAATATCGTCCTCGGCCACCTCGTCTATCTGGACGAAGATACGCCCTGGCATGTGGCAGCCGGGGAGGCGATTTTTAACCTGGCGATCGGTATTGTCGGCTCGGCGATCATTTTGGCTCTGCTTGGACGCTTTTCCGCCGGGGATCCTATCGTGGAGAGCATTGCCAAGGTGATCCTCGAAGCGATCCCCACCAGCATCGGCGCCGGCGTCACCCATCGCATCGAGCGCCGGCGGGCGGGAGCCGGTCCCGAGGAGCGACAGGAGCCAAAGAGGCAGCGGGTGAGCCGGTGGGCCGAGAGAGAGCCGCGCTCCTGGGAGATGGTGCGCACGCAGCTTCTCGTCACCGCGGCAGGGGGCCTTTTCCTGAGCCTACCGCTGGCGTCGACGGCCGAGATCCAGTTCGTCGCCGCCGGGACAACCAGCTGGCACATTCTCGCTCTGATCTTCTTTTCGCTGCTGGTAACCTATATGATTATTTACCGCAACAGCCTTATGCCTGAGCGGCCGAGCGAGCGCGAAGCGACACCTCTGGACCCCCTCACAGACACCATGATGAACTACAGTGTCGCCCTCCTGATCGCGGCCCTCACGCTCTACCTCTTCGATCGCATCGAATTCGGAAACCCGCTGCTGCACGTCGTGACCCAGATCGTCGTCCTCGGCCTGCCGGCGACCGTCGGCGGCGCAGTCGGGAGGAGACTGTTATGACCACGGAGAAGGCGCGCCAGCCCCAGACAGAACGCCACCCGGCGGCGCGTACGAAGGCAGAGTGGATAACGCTGGCGGTGAGCCTCGTCATCGTACTCAGCGTGACAGGCTACATTGTCTACGATCTGATCACGGGCAGCACCGTCGACCCCACCATCGAGGTCATCCCGCACTACGAGCAGGTGCGCGCCGAGCTAGGCGCTTTCTACCTGCCGATTACGGTCGTCAACCAGGGCGGGCGCACGGCGGAAGATGTCTCTATTCACTTCCTGCTCAAGCAGACGGAGGGTCGGAGCCAGAGCACGAGCCTCACCTTCCGCTTTCTGGCCCCCGGCGAACGGTCGGAGGCGGTGCTAATCTTCGACGAGCACCCGGAGGAAGGGCGGCTGCTGTACACGAGCAACTATGTGCGCCCGTGAGGCACCTCCGCCACCGCCCCATGTGCAGCGCAAAATTGATCCCTGGTTAACTTTCATCTGAATCAAGGCCAACTTCCCCTTGAAGGGCTGTTAAACCGAGAGTGAAACAGCCACAACAATAAAATTAACGGCTGCCGTAGATTCACTCTCCCGCCCCGTCTATAATCATCGCACATGATCGCGACGTTGCCGGAGTCATATCATGGATATTCGGAGCGAGCACCGCGCTCGCCTCCTGTAGTAGACGCCCCACGCATCCCAACGTTCTACTAGACGATAGTATTCATGCGCCGTGGCGGCGACCGCAAGCAGTCTCCGTCTGCCCGGCGCCAACGAAGAAGAGGAGAGTAGTAAATGAATGAAGCACAGCTTACGATGAAACGCCTGATCGCCGCTCTTATCCTGCTGGCAGCCGTTGCCTTGCTCAGCGCCTGCGGCGGCGGCGAGTCAGCAGCCCTCATCGACTCAGCCGCCGAGACCGCCGAGGAAGTCGTAGACGAGGCGGAGGCGGAGCTCGAGGAGGAGACAGAAGTCGAGCCGCTAGACGAAGCCGAAGAGGAGACGGAGGCCGAGCCTGAAGCCGAACCTGACGTAGAAGCGGAGGAAGCGGCGCCGGAAGTCACGACGATCAGCCACACTTTGGGAGAGACGGAGATAGTAGGCGTCCCCGAGCGGGTGGTCGCGCTGGAGTGGACCTACGTAGAAGACCTGCTGGCGCTGGGCATCCAGCCGGTAGGGGTAGCGGACATTGCCGGCTACGAAACGTGGGTGAACGTTCAGCCAGAGCTGGCTGACGACGTGACCGACGTGGGCACCCGGCAGGAGCCGAACCTCGAGGCGATTGCCGCGCTAGAGCCGGACCTGATTATCGGCGTCGAGTTCCGCCATGCCCCCATCTATGAGGATCTCTCGTCCATCGCCCCCACGATCATCTTTAACCCCTACCCCGCCGAGGCCGGGCCGGACCAGTTCGCCGAGATGGAGGAGACATTCCTGACCATCGCGGAAGCGGTGCAGCGGCAGGGCGAGGCCTCCGAGGTGCTGGCGGATATGGAAGCGACCTTTGCCGAGGGCTATGACCAGCTGGAAGCAGCCGGTCTGATCGGCAGTGAATTTGTGCTCGCTCAGGCCTTCTCTGCCGAAGGTGGGCCGCAGGTGCGCCTATTCACCGACAACTCGATGGCGGTCCAGATCTTCAATCGGCTGGGGCTGGAAAATGCCTGGGAAGGCGGCTTTGAACAGTACGGCTTCTCCACTGTGGGCATCGAGGCGCTGGCCGAGGTGCAGGACGCCAACTTCCTCTACGTGGTACAGAGCGACGACGACGTCTTTGCAAACCAGGCCGATAACCCCGTGTGGAACAGCCTGCAGTTCGTGCAGGAGGACCGCACCTATCCCCTGGGCGGCGACACCTGGCTCTTCGGCGGTCCTTTGTCAGCGGAGCTAGTCGTCGAGAAAACGGTTGACCTGTTGACCGAATGACCGCGCAGCGCCGGGCGGCAGCCGGCATGACGGCGGCGCGGGAGGAGAGCCGCCTGACGGGCTGGCGCCGCCCGGCGCTGGTCTTCGCGCTCGGCCTGCTCCTGTGTTTGCTTCTGGCTGTCATTCATGTCGGCCAGGGGCAGGCGCAAATTGGGCCGGCGACGATCGTACAGGCGCTGCTGGCGCCAGACGCAGGGGACGTACTGCACAACATTGTGCGCCACGTGCGTCTGCCCCGGGTGGTCGTCGGCCTGCTGGCGGGGGCGGCGCTCGGATTATCCGGCGCCCTGCTGCAGACGGCGATGAACAATCCGCTTGTCTCGCCGGCCACCGTCGGCGTCAATGCCGGCGCCTATCTGGCACTCGTCGCCTCGACCCTTTACACGCCGCCCCTGTTCGACCCTTCGCCGCTGACGACCGCCTTTTTCGGCGGTCTGGGCGCGGCGCTGTTGGTTTACGTGCTGGCCGGGCGGCGGCGGGCCACTCCCGTCGGTCTGGTCCTGGCCGGTATGGCCGTCTCGATGGCCCTGGCCTCGTTTACAGCCGCGCTGCAGCTGCTCTTTGAAAACGAGACGAGCGGCCTCTTCCTCTGGGGCGCCGGCTTTTTGCTGCAGCAGGACTGGAGCGAAGCGCATTATGCCCTACCGCGGCTGCTCCCGGCCGCGCTTGCTGCCCTCCTGCTGGCGCGGGAGCTAGACGTGCTCTCTCTGGGTGACGCGACCGCCAGCTCACTGGGCCAGCGGGTGGCCGCCGTACGGCTGGGGGCGGTGGCGCTCGCCGTCTTTCTGGCAGCCATTGCCGTCAGTACGGTGGGACCCATCGGCTTCGTCGGGCTGACGGTGCCCCACATCGTGCGCCTGATGGGCCTCCGGCGACACCATCTGCTGCTGCCGGGTGCGGTGCTGTGGGGGGGCGTGCTCCTGCTGGCGGCAGACGTGGTCGGCCGCTGGATCAACCCCGGCATGAGTGAGCTGCCGGCAGGGGTCGTGACGGCCATCGTCGGCGCGCCCGTGCTGGTATGGCTGGTCCGCCGCGCGCGGCCTGAAGAGGGGGTTCGGGGGCACACGAGCGCCGGCAGGCGGCAATTAGGGAAGCGGCTGCCTTACCGGCTGTTGCTGGCGGGCGGTCTCCTCCTGCTCTTCCTGATTTTCACGACCGGTCTGCTGCTGGGCACCGTTACGATTCCTCTGGAAGAGGTGGCGGCCGTTCTGCGCGGGGAGGGGACGGCGCTGGGGGAGCGGGTCTTTCTCCGGCTACGCCTCCCGCGCCTGCTGGTGGCGCTCTTTGCCGGCGCTTCGCTGGCCGTGAGTGGGATGGTGCTACAGGGAATCGTGCGCAACCCGCTTGCCGCCCCCTCCGTCGTCGGCGTGACTGCCGGGGCCGGGTTAGGCGCGCTGGCGGTGCTCATCGCCCTCCCCCAACTACCGGTGGGCCTGGTGCCGGTGGCAGCCTTTGGCGGCGCGCTGCTCGCCCTGGGGGTGACGGTCGCCGCCGCGTGGCGCAACGGCCTTTCGCCTGCCCGCCTGGCCCTCATCGGCATCGGGGTCTCCGCCTTTTGTTCGGCGCTGATCAACTGGCTGGTGGTCCAGGCTGACGTGCGGGTGGCAGTGGCCCTGGCGTGGCTGGCCGGAAGTACCTATGCGCGAGGCTGGTCCGAAGTAGCGCAGCTGCTGGCCTGGCCGCTGCTTCTCATCCCCTTAATCTGGTTTCTGGCGCCGCGCCTGGATGTAATTGGGCTGGGCGACGACGTGGCGCGGGGGCTGGGGCTGCGGCTGGAACAGACGCGGCTGCTGTTGCTGGTAGCAGCGGTGGCGCTGGCTGGCGCGGCCGTGGCGACGGTCGGAACGGTCAGCTTCGTGGGGCTGATGGCGCCGCACGCCGCACGTATGCTGGTCGGCGCCCGCCACCGCCAGCTGCTGCCGCTGACTGCCGTTCTCGGCGCCATGCTGGTTGTCGCCTCAGATGTCGTGGGGCGCCTCGTCCTCTCCCCGGCCGAGATACCAGTCGGACTGGTAACGGCAGTCGTGGGCGCCCCTTATCTGCTATGGTTGCTGCGCCGCCAGTAGCCCCGGCGGCACCCGATTACACTACCCCTGCAGGTGCGCCTCGATGAACCACAACATCTTATCGGCGGTGCGCGAGACCTCAATTAACAGATCGGACGTGTCGAGGTCGCCGGCCTCGTCCGCCTGCTGAGAACCGGCCCGCACGCTGCCGCCATACTGCGCCCACCGTTCGGTGAGCGCGGCCAGGAAATCTTCCCCTTTGGTCAGCTCCAGCGGCATCTCCGGCAACTGCGACGACTCGGCGGCCATGCGCACCGTGCCCTTCGCCGTACCGCCCAGGGCGGTGACGCGCTCGGCGATCATGTCGATATAGGGGAAAATCGCATCGGCCACCTTGTCAAAGAGAACGTGGAGCTCCTCGAAGTGGATGCCCTTGACGTTCCAGTGGGCTTGCTTGCTTTGGGTGTAGAGATCGGCTGTATTCGCCAGCTGCTGGTTTAGCAGGACGATCATCTGTTGGCGCAGATCGGCATCCATCTCGATGCTGGTCTCGTGAAGCCGACCAACCTTTGCTTTTGCTCCCCCATTCGTCGGTTGTGTCATGGAAAATCCTCCTTCATCTCAATTGTAGCCAAATAGCGTTCCTTCCTGAACGTCCTCGACGACCTCCAGCCGGATGTCGACATCGACCCAGCGAACGCAGCGGCGGGCCAACGACCCGCGCGCCGCGGCGACGAGGTCGCGAAAGCACAGCAGATCGGCCCAGGTAAAGTGCAGAGGATTATCGTCCAGCCACAACGTGTACCGCTGTTCTGCCTGCCAGCCGACGAGGTCGGCGTTTGCCTCCAGGGCATCATCGAGGGCAATCAGGTCACTCTGCCGCAGGTGGATTACCGTCCAGTCCCAGGAAAGTTGCACGCTGTTATCCTCGAGCAGGACAACGTGCCGGTAGTCCGCTTGTCTGGCGAGCAGATTGTGAACCATTGTAGATCGATACATGGGGAATGTCACATTGCCTTTGGCTTGCACAGCCGCTTTTTCTCGCCGGCCACACGCCCGCACTTGGTACAGATATACTCAGGCTTGCGGACAAGATGAATGTAGCGGTCAATATCGCCCTTTAACATCTCTTTTTTCAACTTACACAATGATTTCGCCACCGCACGCCTCCAGCAAAGCTCTCAATCTAAAGCCACTCTAGCAACTTCAGGAGCGAAGATCCACGCTTGCCGTTAATTTCAGAGTTCACGGCGGTTAACGGTGAGGATAAAGGGCTGTTAACCTGAGAATTAACCGCGGTTAACAATCGATACGCCGGGTGGGTTATAATGGGCCGCACTAGCGGCACGGAGTCGCAGAGGAGCGAGCACGATGGTCGCAAAGACAGCAAGGAGCCCCAAATGATCGAACTGAACGTCAACGGCCAGAGCTACCAGCTGGACATCTCCCCTGACACGCCGCTCCTCTACGTTCTCCGCAACGACCTGGGCCTGAAGGGGCCGAAGTATGGATGCGGCGAGGAGCAGTGTGGCGCCTGTAAGGTGCTGGTGGATGGCGCAGCGGTGCCCTCCTGCCAGCTCCCGGCCGGACACGTGCAGGGAGCTGAGGTGGTGACAGTGGAGGGACTGGGCACGATCGGAAATCTCCACCCGCTGCAGGAGGCCTTTGTGGTGGAACAGGCGATCCAGTGCGGCTACTGCGCCGCCGGTATGGTCGTGGCTGCACAGGGGCTGTTGAACCGCACCCGCTACCCGACCGACGACGAGATCCGCGAGGCGCTGGCCGACAACCTTTGTCGCTGCGGCGTCTACGATCGCGTGCGCCGGGCGATCAAGTTGCGCATCGGCCAACCAGACGCGGCGCCGAAGGTTGAGGTTCGGCTCCCAGGCGGAGAGTCGGGCACGGAAGAGGACGCGGTCGACACCGACCACGAGCTACCCCGCTCCCTGGCCGCGAATCCCAGTCTCGACCGCTGGATCCAGATCGACGCCGCGGAGACGGTGACTGTTTATACGGGCAAGGTTGAATATGGGCAGGGGATCCAGACGGCGATCGCCCAAATAGCGGCCGAGGCGCTGGGGATCACCCTGGAGCGGGTGCGCGTCGTCATGGCCGACACGGCGCGGACCCCGGACGAAGGATTGACCGTCGGCAGCATGTCGCTGGAGACGAGCGGGCGGGCTGTCCGTTGGGCCGCCGGCGTCGCGCGCCGCCACCTGCTCGCGCTGGCTTTTGAGGAGCTGGAAGCGGCCTGCGCCGCGCCGGGGGCGCTGCGCGTGATGGATGGAACGATCACCGACCCGGTTAGCGGGCGCACCACCACCTACTGGACGCTGATGGGCGGACGCCGCTTCGGTCTGCAGCTCGGCGGTCTGGCACCCCGACCAGCAGCGGGCGACTCCCAAGAGCTGTCAGGCGCAGTCGGGCGATCGGCGCAGCGGCTGGACCTGCCGGCCAAGATCACGGGCGAGCCGATCTTCGTCCACGATCTCGATCTGCCGGACATGGTCCACGCCCGCGTCGTACGCCCGCCCCGGCCGGGCGCCCGTCTCCGCTCCTTCAATCGTGCTCCTGTAGAGAGAATGGACGGGGTTCTAAAGATAGTACGGGATGGCTCTTTCCTGGGCGTAATTGCCGAGCGCGAAGAGCAGGCGCTGGCGGCGGCCGAGCGCCTGCGGTCGGAGAGCGCGTGGGAGGGGCCGCCGCTGTCCGCCCCGGACTACGACGCACTCTTCTCGCAGCCGGCGCACTCCTTTCCCATCATAGAAGGCGCCGGCGTCAGAGAGCCGGTGCCCGCAATCTCCACGCCACCGGAGGCGGTTCAGACACTGCGGGCGACGTACAGTCGCCCCTACCAGATGCATGCCTCCCTCGGCCCCTCGGCGGCGGTCGCCCTCTTTAATGCGGGGCGGATGACCCTCTGGCTTCACAGCCAGGGCGTCTTTCCCCAGCGGGCCAACATCGCCCACGTGCTGGGCATGGACGAGGCCGATCTACACGTCATCTATCGCGATGGCCCCGGCTGCTACGGGCACAACGGCGCCGACGACGC
>JAWVYW010000095.1:0-14851 GCA_033722535.1 Promineifilaceae bacterium (SeqCode)
AGGCTTCCTGGTGATTGGAGCGACGAGGCTACACCCGGTCCCATCTCGAACCCGGCAGTTAAGCTCGTCAGCGCCGATGGTACTTGGGGCGCGAGCCCCTGGGAGAGTAGGTCATCGCCAGGTTGCCTTTTTCTGCTTTCTACCCCCCAACCCTTTTCCTCCGCACTCACAATCCATCCACCCTTCGCAGGCCCGACCGCCGCTCCGGAGCTTCGGGTGCAGGGCACCTGCCGGAGTTGAGCCGCCATCACTGATGCTGCGCCAACGCGTAGTAGGCACCGCGACGCGCGAGTAGCTCCTCGTGCGTGCCACGCTCCACAATCTCGCCCGCCTGGACCACACAGATCAGGTCTGCCTCACGGATCGTGCTCAGGCGGTGGGCGATCACGATCGCGGTGCGGCTCTCCAGCAACCGCGCCAGCGCCTCCTGGATCAGCGCCTCTGTTACAGTGTCCACGTTCGCCGTCGCCTCGTCCAGGATCAGAATGCGCGGGTCGGCAAGCACGGCTCGCGCCAGACATACCAGCTGCCGCTGCCCCAGCGAGAGATTGACGCCGCCCTCCAGAATCTCTGTCTCGTAGCCGTCCGGCAGCTGCTCGATAAATTCATGCGCGTTGGCCAGGCGGGCGGCGGCCTCGATCGCCTCCCGGTCGGCGTCCAGCTGCCCAAAGCGAATATTGTCGGCAATCGTGCCCGAGAAGAGGAACGGATCCTGCGAGACAAGCCCCATCTGTTGCCGCAGCGACCGCTGCTCGATCGCTCGCACGTCAAAGCCGTCAACGCGCACCGCGCCGTCATTCACGTCGTAGAAGCGGGCGATGAGGTTGGCGATCGACGTCTTGCCGGCGCCGGTTGGGCCGACGAGGGCCACCGTGTCTCCTGGGGCAATTGAGAGGCACACGTCGCGGAGAACGGTCGGCAGCTCCGGCCGGTAGGCGAACGCCACCTCGTCCAGCTCGACCTCGCCGGCGATCGGCGGCAGCTCCTGCGCGTCTGGCGCGTCGACGACGACCGGCGCTGTGTCTAGCAGGCGCAGTACCTGTTCGCCGCCGGCCATTGCGCTCTGCATCGTCGTGTACAGACGGCTGAGCTCCTGAATCGGTTGGAAAAAGCGGCTGATGTATGCCAGGAAGGCCACCAGCACCCCGAGCGTTACCGTCTCGTCGGCGACGGCGCGCCCGCCGACAAACAGGACGATGCCGGTGGCGACCATGCCCAGAAACTCCACCGAGGGCAGGAAGATAAAGGAGAGGTTGACCGCCGCAATATTGGCGTCCCTGTTGGCGGCGTTGACGGCGTCGAAACGCTCCTGCTCCCGCGCTTCCTGGGCAAAGGCCTGGATGACGCGCATCCCCGCGATCTGTTCGGCGAGCGCGCCGACCAGCGCCGCTACCGTGGCCCGGGTATGGCGGAAGGCGACCCGCGCGTGGCGTGAGAAGACGAGCGTGGCGACCACCATCAGCGGCAGCACGCTGAAGGTAACCAGCGCCAGCCGCGGGCTCATCGAGAGCATCACGACGACGATGCCGACGAGCACGAGTACATCGCCCACCAGGGAGATGAGTCCCTGTGAGAGGAGCTGATTGATCACCGCCACATCGTTGATGACGCGCGAAACGGTGACGCCGACGATGTGTGTGTCGTGGTAGCTCAGACCTAGCCGCTGCAGGTGGCGGAAGAGGTGGTCGCGCATGTCGGTCAGCACCCGCTGGCCCACCCACGCCAATAGGTAGCGCTGCCCCATCGTGCTCAAATAGAGACCGCCGAAGGTCGCCGCCAGCGCCGCCCCGATCCGCAGCAACCCTTCGCGATCGCCAGCGGCAATGTGCTGATCGATGGCCACCTTGATCAGGTAGGGAGCCAGCAGCGTCAGGCCGGTGACGGCGAGCATCAGGATCAGGGCAAGCGCCATCCGCAGCTTGTAGGGGCGGAGGAAGGCAAGCAGACGGATGACGACGCGGGGGTTAAAGAGGGTCCCTTCCGGTTCGTTCCCGAACTGGCGGATCGCCCCCCGGGGGCCCATTCCGGCGCTGCTGGAGCCGATACGGAAGCTCATCGCACAGTCTCCCGTCTCTCTGTATCTGCGGCGCCCGGCGCCTCCTGCGCAAGCTGGCGCTCGTAGATGTCGCGGTAGAGGGGCGACTGTTCCAGTAGCTCCTCGTGTGTACCCCGGGCGGTGATCCGTCCCTGTTCCAGCAGCAGGATCTGGTCGGCGCGGCGTACGGTGCTGAGCCTGTGGGCGATGACGAAAGTAGTCCGCCCCTCCATCAGCCTGTCCAGCGCCTTCTGAATGCGCCGCTCCGTCGTCACGTCGACGCTGGCGGTCGCGTCGTCCAGAATCAGGATGCGCGGGTCGGTCAGCAGCGCGTGGGCGATCGCCAGCCGCTGTTTCTGCCCCCCGGAGAGGGTTGCGCCCTGCTCCCCAACTATCGTGTCGTAGCCGTCGGGCAAATCCCGCACGATGAAGTCATGTGCTTGCGCGGCGCGCGCGGCGGCAACGATCTCTTCCTCTGTCGCGTCTGGGCGCCCATAGGCGATATTCTCGCGCACGGTGCGCGCAAAGAGCGTCGTCTCCTGGAGTACAATACCGATCTCGCGCCGCAGCGCCTCCAGCGGCAGGCCACGGATGTCGTGGCCGTCGAGCGTGATCCGGCCAGATGTAGGATCGTAGAGACGGGGGATGAGGTTGGTGACAGTAGACTTACCCGCGCCGGTCGCGCCGAGCAGGGCGACGATCTCCCCGGGCCGCGCGGTAAGAGAGATATCGTGCAAAATCTGCTGGCTACCTTCATAAGCAAAGGAAACGTTCTCGAAACGAACCTCACCGCGCACTTTTTCCGGCGGCGGGCCGCTGCCATCGGCCACGGTGACCGGGGCGTCGATAATCGCGAAGACGCGCTCGGCACTGCTGGAGGCCATGGCGATCGCCGAGACGACCATCCCGAAGCGGCGTACCGGCGCCGTGAGCTGCCCCAGATAGGTCGTAAAGGCGACCAGCTCGCCCAGCGTCGTCTCACCGCCGATAGTCAACAGGCCCCCGTAGAGGAGGACGGCGACCAGCGCCAGGTTGGCGATCAGATCGAGCAGCGGCAGATTCACCGACTCCAGGCGCGCCGCGGCGGCGGCGAGGTCGAACCAGCTCTCGTTTTCCGCGTCAAAGCGCCCGATCTCTGCTGGCTCCTGGGCAAAAGCCTTGACCACGCGCGCCCCGCGCAGATTCTGCTCCAGCTGCGTCGTCAGCTCTCCCAGCTGCTCCTGGCGCGCCAGCGAGAGCGGCCGGTAAAGAAGACCTACCCGCAGGCCGATGACGGCAATGATCGGCAGGGCGAGCAGCGCGAGGAGGGCCAGCGTCCGGTTCATCCAGACGAGTACGGCGCCGGTGGCCAGGAAGAGGACAAACATCTCCACCAGGCGCAGCGTCGCGCGACCGGTCAGAAAGCGGATATATTCCACATCTCGCAGCGCCCGCGACAGCAGCTGTCCGCTCTGCGCCCGGTCGTGATAGGCGAAGGGCAGGCGGGTGAGCGCGTTCTGGAGGTCGTTGCGGACGTCATAGGCCACACTCTGCGAGGCCACCTCCGACCACTTCCCCTGAAAGTAGGTAAAGATTCCCTTTAGGAGGGTCAGGGCGAGCAGAGCAGCGACGGCGGGGAGAAGCAGGTCTGCCTCGCCACTCAGATCGGTGCCCAGAAATGATTCCCCCTGCAGCACCTCCGCCGGCTGCGCCACGACACGGTCGACGATCACGCGGATAAATTGCGGGATGGCGACATTGAGCGCAGTGATGAAGAGAATGAAGAGATACTCGCCGGCGACGGTGCGCCAGTAAGGGCGGAGGTAACTGTAACAGCGGAGAAGAAGACGTAACGAAGGTAAGGGAGGCGGTTTGACGGTTCTTTGCATAGAAATGATGCGCGCCTGCATCTATAGGGTCGATGGCCCGCGAAAGGATGCTATCATCAGAGGTCAGAGTGAGCCACGGCAGCGCCGTAAATGACAACGTAATGTTAATGAACCTCCGGAAGGTCGGAGATGCCATGAGCGAAGATGAATCAGCTTCGTTAGCAGAGATCGCCCGCCTCTTCCTGCGGCTGGGCTTTACCGCCTTCGGCGGGCCTGCCGCGCACATCGCCATGATGTATGACGAGGTGGTGGTTCGCCGCCGCTGGCTAGACGAGCAGCACTTCCTCGACCTGCTCGGGGCGACCAACCTCATTCCCGGCCCGAACTCCACCGAGATGGCCATCCACGTAGGCTATGAGCGAGGCCGCTGGCGCGGCCTGCTGGTTGCCGGCCTTTCCTTCATTCTGCCGGCGGCCTTCATTGTCGGCATCCTCGCCTGGGCCTACGTCCGCTATGGCGACACGCCGACGGGCGACGCACTGCTCTACGGCATTAAGCCGGTGATCATCGCCGTCGTCCTCCAGGCGCTGCTGCGGCTTGGTCGCACGGCGGTGAGAAGCTGGCTGATGGCCGCGCTCGCCGTCGTGGTCTTCCTCCTCTTCCTCCTGCGCGTGGACGAACTGCTGCTGCTGGCGGGTGGCGGCATCCTCTATCTGGTGCTCACCCAGGCGCGCTCGTCGGGAAGCGCTCTCTTTGCTCTGCTGCCGGCGGTCGTCGGCAATGCTCCGTTTCCGGCCGGTGTGGCGGTCGCCGTGCTCCAGGCGGCGCAGTCGATCTCCCTGGAGCGTCTCTTCCTCGTCTTCCTCAAGGTCGGCGGCCTGCTCTACGGCAGCGGTTACGTGCTGTTGGCCTTCCTGCGCAACGATCTGGTGCTGCAGCTTGGCTGGCTCACCGACCAGCAGCTCCTCGACGCCGTTGCCATCGGCCAGTTTACGCCGGGCCCTGTCTTTACCACGGCGACCTTCGTCGGCTACGTACTGGGTGGCCTCCCCGGCGCCGTCGTCGCCACTCTCGGCATCTTCCTCCCCTCCTTCATCTTCGTCGCCCTCATCCACCGCATCGTACCCGCCATTCGGCGCTCGTCGAGGGCGGGGGCGCTGCTCGACGGGGTAAACGTCGCCGCCATCGGACTGATGGCCGGCGTGCTCGTGCAGCTCGGCGAGGCGGCCATCGTCGACCTGCCGACGCTGCTCCTCGCAGTGGCGGCGATGCTGGTACTGTGGCGCTTTCAGCTCAACTCGGCCTGGCTGGTGATCGCGGGGGCGATGATCGGGCTGCTGGTGGGCCTTGGCGGGTGAAGCTGCGCGCCTACGGCTCGCAGAGCTCCAGCAGCGCCTCCACCTGCCGCAGCACGCGCCGCCGGCGCACCTCGAGATTGCCGCCGGGGACGAGCAGCGGCTGCACCGGCTCCGCCTCGCGCCGGTCGCCGAGCACGGAGCGCATGTAGCGCAGCGCGCCGTCGTAGTACCCGCGGCGGGCAGTAGGTAGTGCCTCCCGCTGCAGGTCAGCCAGCGTTGCTTCCTGAATTGTGATCGGCAGCATCCGGTAGGCCTGCAGGAACTGCTCCCACCCTTCCTCGCCGTTCAGGCTGAAGATCTCCCGGTAAAGGCGATGGATTTCCGGCGCGTGCGCCAGTTGCTCGGGGATGCGCATTGCGCTCGTCAGCAGTGCGCCAGCGCCCATCCAGTAGGCGGCGATGCCGTAGCGGGTGGCGGCTTCACGGGCGAGCACGATCGCGTCGAGCGGCGGCGCGTAGTGCAGGCTCTCCACAAAGCCACGCCCATAGCTAAGGTAGCGCCCGGCGCGGCGGCGCAGCCACCGCCAGTCGCCGACGCGCGCGTTGATCGCCTGCTGCACGCGATAGAGCGCGCCCGTTTCGTCCTTGACGATCTGGCAGCCGGCGAGCGCCTCCACCATCGAAATCTCGTCCTGATCTGTCACGCGCGGCGGGTGGAGGCCCGTTTCGGGCCCGATCGGGATCTCCAGCGAGGAGAGGGGGGCGATGTCAATCTCCCAGTAGATGCCCTCTTCCACCCCATCGTGGAATGCTTCTTCGCCGCTTTTACTGAAGGCCCAGAGGTCGACATCGCTGCCGGCCCACAGGCGACCGCGGGCGACAGAGCCGGTGATGGCCACCGCCGCCAGATCGTCGCGCTCGGCAAAGTGCGCGGCTTTTGCTTGCGCCAGGCGGCGCAGCCTTGCGGGATGGTTTTCCTGTTCAGCCATCTGCTTCCCTCCTGGCTTCACCTGACGTCAATTTCATCAGCCGCCGGCCAATCGAGGCCGGCAGCCCGAAGTAGGCCAGCGCCCGCTGGCGCATGCTGCGCACGACGCCATCCGGCAGCCGGCCCTCGAGCGGCACCTGCCCGCCCGCCATCGAACCGTGACCGCCGGCAATACCGTCCTCGCCGACGATGGCCTGGGCCGCGCGGCCGGCGCCCCCCTCCCGGCTGCGGGTGCGCACGGCGACGCGTAGTACCCCTTTGTATACGCCGAGCGCCACTACCCAGCGCGTGCCCTGCAGCCGCAGCAGCCAGTCGGCGACCTCGCCCACCATGTCCGGGTAGCCCACCCGCCCCACGTAGACGACGAGCAGGTTATGGTAGATGCGCGCCGCGCGGAGGGCGCGGCTGAAGTTGCGGAAATAGTCGGCTGGCACCTGGGCGCGCTCGATCTCCACCAGAACGTCGGCGTCGATCAGCGGCTGCAGATAGACGTAGGCCTCGACGTCGGCGGCGGAGACGCCCCGGGCGAGAGAGAGGGTGTCGCTCTTGATGCCGTAGAAAAGGGCGGTGGCAATCGGCGGCGGCGGGATGAGACCGGCGCCCTGCAGATAGCCGGTGAGAATCGTAGCGCAAGCGCCCATATCAGGACGCACGTCGGCAAAGGGCGCAGCGGCCGTCGCCGCCTGTAGCGGGTGGTGGTCGAAAACGGCTACGGGCTGCCGGTTGCGCGGCAGGGAATGGTTGCCCGCGCCCGGCTGGGTGTCGACCAGCAGGATCGGCTGTTCGGGCAGCGGTCCCGTCAGAGGCAGAAGGGCGCCGTCGAGAAAATCGACCAGCGCGCGGTTTTCGGCGCGCCCGATCGCGCCGTTATAGAGAACCTCGCTCTCAATTCTGTAGTGCGCGGACAGCAGGAACTGGAGCGCTACGGCGCTGGCGATGGCGTCGGGATCGGGATCGTTGTGCGGCAAGATGACGACCCGCTCCGCGTTGCCGAGTGCCTCCTGGAGGGCGTCAAGCTGAACTTCCATGGCCCTATTGTAGAAGAGAAGCCGGCGGAGTCGAGTGCAATTACGGTTGGTAAAGCGATGGACGCTCTACACGGGGGCGCTCAAGCGACCTGCTACGCGCCGCTTGGCGGCGGCTCCAGTGACCTGTATCATCAACGCCAGAGAACGGCTATTTCCCCACCTTGCAGGAGGACAAAATGAACAACCGCAACACGGAAATAACCTGGGGCTACCATAACGGCACCAAGCACCCGGGCGGGCGCCTGCTGGACCGCAAATGGCGCTATGACTGGGACCGTCGACCCCTTCTCTACAAGATATACGAGAATCTGGAGCCCATTCCGCTGCCCCTCGACAAATCCCCCAGCGGCGTGTCGGCGCTGGAGGCGATTGCGACGGCGCACGTTGAGGACCAAGCAGCCCCGCTCGATCTGGAAACGCTGGCCCGGCTGCTTTACTTCTCCGCGGGGATCACCAAGCGCATTGACTACGGCCCCCCGAGAGGGGAGATGGCCTTCCGCGCCGCTTCCTGTACCGGCGCGCTCTACCACATCGAGCTCTACGCCGTCTGCGCCGATCTTCCGGACCTCGAGGCCGGCGTCTACCACTTTGATCCGCGCGGGCCGGCGTTGAAGCAGCTGCGCCGAGGCGACTACCGCGCCCACCTCGCGCGGGCAGCCGGCAGCGCCGGCGCCGATGTCGAGGCGGCGCCGGCGACCCTCGTCTTTAGCGATGTCTTCTGGCGTAATGCAGTCAAGTACCAGGCGCGGGAATACCGCCACGCGTTCTGGGATCTGGGGACGATTCTTTCGCAGACGCTGGCCCTGGCGGTGACGCATCGGCTGCCGGCGCGCGTCGTGCTGGGCTTCGTGGATGAGATGGTCAACAATTTGCTCGGGCTGGCGTGGAAGTCGGGTGAGGAAGTCGACGCCGCGCGTGAGGCGGCGCTCGCGCTGCTCCCGCTCGGCGACGACGCCCGCATGCCTCCCGATTCTCCCCCTGTTACCCAACTCGATCTCGAGGTGCGTCCCATTTCCGAGATGCGTCTGGAAGCGCGTGCTGCCTTCCTGACCCCGGTGCTCGCCATGCACGACGCTTCGACGCTACCGGAGCCGGAGGCGGCGACGGAGTGGGGTGGCCAGGCACCGGAGATGGCGCTGCCTGCGGCCGAGGCATCCCCTTTTCCATTAGCGGACGGCCCTGACCCCAACGATCCGCTGGAGCGCGTCATCATCCGCCGCGGCTCCAGCCGTCGCTTCAGGCAGGAGCCGATCACGCTCAACCAGCTCGCCGACCTACTCCGCTGCTCGACGCAGGGCTTCGCGAGCGACTTTGGTACGGAGGAGGGGCTTGCGCTCAACCACCTCTACCTGATCGTCAATAGCGTCGAGGGGCTCCCGGCTGGCACCTACCTCTACCGGCCGCAGGAGGAGCGCCTGGAGCTGTTGCAGGAGCCGCCGGAGGGTGGCACCTTCCGCGACGAGGCGGGTCATCTGGCGCTGGGCCAATATCTGGCGCGCGACGCCGCCGTCAACATCTACATGATCACCGACCTGGAGCCGGTGCTGGAGCGCTTTGGCAACCGGGGCTACCGGGCGGCCCAGCTCGAGGCGAGCGTCATCGCCGGCCGGATCTATCTCGCCGCCTACGCCCACGAAATCGGGGCGACCGGCCTCACCTTCTACGACGATGGAGTGACAGAGTTTTTCTCCCCTTCGGCAGCGGGTAAGAGCGTTATGTTCCTGATGGCCGCTGGGATACCGGCGCCGCGGAAAAGCTGAGCTCCCTGGGTCAGAAAAGAAAAAACACCATCCATCGGATGGTGTTTCTCTCAGTTTTAGGTAGCCCGTCGGGCCGCCGGGATCAGGCTTCAGCCTGCTGGCGGGCCTCGGCGAGCTGGCTCATGATGCGGCTCTTGCGGCGCGCGGCGTTGTTGGGATGGATGATCCCCTTCCGCGCGGCCTTGTCGAGCGTGCTCACGGCCTCCTGCACGACGGCTTCCGCCTCGTCCAGTTCGCCGGCCGCGATCAGGCGGCGCGCCCGCTTGATGTGGGTGCGCGCTGCCGAACGAAAGCGCCGATTGCGCTGGCGCCGTTTAACGTTCTGCCGCATCCGTTTCTTTGCCGATGGTAAGTTAGCCAATTTGTTCCTCCGTCGTTAATTAAACATCTTTCACGACAGACTGTATGCGAAAGCGTGAGAGCGATCTACGAATATAGCATAAACGGGCGCTCCGGGCAAATGTGGTGAGGATGAGAGGACGGAGTCAAGATTCATCCTCAGCCACACCAACCTCCGCCCGCAGCCGCTCCACCTTCTCCACGTAGGCCTCCGGATCAGCTTTGCGCTCCAGCCCACCGGCGGAGAGGTAGCGGACCTTGCCATAGACGGGGCGCTCGCCCCAGGCGCGGTCGTGGAGGCCGAAAATCCACCCAACGTTGGCGTAGGACGCCGGGTCGCGGCCGCACAGGAAGTAGCGGTTGTTGATTGCGAGGCAGCTCTCGTACGCCTCCTCCGGCGTGCCGCTCCATTCCAGGATCTTCTTGCCCCAGTACATGCGCATGTAGTTGTGCATGTAGCCGGTGCTGCGCATCTCGGCCATCGCCGCGTTCCAGTAGGGGTCGTGCGTCTCGCCGGCTGCGAGCTCCTCGCGGCTATAGATGTGCTCCCGCTCGTCGTCCCGGTGCTCTGCCAGCGTTTCCCGGGCCCAGTCGGGCAGCGCCTCGAACTGGTCGTAGTGCGGCGTATAGAAAGTGAAATTGATCGCCAGCTCGCGGCGCACGATCAACTCTTCCAGATAGCTGTCGACGTCGCCCTGCGGCGCGCCGGAGTCGCGGATGGCGAGGGCCACATACACCGGCGAGATCTGGCCAAAGTGGAGGTACATCGCCATGTGTGAGACGTCGTCGGTCTCCGGCTGGTTGCGGTGCTCGTCGTACTGCGGCAGGTGCGCTTCGATAAAGTCGTTCAGACGGCGGCGCGCCTGCCGGGTGCCGCCCTTGTAGAGGGCGCTGACCGCGGGGACGCTGCGGTCGATCTCCATCTCGTCCAGCAGCGCCTCGACGTGGCTCAGGTCGACCCCTTCGTCCTCCAGCTCCAGTGAGTGATGGTCCAGCGGCGTGGTGCGCCGCTCGACCAGGAACTGGTCGAGGCGTTGTTGGACGCGCGGACGGAAGGTGCGGGCCGCGTATTCCCGCTTCTGCGAAGCAACCTGCACCGGCACGACAACGTCCGTTTCTACCTGAATCACCGGACATGGCGCTTCCGCCGCCACCTGCTCCCGCCATGCGCGCAGGTGACGTAGATAGCCCCGGTCGCAGACGAGGAGCGACGCCTTCTCGGCGGCTCCGAGCGCCACCTCGGGCGGCGAACCGCGCCGCACTATAAGGCGGATGCCGCGCCGTGCGAGTGCCTGTTGCGTCTCCTGCAACCCTTCGAGCATGAAGGTGAAGTGGCGAAGGTTCGCCTCCGGATAGTCGTCGGTGAGGCCAAAGACGACCAGCAGCGGCTGCTCGCGCTCGTTCGCCCCCTGGATCGCCAGCTCCAGCGCGTCGTTATGCTCCGCGCGCTGGGCCCGCTGCATCCAATAGAGGACGTACTTGCCCTCCCCCGGCGCGTCGCGCTCGTTCAGGTGCTGGATCCGTGCCGCTTCGATAATCTTTGTCGCCATCGAGTGCTTCACCTGGTCACCTCAGGAAGGTGAGCGGCCTTCCGGAGCATGAGATCTGAGCCGCTCAAAAGCAGCGGTTAGTTCAATCCGCGGTAACGGGTGGTAGGCGCCGACGTTGTCTGCCCCAGATGTGCCGCTTCGTAATCCGACCAGTTGCCCTCGAAAAAGGTGACACGGCCTTCACCTTCGAAGGCCAGAATGTGCGTTGCCACCCGGTCCAGGAACCAGCGGTCGTGGGAGACGACGATGGCGCAGCCGGCAAAGTTGTCGAGCGCTTCTTCCAGCGCGCGCAGCGTATTGACGTCGAGGTCGTTGGTCGGCTCGTCCAGGAGAATCACGTTCGCCTCCTGGCGCAGCGTCTTTGCCAGGTGGACCCGGTTACGCTCGCCGCCGGAGAGGACGCCAACCTTCTTCTGCTGATCGCCGCCCAGGAAGTTAAAGGAAGCGACGTAGGCGCGCGAATTGCGCCGCCGCCCGCCGAGGTTGATCTGCTCCTCGCCGTCGCTGATCTCCTCCCAGACGGTGCGCGTGGGGTCGAGGCCATCCCGGCTCTGGTCCACGTAGCCCAGCTCCACACTCTCGCCGATGCGGATGGTGCCACCATCAGGCGCTTCCCGGCCGGTAATCATGCGCAAAAAGGTGCTCTTGCCAGCGCCGTTGGGGCCGATGACGCCGACGATGCTGCCCGGTGGCACGCGGAGGTCGAGCCCATCGATCAGGCGGCGCTCGTCATAGGCCTTGGAGATCCCATCCATCTCGATGACGAGGTCGCCCAGGCGCGGCCCGGCCGGGATATAGATCTCCAGATCTTCCCGGCGCCGCTCGTACTCCTGGCTCAGCAGCTGCTCGTACGAATTGACGCGTGCCTTGCCCTTGGCATGGCGCGCTTTGGGCGACATGCGGATCCACTCCAGCTCGCGTTCCAGCGTCCGCAGGCGCTTGCTCTCCGCCTTCTCCTCATGGCGTAGCCGCTCCTGCTTCTGTTCCAGCCACGAGGAGTAGTTGCCGCGCCAGGGGATACCGTGGCCGCGGTCGAGCTCCAAAATCCAGCCGGCGACGTTGTCCAGGAAGTAGCGGTCGTGGGTGACGGCAATCACCGTCCCCTTGTACGCCTGCAGGTGGCGCTCCAGCCAGGCAACCGACTCGGCATCCAGGTGGTTCGTCGGCTCGTCCAGCAGCAGGATATCCGGCTCGGTCAGCAGCAGACGGCAGAGGGCGACGCGTCGCTGCTCACCCCCGGAGAGGACGGAGATCGGCGTGTCGCCGGGCGGGCAGCCCAGCGCCGCCATCGCCATTTTCAGCCGGTGGTCCAGGTTCCAGGCGTCGTGGTGGTCCAGCGCTTCCTGCAGCCGCCCCTGCGCTTCGATGAGGGCGTCGAAGTCGGCGTCGGGGTCGGTAAATTGCTCGTTAATCGCCTCGAATTCGGCCAGCATATCGACAACCGGCTGCACCGCCTCTTCCACTACCTCGCGCACCGTCTTTGCGGGATCCAGCTCCGGCTCTTGCTCCAGGAGGCCGACGCTGTAGCCGGGCGAAAAGGCGATCTCCCCCGTGTAGCCGTCGTCCTTGCCGGCGATGATCCGCAACAGCGTGCTCTTGCCGGCGCCGTTGAGGCCCAGCACGCCGATCTTGGCGCCGTAATAAAAGCCGAGGGAGATATCGCGCAGCACCGGACGGCTGTCAGGGGGAAAGGTCCGGCTGACGCGCGCCATGGAAAATATGACCTGCTGATCGCTCATGCGCTGCTCCTGCAAAGGGCGCCCTCTCGGGCGCCGGTGGGTCTAGAGATTAAGAGAGGCTATTGTAACGCAGAATGTGAAGAGGGCAGTGCTATGATCAGGATCTGCTCATCGCCCTTACGACTCCCGCCACCCCCGCACATAATCCTCCTGCTCGTGCGTCTCCGGGGAGCGCGGCTGGCGCTGGCGCTTGCCCACCGTCTGCCACCAGCGTGCGATCTGGGCCAGCGCGTCGTCCCCGCTCATCCCGCCGCGCACCAGATGGCAGCCGACGACGGTGCCGGTGCGCCCCACGCCACCCCAGCAGTGTACGTAGACCACGTGCCCGGCGGAGAGCGCCTCGTGGATGGCGTCGAGAATGGCGACCATCTCCTCGCGGCGCTCGGGGACGCTGACGTCGGCAATCGGCAGCCGCCGGTACTGTACGTCCAGCTCGCGCGCCGCCGCTTCCTCCTGCAGCAGCGCCTCGTATGGTTCCAGCTCGTAAGGGTGGGTGAGGTCGAGGAAGAAGGTTACGCCGGCGTCGAGGTGGCGTCCGATCTTCTCGCGCGCCGCCGCCTCTCCGCGCGCGCCGGGATATTCCCCGGCCATAAAGCGACCGGGGATCACCCAGTAGGCGTTGTCGTGCGGGAGCGCCGGGGTGCCACCGCCGGCGCTGCCTTGAGGCCCCCCCACCGCCTGCTCAGACAGTGCTGCTGCTCGTCGTCGGCTTCGAAACTTCCTGCACCACCTCGTAGGCCTGGTTCTTGCGCGCTTGCAGGGCCAGGTCGGCCTGAGCCACGATGCCCACGACGGAGTTATTTTCGTCGACCACCGGGATCCGCCGCACCATGTTTTCCTCCATCTTGCGCGCGGTGTCGACGACCGTATCGTGGGAATGGACGGTCACGACCGGCTGGGACATAATGTCGCCCGCCGTCGCGTCGAGCGGGTTCTTCCCCTCCGCCACGCAGCGGATGGTAATGTCGCGGTCGCTCACGGTGCCGATGGGGTTCATGTTGTCCATGCTATCGACGACGGGAATCATGCCGCAGTCGTTCTCTTTCATCATCTGGGCGACGGCCTGCAGGTTGGTATCCTGGGTGCAACAGGCGGGGTTGGGCGTCATCAGATCAATTACTTCCATTGGATGCCTCCTATCATTGGCCGCCAGCCGGGAAGGCGGACGGCGGTTGATGCAAATTCTACGTTCAGTGTAACAGAGCGACTTCCGGCCCGCGTCTATCGAGGGGATAGTCGCGGGATATATTGTGGTCACATCAAGCAGCCACCCTTCGGCGGCCTGCAGCGGGCGCCCCTCGCCCGCAACAGTTCGCTGGGCCCCCCCGGAGATTCGGAGGTCAGGTGGCGTGAGGAGCCGAGATTAAGGTCCACTAAACGGGAATCGTGATATATCGTCCTCCTAACCGCCCGCTGCTACGATCTGGCGCATGGCTCCTTTTTCATCGGCCCTCCGTCTCTTCGCCCTGGTCATGATCATTTTGCTCCTGCTCGTGAGCGGCTGCGACGGCGAAGCGCGCCCGACCGCCACGCCCCGCCCCGGAGCCACCAGCGCCGCCGTCTCGGCGACGCCGACCGGCTCTGGTCTGCGTCCACTTGCGACGACGGAGGCACGGGCTACGTCGGCGCCTACCAACACCTCCACCCCCACCCATACACCATCTCCCACGCCTACTCCAACGGCGACCGCGCAGCCGGCCCAGATCAGCGGTGATCCGCGCACCTACGTTCTGGAGCCGCCGGAGCCGCAGCCGGGCGCCCGCTGTGGCGTGGTGGACATCTTCGACTTTCCGGTCGATCCGCCCCACGCCGTCGCCGTCAATCGCGGCGGCACCGACTTTAACGTCTACCGCGAGCGCTACAATGGCTTCCACGCCGGCGAAGATTGGTCGGGCCCGAATGGTCGCGGGCTCGGCGCCCCCGTTTATAGCGTCGGTCATGGCGAAGTCATCTATGCTCATCCGAACGGTTGGGGCATCGACAGGGGAACGCTCATCATCCGCCACGTCCTCCCCGGAGGGCGCTCGATCCTCTCCTTCTACGGCCACCTCGATCCGCCCAGCGTGACGTTGCGCCGGGGAGCCTGCGTGGCGCGGGGCGAGCAGGTCGGCGAAATCGGCGACCCACGCGGCCGTCCGCACCTCCACTTCGAGATCCGCGATCACACGCCCGCGGACCCCGGCCCCGGCTACTGGTACGAGAACCCCGTGCTGGGCGGCTGGTACCCGCCGTCGCAGACGATCTGGGCCAGCCGCTACGGAGCCTCACCCGGCGTTCTCTGGGCGCGTCCGCCGGAGGACGACGACT
>JAWVYW010000096.1:0-14777 GCA_033722535.1 Promineifilaceae bacterium (SeqCode)
CTACTGGCTCAAGGCCGAGCGCTTTCTGCGCGAGTGGGAGTGGACGCGGGAAGCGGCGGCTAACTTTGAAGATATCATCCGCAACGAGGCGTGGGAGCTGCTGCCGGAGCTTCTTGCCGATCTCTTCCCGCGCTTTGCCGACGTTCAGGTCAAACGGATGACCTATGACCGGAGCGAGTGGGAGGGAGCTTACCAGAAGCTGCTCAAAGCGCCGCCGGCGCCGCTGCCCTGGTAGCAGGTCGGCAGCGGGGCGGACGACACAAGCGGGAGTGGAGAAAATGCGCCTGGCGTGGTTCTTGCTGTTGGCACTGCTGGCGGGAGCCTGCACGGTAACCGAACCCGCTCCGGTCACTACCGCACGCGCCGACGCACAAGGGTCGGTGCGATCTGCGACGGCGACGAGCATCGTCCTTTCCACAGCCACACCGGAGCAATTGCCAACCGCGACCCCTCCCCCGACCGCCACCCCACTGCCGCCGCCGGCGGAACCTACTGCAATACCCTCTGCTACCCCGGCGCTGCCCAGTTCTTCCACAACAGCGTGCGCTTCCGCGGGAGAGGTCGTGGCAACCGAATATCCGAGCACCTTCGCCGGCGGACCGCAACCGGTCCGCGTCTATCTTCCTCCCTGCTACGACGAAACGGGTGCTCCATATCCCGTGCTCTTTCTCCTCGCCGGCAACATCCATGACGAGAGCAAATGGGATGAATTGGGCCTCGACGAAGCAGCCACCGAGCTGATCGCCAGCGGCGAGATCCCGCCGCTGGTCGTCGTCATGCCGGACGGCGGGTGGATGGCCAACAACACGTCGGGAGGGCCGGGAAGTTACGAAAGCGTCATTCTGGAGGATCTGCTGCCGTGGGTAGAGAAGGCCTACTGCGTGCGGCGCGACGCGGCTGGGCGTGCCATCGGCGGCCTTTCCCGTGGCGGATACTGGGCGCTGGAGATCGCCTTTCGCCACCCCGAACGCTTCGCCAGCGTTGGTGGGCACAGCGCCGCGCTCCTGGATACTCACGCGGGCCCGACGATCAACCCCCGCCAGACGGCACTCACGCAGGACCTGGGCGCTCTGCGCGTCTACCTCGATATCGGCGCCGACGACTACCTGCGCGCCAATACCATCGAGCTACACGAGAAGATGGCGGCGGGCGGCGTTCCCCACACCTGGATATTGCAGGAAGGGCGCCACGAGGACGCGTACTGGGCAGAAAACATCGAGACGTATCTCCGCTGGTACGCGGAGCCGTGGGCGGGCGCACTGGAGGAGAGCAGCGGGTGTGACGCCTCGCACAGTTAGCCGACTGGACCGCAGACTACATGCGTCCGGCGCGCTGTGAGAGCCAGAACATCGTTCCCGCAACCAGCGCCGTCAGCACCAGCAACATGACGAGCTTCGTATCGCGATTGGGCGCGAGAATAGCCACCAGGCCAAAGACGATGGCAACCAGATAATAGCCGACGACGATGTGGCGCGTTGGCAGCCCAAAGTCGGAGAGCCGGAAGTGGAGGTGGCCCCGGTCGCCGCGGAATGGACTTTGCCCCCGGTGAAGACGGGCGACAATTTGCCACGCTACGTCCAGCATCGGCACCGCCAGTACCAGCAGCGCAGTGGCGATCTTTGCCGGGGAGAGGATGGCAAGCGTCGCCAATGCAAAACCCAGGAAGTAGGCGCCGCCTGAGCCCAGAAAGATGCGCGCCGGAGCAAAGTTGTAAAGCAGGAAACCTACCAGCGCTCCCGCAAGCGCGAGCGGAAAGGCGGCGATCGTCGTCTGTCCCAGGTTAAGGCCATGCCATGCAAAGAGGAGCGCGGCAATTGCTCCCACCCCGGATGCGAGGCCGTCGAGCCCATCCAAAAAGTTGACTGTGTTGACGATGCCCACGATCCAGATCGCGGTCATCATGAACACTAGGCCCGCTGCCAGCAGATTCCCCTGCCAGTCGAGGGCAACCTGCTGATTTAGAAGTGGAAGGTTGAAGCGCTGAATAAAGATCTGGTGTCCCATCGCGACGCCGAGCGCAAGGAACTGAAAGGCGAATAACGCCCACGGGGGTAGTTCGCGGTAGTCGTCGATCAGGCCGCCGATAAAGATGACCACGCTTCCCCACAAGACGCCGCGCAGCAGGCGGGCATCGTCAGGATTTGTGCCCGGCATATACGGGGAGATCCAAATCCAGGCGACCGCCGCCCCGACCATGAAGGCGATAAAGATCGGCACGCCGCCCAGCTTCGGTATTAGCCCGTGGTGCCGGCGGCGACCACCCGGCTTCGCCGTAACGTCCCAGTGCAGCGATAGCTGCCGCGCTGCCGGTGTCAGGAGGGCGGCGACAGCGGCGGCGGCGAGAAAGACGAGCAGATAGCGCATTGCGGCTACAAAGAAGGACCGCGGCAGAACTGCTCCACCGCTAGGCCGTTGCCTGCAAGTCGCTCAGCCGGTTCCGAACTGCCGGTCGCCCGCGTCTCCCAGCCCGGGCAGGATATAGCCGATGTCGTTGAGACGCTCGTCCACGGCGGCGACGTACACAGGCACATCCGGGTGTTTTTCCTGCAGGTGTTCGATGCCCTCAGGCGCCGCGAGAATGCCCACGAACTTAATCCGCTCCGCGCCCCAATTTTTGAGCATGTCGACCGCGGCCACGGCGGAGCCGCCGGTTGCAAGCATCGGGTCGAGCACCAGGCAGAGCTGCACCGTTGGCGAAGTCGGCAGCTTGTTGTAGTAAAAGACTGGGCGCAGCGTCTCCTCGTCGCGGTAGAGGCCAATGTGCCAGACCTCCGCGCCCGGCATCATCTCCCAGATCCCATCGACCATACCCAGGCCGGCGCGCAGGATCGGGACCAGCCCGACGCTCTCTTGCAGTGTATGCCCTGACGCCGGCGCCATCGGCGTCTCGACCGTCACCTCGGCAAGCGTCAGGTCGGCGGTCGCCTCGTAGGCGAGCAAAATCGCTACCTCGCGAATGAGCTCGCGGAATTTCTTTGGTTTCGTCGCACTGTTTCGAAGCAGCGTGATTTTATGTTTAACGAGAGGGTGTTGGGATTCATAAACCATCTTCTTGCGCAGTCCTCCTGTCCTTGACGACAAATGCTGTATGAGCGGTGCACTGCCCGATTGTACTGTGCAGGGGACAAAATAGGCAATCACGCCGCCATCGCGTATAATGTGCGTAGCTTATGGACAATCAGCAAGCAAGTCGACAACAGATGTCACCCACGGCCCGGCCGGGGGAAAAGCGGCTAGAGGGGGCGATGCGCCCCCAGAGGCTGGACGAGTTTACCGGCCAGGAGCGGCTGAAGGCCAATCTCAGCATTCTTATTGAGGCGGCGAAGGCGCGCGAGGAAGCGCTGGATCATATCCTCTTTCACGGGCCGCCAGGCCTTGGCAAGACGACGCTCTCCCACATTGTGGCCAACGAGATGAACGTCAACATTCGCATCACCGCCGGTCCGGCTATTGAGCGCTCCGGCGACCTGGCAGCGATCCTCACCAATCTCCGCGCCGGCGACATCCTCTTCATCGATGAGGTGCATCGGCTTGGGCGTGCGGTTGAGGAGATTCTCTATCCGGCGATGGAAGATTTCGTCCTCGACCTGGTGGTGGGCAAAGGACCGGGCGCCAAAAACGTCCGTCTCAAGCTGCCCCGCTTCACCGTTATCGGCGCGACCACGCGCCTCGCCCTACTGACTGCTCCGCTCCGCGCCCGGTTTGGCGCGCGCTACCGGATGGACTTTTATGATCTGGAGGCGATCCAGACGATTGTCGAGCGGGGCGCCGATATCCTGGAGGTCCCCATCGAGCCGAGCGGCGCCGACGCTATTGCCCGCCGGGCACGCGGCACGCCGCGTGTGGCGCTGCGGTTGTTGCGGCGCGTACGCGACTACGCGCAGGTCCGTGCCGACGGCGCTATCACGCCGGAAGTCGCCGCAGCGGCCCTCGATCTGCTGGAGATCGACGCACTCGGCCTGGACAACCTCGACCGGCGCGTGCTGTATGCCATCATTGCAAAGTTCGGCGGCGGACCCGTGGGCCTCGATACGATAGCGGCATCGATCAGTGAGGAGTCGGACACGATTATGGATGTCGTGGAGCCCTACCTGCTACAGCTCGGATTCCTGGAGCGCACGTCGCGGGGCCGTGTTGCCACGCCACACGCCTACAACCACCTCGACATTCCATACAGCCCGAAACGGAAAGAGCAGGCGAACGATACCCAACCCACCCTCTTCAAGGAGTGACTCTGCTATGGTGGCGTTTGGACGCATTCTGATCATTATGGGTCTGGCGATCGCCTTCGCCGGGCTCCTGATCCTGCTTGCCGCGCGCTTCTTCCCGTGGCTGGGCAACCTTCCGGGCGACCTCGAGTATGAAAGTGAGAATCTTCGCGTCTACTTCCCGCTCGCTACGATGCTTCTGATCAGCCTCCTAGGCACGATTATCCTCAACATCCTCATCCGCATCTTTGGCCGTTGATCGCTGTCGATGCGCCTCCCCAAGCTCCATAAGAGCGAATAACGTATGACCCTCAAAACTGCCGATTTCGACTTCCATCTTCCGCAAGAACAGATTGCTCAGCAGCCAGTCGAACCACGCGACGCCAGCCGTCTGCTGATTTTCCACCGCGAAAGCGGCCGCCTCGAGCACCGGATCTTCAGTGAGATAGGAGACTATTTGCAGCCGGGTGACGTTCTCGTCGCCAACAACAGCCGGGTCATTCCCGCCCGCCTCTATGGCTTCAAAAGCGAAACGGGCGGACGCGTGGAACTGCTCCTGCTGGAACAGCTCGAGGAGGGGCGCTGGCGAGCACTGGTCGGCGGTCGCCGCGTGGGGGAAGGGACTGCACTCTCCTTCCACGATAGTAGCGGGGAGCCCAGCGAGCTGAGCGCCACGGTAACGGCGGTCCTCGAAGGTGCGCAGCGGGAGGTTACGTTTGACCGGCCTCTGGAGGGGCATCTCGACGAGCTGGGACACACACCGCTCCCCCCCTACATCCACGAGCGCCTCGCGGACGCCGAACGCTACCAGACCGTCTACGCCCGCCCCTCGGGCTCCGCCGCCGCGCCGACCGCCGGCCTCCATTTCACGCCGGAGTTGTTGTTGTCACTACGAGAAAAGGGTGTTCTTTTCGAAACGGTCACTCTGCACGTAGGGCTCGATACCTTCCGCCCCGTCGAAGTTGAACTCGTGGCAGAGCACCACATTCACAGCGAGTGGGCCACCCTCTCGCCTGAAGCGGCGCGCCGGATTAACGAAGCCAAGCTGGCCGGCGGGCGTATCGTCGCTGTCGGAACCACCACCACGCGCGTCCTGGAGACAGCCGCCCTCCGCTCCGCGGGGATCGATGGAGCCCTGCAGGAGATCAGCCGGCGCGATGTAGCGGGAGAGACGAGGGACATCTGTCCCTGGCGTCCGGTAGCCGCCTTCAGCGGGCGTACTGATCTCTACATCTACCCCGGCTACCGCTTTCGCGCCGTGGATGCGATGATCACGAATTTCCACCTTCCCCAATCCTCGTTGATTATGATGATCGCCGCCTTTGTGGGACAGGAAGCTTCCGATGGCCGAGTACAGATCCTGGACGCCTACCAGAAAGCTATCGATGCCGGCTACCGCTTTTTCTCCTTCGGCGATGCGATGCTGATCTTGTAAGCATTCCACACGATGACCGACCTAGTCGCTGCCCTACATACCGCCGCCCGCCGCTTCATCCTGAGCCGCAGACGCATGTGGCGGGAGCATGCGAAAAGGGCGCCTGAACAGCCGCGTGTCGTGGAAAGGGCAGACACAGTGGAGCCGCGGCTCTATCTTCTGGATGCGTTGATGACAGAGGTCGAGGGCTTCGTGCCCTCGGACTTTTCCGATCTGGAAGAGGCGCGCCGACTGCTGCGCGCGGCCGGCTTCACGGCGAATAACCTCTTCACGCGCGCCGTGGACGAACAGCGGGAGCGGGAGGCGCTGGCGATGATGCAGGACGAAAGGGGCGCGTTTGTACGCTACATCACTGCCGTTACAGTAGAGGAGCTGGCGCAGGTAGAACCGCTGCCACACGCGCGCGTCCTGACCCGCAAAGAGAGCGCACGCATCTGGCAGCAGTTGGAAGAGCGGTGGGGAATCGAGGGGCGGCGGCGCTACTGGTACCCGCTTACTGACGCTCCCAGAGAAGAAGTAGAAGCGTTCGACGTTTCTCTCTTGGCACTGCGACCGGGTCTTGAGCTTTTGCACCGGCTGCTGATCGCTGGTGGCGGGAAAAGGATCTACGAGCTTCCCGAGATGGGCGCCGAACGAGAACTCGCCCTCCAACCTGATATCCCCCTGTTTCACCGCGAGGTTGAGATTTATTGGACCGACGACCGCCTCGACTGGGTAGTCTATATCTCCCATAAAAACACAATCGCAATTTCAGGCTGGCTCTTGGAAGAGCTGAAACGGGCGTGGCCGCTGTGGCGGGCACTGGTGTGGACACCGTCAGAGTAACAGCTGAGCGCCTTCGCCCGACGGATGCGTCGGGGGCCGCTCGTGGAGAAAAGCGATGGCGAGAGAGGGTAGAAAAAGACGGACGATAAAACGTTACTCCGCGGAGCACCTGGCCGCCGTCGCTATCGCAACCGTTCTCTCGGTGGTGGCGATTATCTTTGTCGTGCAGGAGCTTGCCACCCGTCCGATCCTGGTTGCCTCATTGGGATCGTCTGCTTTTCTGCTCTACTTCCAGCCGCGCAACGAGGTAAACAACTTCAAACCGCTCGTCTTCGGCCACCTTCTCGCCGCCGTTACCGGCTACGGGGCCAATCTGCTCTTCCCGGAACCCTACCTTTCGGTAGCCAGCGGGCTGGCAGTAACTGTTCTCCTGCTCGCCGCCTTGCGCCTCGTCCACCCGCCTGCCATTTCCACCAGCCTTGTTTTCGCCTACCGCCCGGAGCAGGCAGTAGCGATCGTAACTTTCGGTCTGACACTGGCGGTCGTCGTGGCGCTCGCCCTGATCTACTTCTTCCTCCGCCACGGCATCAGCGCCACCCGATGGGCGACACTCTTCCATCCGGAGGAAGCGTAGTCTGCAACCTCCCTACCCCAAGATGTGGCGCGCCAGTTGCGCCAGCGTCTCTTGCTGTCGGCTGATCGGTCCTCGTTCCAGCCACCGCCGTAGATCTCCCTCCAGATCGACGTCGATGAGCTGCGGCAGGACGGCCGGAACCAAGTCCAGCGCCCGCATGATGCGCAGCGTCTCGCCATAGACGCGCTCCGTGCCCCAGGTCAGGCGTCGCAGAAAGAGATCCCCATACAGCATCTTCATCCCCAGCAGATAGTAGCCCCCGCCATGGTCCGGTCCGATTACCAGGGGATAGTGGTCCAGCAGGTGAAACGCCTGCTTGACCAGCTCCGCCGACAGATCAGGGATATCGCTTCCGACGACGACCGCTTTCTGCGCTCTCTGAGCAAACACCGTCTCGAAGGCATGCGCCAGACGATGACCCAGATCGGGTCCCCGCTGGCGCTCAAAGTGGAATGCATCGCCAGCCCACTCACGGAACGGCTGCACGTCGGCGGCGCCGGCGTAAAAGAGATAGCGACGAATCTGCACCGGGAGCGCTCGACTCTCCGCGAAAAGGCGCTCTGCCGTCAGCCGGTAAAGCTCGGTCGCCGCTTGCTCCCCCACCGTCGCCGCAAGCCGTCGCTTAACCTGCCCCTGGCGCGGCAGGCGGGCCATGACAATGAGCGCATCCTGCTGTGGGCGCTGTCCGTTCATAACTGGTTGACCTCGCGGTTCAAAGGAGATCGACCGTGTACAGTCATGGCAGCCCAAATCGCCGGGAAAAGCTCTCGGATGCCCCCTCGATCAGGAAGAGTAAGCGGTGTAACTCGATCAGTGCCGTCGCTCGTAACGCGCCGCCAGCGTCTCCGGGGCGCGACCGCAGAGGTACTGGAGGACGTACCAGCTATTACGGAGGGACTGCCGGAGCACGCCTTCCCGCTCGAAGCGGCGAGCAGACGTGACGATTGCCGCCGGGAAGCTGCGCACCGTCGTGCAGGCGCGCGCCTTCTGCAGGAGGCGAACATCTTCGAATAGGGGCCAGTCGGGGAAGCCGCCGAGCCTAGAAAAGAAGGAGCGGCGGATAACGATACACTGGTCGCCAAAACTGGTAAAGACAGAGTCAAAGCGGGAAAAAAAGGTGTAGAGATCATAAAGCCAGTGACTGGCGTCGAACGTCAGCCGGAAAGTACCCACCTGGAGGCGCCGGTTCGCGAATTCCCGCCGTAAGAGCGAAAAGGCGTTCGCAGGTAGCCGCGTGTCGGCGTGCAGGAAAAGCAGCACGTCGCCGGTGGACAGGTTGGCGCCGGCGTTGCACTGCGGGCCGCGCCCGCGGGGCGCATAGCAGACGCGAGCCCCGGCGGCCCAGGCGCGTCCGGCTGTCCCATCGTCACTGCCGCCATCGGCGACGATGACCTCCACCTGCGGCTCGAGTTGTCGAATATGACGGACACATACCTCGATCATCTCCGCCTCGTTGATTGCCGGCACAATCACCGAGAACGTTATCTGCTCACCTTTCATCAGCTCTTCCCTTCTTCCGCCGACGGTTCCCGCCCTGTCGGCGACCTCCAAACACAGCGTCTCAGCGCTCCTCCGTTCCTTCCTCCACAATGACGGGTGGTGCACCCTCTCCTTCCCCCACAATCTCCCCCTCATCGCCGAGCATCGCTTCCAGCGCGCTCGGCTCCGCTTCGTCTTCCGCCCGCGCAGCAGCAATCTCGGACAACCGGGCGGGGTTGATCCAGCCTGCTTGGGCCGCATGCTCGGCCATCACCACCGTGTTATCGGCCAGAATGAGTGTGCTCTCGGCCTGCAAAACCTCATCCGCCAGCTTCTGGATCTCCTCGGGCCGCTCAAGATCGCTCGTCACGTTCCGTATGTAGACGGCCAGGATCCGCCCCGGAAATTCGTGCACAATCTCATGGTAGATCTCGGGATCCTGCTGGCTGCTGTCCCCGATAAGGATGAACGGCAGGTCAGGGTACAGCCCGAGCAACATGTGCAACACCGCCAGCTTATGGGCGCGGTTTTCAGTGGGTAGAATTTCACGCTTCGAGACACCCCAGTTGCGCAAAAACGTCGGCGCGCGCGGGATCTCTTGGAGCTTGAAAAACTCCATCAGCAGATCATAAAGATTCCAGGGACTGCTGGAGAGGAAGAAGAGCGGGTTGGGTCCGCTTCCCGTCGTTCCATCCGCCAGCGCCCGGTAAAAGGCGGCAACGCCAGGGAAGGGCAGCCGCGTGCGTGCGTTACCAAGAAAGACGGTGCGTGCCATCCGCAGGAGCTGGCCCACGTGAGACTGGATAACGGTATCGTCGATGTCGCTGATGACGCCGTACCGCGCGTCGGGTGGAGGAACCAGCACCTGACCGACCGCAGTCACCTTTTCCTGCCCGGCTGGCAATGGCCCCAGCAACTCCAGCTCGATCTCGTGCCACAGGCGGTCGCCGGGCACGGGCGCCGGGGGCTCCAACACGATCTCAAAGAAACCCTCCCGATTGGCCGCGACCTCTACCACTGTCTCTCCATAGCGAGCGTGCACGCGGGCGCCCGGTACCTCATCACTCTCGACGCGGCGGTACGTGTTCAGCAGGTTCTGCCAGAGGCTATCATTGTCTGAGGACGGGGTGATTCCTTCATCTTCGAGCACGCGGCCTTCCAACCGGAGACGCCGTGGAGTGCCGACGCCGCGGTACGGCAAGATCTTTACTGGGTCCCTAACCCCCAGGCGGTCGATGAGATCATACTTCAACTCGTCAAAGCGCGACTCGACGTCATGCGTCACGCGAATCAGAACTTTTCGCCACTCTACCACCGGCCGATCTCCCGCTCCTTTCTCTTTTTTGCCATCTCTCCCTATTCGTGCGAGCGTCAAGAGAATGATCAAGTATAATCCTACCGGCGACCTCAATAATGGTCAACTTTTCCCGAATTAGAGCCCGGCAAGCGGCGCCGGCAGCGAAACGAAGGAGGCGGAGTGCCTCGATGGAGCCCGCAACCGATACGATTCTCCTGCTCAGCATCCTGGCAGCCGCACTGCCCGCCGCTGTCTACGTGGGCCTCATCTACGCCGTCGACCGCTATGAGAAAGAGCCGGTCTGGCTCCTAACCGCAACCTTTCTCTGGGGCGCCATTCCCAGTATACTGCTGGCGCTCCTTTTTGGGCTCGTCGGAAGCCTTCCTCTCTACCTGTTAGCTGGCCCAGAAGTCGGTAACACACTCAGTGCGGTGCTGATCGCGCCTCCGGTCGAGGAAACAGTCAAAGCGCTCGCGCTCCTCGGCATCTTTTTTCTACTACGGAGAGAGGTAGATGGTCTGCTGGACGGGATCATCTACGGCGCCATGGTCGGCATGGGCTTCGCCATGATCGAGAACATCTTTTACTTCTTGACCGTCTACGGCGAGAGCGGCGTCGAGGCATGGCAGACCAATATTTTCATGCGGGCGATCCTCTTTGGCCTAAACCATTCGCTCTTTACCAGCATGACCGGCCTGGGCCTCGCGGTCGGGCGCTTTGCGCGCAGCAAGACGGTGCGTTTTCTTGCTCCGGTCGGCGGGTGGACGGTAGCTGTCGCGCTTCACGCCTTTCATAATCTCGCGGCCAGCGTCGGCGGCCTCCTATGCTTCATCCTGCCACTCACCGACTGGGGAGGCGTCTGGCTCCTGATGCTCATCATCGTCTGGGCACTGATTCAGGAGAAGCGGTGGATCCGCAGCTACTTGAAGGAGGAAGTCGACCGGGGCACAATCACGGTCGGTCAGTATGAGCGTGTCGCGTCCAGCCGCGCCCGCCATGTCCACTGTGTCTCCCTGCTCTTCACTCGCGGCCCCCGAACCTACCGGCAGGCGGTCACATTCTACCGCCAGTGCAGCGAACTGGCCTACAAAAAGCACCACTTCGCGCTGCTACAGGAGCCGCAGAGCGCGGAATTGACAGAGAAACTACGGCTGAAACTGAGGGAGTTGAGCCAGCAGGTCGGTTAAGCTGAGTCGCTTCTGCTCCGGCGCCCTTCTTCCAGCAAAAGCTGAATTTGCTCCCAGTGCGCCTGATCGTGCTCGACGACGAGGTAGAGCAGCTCGTGCATCGACGTCGGGCCGAAGAAGGCGTGCTGGCCCTGGCGCTGCCACAGCGGGTCCGTGCTGTTGGGGAGCAGCTCTATGGTCCCGATGCGCGCCTCGATGAACTCAGTGAGCGCCTGTGCCCCATCCTGCTCGCGATATTGTCGGCTTTCTACCCACTCGTCGGCGACTGCCCCGGGAAGGAAGGCGCCGTCTGTGGTAAGCAGCGCGCGAAAACGAGGCTGATGGACCTCACGCTCCACGTCGCGCAGGTGGCACACCACCTCCGTCAGGCACCACTCCCCCGGCGCGGGGGCGCACTCCCAATCGACCTCTCCAACCAGCGCCCGGCTAATCCGCTGCGGGTAAGCCTGCAACCGCTCTAACAACTTTGCTACAGGGAGGATTTCTTGCATTAGAAACCGGCCCCCTACGCCTCGAGCGTTGAATCTATCTCTGCCATCAGCCACTGATGGAACGCCTCGAGGGTGCCGCTCCCTGTGAGAAGCGCCGGCTCAGGCGCGCTTTCGGGGCGCGGGGTAATCCAGTAGACGCGCATCCCCACTGCTGCAGCGGGCTCGATATCGTTCTCCCAATCGTTACCCACCATCAGCGCGCGCTCCGGTTCTGTCTCGACACGTTCGAGGATCTCCCGGTAATAAGCCCGTTCTGGTTTGGCGGCGTGCATGTTGTCGTAACTGGTGACAAGAGCGAAATCAAAGTTCTCGACCGACAATCCGGCCCACGCCAGCCGGTGCTCGATGGCGCGCAGCGGAAAAAGTGGGTTCGTGGCAATGACCACCTCAATATCCCGCTCAAGACAGGTCTGCATCAGGTCGACGGCAGAAGGCCGTACTTCTGTAACCGCCTGTAGCTCCAAAAAGGCTTCGTCGTAAAACCGGTTGAAAAAGCGCTCCGTCTCTTCGGACTTCAAACCGGTGCGCTCGGAAAAACCTTTCCAGAACACCTCCCGGTTGGTCAGCGTCGCATCGCGGCTGGCGATCATCGCCTGCGTCCCGATCATCAACTCTTGCATAAGCCGCTTACTGTTCGGAAAGAGGGAGTGTGCGTACTGCCCAAGCAGGTCAAAGTAGCGCGGGAGGAAGGTCTCCATCTTGTTTCCGAGGAGTGTGTCGTCGAGGTCGAAGAGGATGGTCTTAATCTTCATCGAACAACTGCTCGATGCCAGGCCGCTCGAGAGCACACTGGCGGCAGCCGACACGCGGCTCTGCTACGTCGATCAGATGGCGGCTACAGAAGGCTTCAACTTCGACGTGACGTCCCAGGCCCAGAAATCCCTTCTTGATCTCGCCCGAAAGGACAAGATCAGGGCTACTGTTGGCCTTCAAAATATCCGGCACCGGACATTTGAAACAGTCCTCCGGCCGCCACTCTGGCGACCGCGGGTTGGCGCCGATCAGGCGGCACTCCTGCTCCGAACGACCACGGTGGAAGTCGGCGTAGTAAAAGCGACACTCTTTCCCGGCCGGAGTTTCCATAGAGTACTCGCGTAGACAACCGGCTCCTCCTGAGGCGCAACTGGTGTACGACTACAGAGCCGGTTCCCCGCTCAGTCTAGGCCGCCGGCGAATTATCGCCGGTGGTAATAAACGATTCTGTCTTCTGGTGAGCAACGGTGTCCACGTACTGCACCGGCGGTGACTTCATAAAATAGCTGCTGGGCCCATAGAGAGGACCACTGATGCCACGGTCCAGCGCCAACTTCGCGCAACGCACAGCGTCGATTACCACGCCGGCAGAGTTGGGGCTGTCCCATACCTCCAGCTTCAATTCGATATTCAGAGGAACGTCACCAAAGGATTGGCCTTCGAGGCGGATGTGCGCCCACTTCCGGTCTTCCAGCCACGGTACATAGTCGCTGGGCCCAATATAAACATCATCCTCGGGCAGCTCGTAATCCAGCTGACTGGTAACGGCGTTCGTCTTACTGATCTTTTTGCTCTCCAGCCGCGAGCGCTCCAGCATATTGTAAAAGTCCATGTTGCCGCCGACGTTTAACTGGCTCGTCCGCTCGAGACGCACGCCGCGGTCAGAAAGCAGGCGTGCCAGCACACGGTGCACGATCGTCGCGCCCACCTGGCTCTTGATGTCATCGCCGATGATTGGCACGCCACGCCGTTCGAAGCGCTCCTGCCAGTATGGCTCGCGGGCGATAAAGACGGGGATGCAGTTGACAAAGGCACAGCCTGCATTCAGCACCTGCTCCACGTACCACTTCGTCGCCTGCTCGCTGCCGACCGGCAGATAGTTGACGACAACGTCGGTACCTGTCTCCTCAAGAATTTCGCGAATAGGTGCGGTCGGTCCGGGTGCCTTCTCAATTTTCTGGCTTAAGTAGTAGCCAATGCCGTCATGGGTCATCCCCCGGTGGACGGGGACGTTCAGGGGAGGAACGTCGGAGAACTTGATTGTATTATTCTGCCCACACCAGATCGCTTCGGAGAGATCCTTTCCGACCTTCTCCACGTCGACGTCGAAAGCGGCCGTGAACTCGATATCGTTGATGTGGTAGCCACCAAGATTGACGTGCATCAATCCTGGTATCTGTTCATTGCCTCCCGCCTGCTTGTAGTACTCCACTCCCTGCACTAATGAACTGGCGCAATTACCCACTCCGATGATCGCAACTTTGACGTTTGCCAACTCTCGCCTCCTTGGAGAAAAGCTAGACACTGCTCTGCACTTAAAAAAAAGCCGACCCCCGCGGGGGTCGGCCTTCATATGGTGCGCCCTGAGAGACTCGAACTCCCGACCTTCTGGTTCGTAGCCAGACGCTCTATTCCACTGAGCTAAGGGCGCAAAATTGCATTGTGATGAGCGCACCAGAGGTGGCGCTCGGAGCGGGGAGGAAGGGATTCGAACCCTTGAACGGGTATTACCCCGTTAACCGCTTAGCAGGCGGCCCCAATCGTCCACTCTGGCACCTCCCCAGGTACCCGAATTCTAATTGTTAAGGCGGAGGGAGAGGGATTCGAACCCCCGGTGAGCTTCCGCCCACTACGGTTTTCAAGACCGTTGCCTTCGTCCACTCGGCCATCCCTCCCTTCCGGTTAAGAAAGAGGGCAATCTCGACCGATGGAAGAGTATAGCACGCTGGGGAACCCATGTCAAAATTTCTGCGGTGATATGATAGGCTTCTTATAGATGTGACGACCCCACACACGACTCATCCTACAGAGAGAGAAGCTATCTCCAGCCACTGTTCTCTAACGATGGTGACCGTGCCCCAACGGAAGCGACCGGTGGGGCGGGCGACCAGAAATTGATTGTCGATCCAGGAGACAAACCCAAGCGGTCCACGCGGCCGAAACGGCGTCTGCAACACCGGACGGCCGTCGACGCTGAAGAAGCAGCCACGCTCCGTCCACAGCAGTTCATAGTCGTGCCAGGATGTCATATCGACACGCAGAGGCTCGTAGCTGATCCGTAGGCTGCGCTGCACGAGGGGCCAGAGTCGGCGCCGCAAGGCGGCGACCTGATTACACAGCAGTAACAGCGGCGCCACCGGCGCCCAGGGTAGGGCATGCGCCGGTCCGGCATCGATGGTGCTGGCAAACCATCCCCGCCCCAGTTCTCCAGATGGAGCGAGCGGCAGATCGGTCGGCGCCGAAGCGTAAAAAAACCAGGTCGCCTGCGGCAGCGCCGGCAACGGGCCGGTACCGGGACCAAAAGGCGC
>JAWVYW010000097.1:0-14725 GCA_033722535.1 Promineifilaceae bacterium (SeqCode)
CAGAGCGGCAAGGCGCAGCTGGCGCGCGACCTCTCGTACGAGGTGCTGGCCGCCGGCGCGCGCGACGAGCGCCACCGGGAACTGCTGCGGAGCCTGCATCCGCGCTCGGTAATCGTTGCCCCACTCGCCGCTCGCGATCGCACGCTCGGCGTGCTGGTGCTGGCAATCTCCCAGTCACCGCGCCGGTACGCGGAAGAGGATCTGGCACTGGCGGAAACGGTGGCCGCGCGGATTGCCCTTGCGGTGGACAACGCTCGTCTCCACCGCGTCGTGCAGGAGATAAACGAGGCACTGGAGTCGCGCGTTGCCGAGCGTACGCGGCAGCTCGAGCTGCAAATTGTCGAGCACTACAATGCCGAACGGCGCTTCCGCAGCCTCCTGGAGGCAGCGCCAGATGGCATGATCATCGTCGACGAAGCGGGAGAGATCCTTCTCGTCAACGCCCAGGCCGAGAGCATCTTCGGCTATCCGCGGGAAGAGTTGGTCGGGCAGCCGGTGGAAATGCTCGTACCACAGATGCAGCAAGACGCCCACAGGCACCGGCGCTCCGGCTATCAGCACGATCCCCACGCTCGGCTCATGGGCAGCGGGATCATCCTCGAAGGGCAGCGGCGCGACGGCTCCACCTTTCCCGTCGAGGTCAGCCTGAGCCCCGTCCGTGACGGGCAGACCAAAGTTGTCATCGCCGCCGTACGCGATATCAGCGCCCGCCAGCAGGCACAAGAGACGTTGCGGCGGCGCGAGCGGGAGCTGGCCGAAGCTCAACGCATCGGCCGCCTCGGTAGCTGGCGCTACGATTTCGCCACCGAGACGATCAGCTGGTCGGAGGAAGTTTATCATATCTTCGGCGCCTCACCCGAGACCTTTACCCCCACCTTCGAGTCGGTTACCGCCCACTACCATCCGGAGGATCGGGAGCGCGTTCTGGCGCTGTTGGCTCGCGCTCGGGAGGAGGGCAAAGCCTATGAGAGCCAGTACCGCATTATCCGTGACGATGGCAAGATCCGGGTTATTCACTCTCGCTCGGTGCCCGTCTTGGACGAGGCGGGAGAGGCCGTGGCCATTAAGGGCACGTGGCAGGACATCACCGCGCTCAAAGAGGCAGAGCTGCTGACACAGACGCTGCTTCAGCTTAGCGAGCGGTTGAACGCGCTCCTCGACGTGGAGTCGGTGCTGGTGGCGCTCACTGAAGAAGCGATGGCGCTCGTAAGGGCTGAAAGCGGCTTCGCGGGCGTTCGCACACCGGAAGGGCTCGCGACGACATTTTACATGACGCAGGGCCAGACGATACCGCTCGACGAGGTATGGCCGCCGGGGCGGGGCGTGACCGGACACGTGCTGCATACCGGTCAGCCCTACCTGACGAACGACGCGCTCAACGATTCCCTCGCGCTACACGAATTCGTGCAGCACTTCGGGCTGCGGGCTATTCTGAGCACGCCGATTATCGACCGCGACGGCGCCGTCATCGGCTTCTTTGAAGTTGACAACAAAGAGCAAGGCGCTCCTTTTACGGAGGCCGACCAGGAGAAAATGCTCGCCCTGGCCCCTATCGCCGCCATTGCCATCCAGAATGCGCTGCTTTATGAACCGCAGCGCGAGCTGAGCCGCCAGATCGTCACGGCTCAGGAGGAGGAGCGCCGGCGCCTCTCGCGCGATTTACACGACTCCACGGGGCAGATTCTCACGGCGATGAGTATCCAGCTCAATCTGCTGGCAGGTACCGCTCTGGACAATCGCGAGGAACTCACGCGCACCCTGCAGGATCTGGCGCGGCTGGTCGACGAGGCGCATAGCGAAATCCGCGCCCTCTCCCATGACCTGCGCCCGCCAGCAATTGACGTCATCGGCCTCGATAGCACGCTCGAGGGCCTCTGTGCCGACTTCAGCCAGCGCACCGGCCTCGAGGTCAGCTTCACCGGCGCCGGCGTCGGCCGGCTGCCGGACCAGATCAGCATCACCTTCTACCGCTTTCTGCAGGAGACGCTCAGCAATGCCGCGCGCCACGCCAACGCGAACCACGTGCACGTCCGCCTGCGCCGCACCGACGGCGAGTTGGCAATTGAGGTCGCCGACGACGGCGAGGGCTTTGTCCACAATGGCTTTCAAGCACCGCACAGCGGCGTCGGCCTGCTGGGGCTGAAAGAGCGTTTCGAGCTCCTCGACGGCCGCGTCCACGTCGCCAGCACCCTCGGCCGCGGCACCACCATCACCGGCGCCTGCCCGCTCGTAAGGTAGCAATAGCGTACAGCGGGTAGAGAGGGAGATCGGGTACAGCGAGCAGCTGTGCAACCGGCGCGAGCCTTACCAGGTGCCCCTATCTACCTCCTTCATCTCCCTCTTTCTTCAGGCTCATCCGGCGGAGAATTTCGGCGCGCCAGATCTCGACCTGGCGCTCACGGTCGGGCCGGCCGGGCACGTCGTAGATGATCAGGTAACGGCCCGGGGTACGGCAGAGGCGGTCGACCAGGCGGGCGATACTGCGCGCCTGGGGGGAGATGTCTGTGGGCGGCGGGTCGGACTCTCGGCTCATACTGGGCGGCTGCAGCGCCGGGGTTGCGGGTGGCGGAGATTCCGCTGCCGGTACACGGAGAGGGTGTGACTGTGCCGGCGTGCATTGGCGACAGCCTAGCACATATGTTCTACCATCGTCAAGAGAAGAGATGTGAAAGTCGGGTAAAGGATGGCCCATCCGCCGGCAGTCGGCCACACCTCTACCCGATCGTGAGGCACTTTATGCACGCCCTTTCAGGCGCGCCGTCCTACGCCGCCTCCTCCAGCGGCTCCCACTGCATCCGACCGTCCTCGTCCACGACGATGCGGCCAAACACCTGATCGGCGAAGTGGTTGGCGGCGACGATGGTATCTTCTCGCGTCAGCTCGTCGTAGAGCCCTTCGCGGCTGGCGCGCGCCGTCTCGGCGTCAATGTCGAAGGCCACGCTCCACTCCGGCTCCTGTAGCTGCATCGGCCCGTGGATGGTGTCTGCCGTTAGAATCAGGCGCTCGCCGTCGTCCTCGATCAGCAGGCTGACGTGGCCGGGCGTGTGGCCGGGGGTATCGAGCACGCGCACGCCGGGCGCGATCTCCTCGCCCGGCTCAAAGTGCTCTACGCACTCTGCAAGGGGCTTCTGCACCGCTTCGGGATCGGGCCCGGCCGGGTTGTCGCCCCCGTGCCAGAACGCCCACTCCGCCTCGGTGACGGCGTGGCGCGCGTTGGGGAAGGTCAGCCGCCGCTCTCCCTCCTCCTCCACCGTCGTCCAGCCGCAATGGTCCAGGTGCAGATGGGTGAAGATCACGTCGGTCACCTCCTCGCGCGCCACCCCGCTCTCCGCCAGGCTCTGCAGATAGCGTCCGCCGGAGAAGGGGCCGAAGCCGGGGAAAGGGATCGTGACCGGACCGATGCCAGTGTCGACGATAATTTTGCGGTCGCCGGTCTCGATGAGGAAGCCGCCGATGGTGGTGATGACCTGGCCCTCTGCGTCGAGCAGCTCCGGGTACTTCTCCCAGCCCGCTTCGTCACTGGCCGGGTAGAGCGCGGTCGGGTTGACGATCCCGCCGCCATCCGGCAGATAAGTCACCTTGATGTCGCCGATTTCTACTGCTTGCAGTCGTGCATTTTCAGGCATGATTACTCTCCTTATCTTAGATGGTTCTATCTCAGTTCGTGAAGGTCGCCGCCACCTCCGCCCGGGCAACCGTGCCCGACGCGGTCTGGGGGAGCGCGTCGACGAATTTCCAGCGCCGCGGCAGCTTGTAGCCGGCCAACTCGCGGCGACAGTAGTCGCCAAGCTGCGCCTCGGATAGCGCGCCATCCTCCGCCAGGACGACCATCGCCGCCACCTGCTCCCCCCACTCCGGATCGGGCGCGCCCACGACGCAGGCCGCGGCGACCGCCGGATGGCGGCGTAGGACGGCCTCGACCTCCGTCGGGTACACCTTCTCGCCGCCACTGGAGATGACGTCGTGGCGTCGCTGCACCACGTAGAGCCGCCCGCCGTCGTCCAGATAGCCAATGTCGCCGGTATGCAGCCAGCCGCCGCGCAGCGCGCGTGCCGTCGCCGCCTCGTTTTCATAATAGCCGGCCATCACCGTCGGCCCGCGGACGACAATTTCGCCGTAAGCGCCGGGCGGCAGGCGCTCCCCCGCTTCGTCGACCACTGCCACCTGCGTAAAGAGCAGCGGCCGGCCGACGCTGCCCGGGTGGGCGGCGACCTCGTCCGGCGGCAGCGTAGCCACCTGGCTCGCCGCCTCGGTGAGGCCGTAGGTTGGCGCCACCGGGACCCCCGCGCGCTGCGCCGCCTCCAGCAGCTCCGGCGATGACGCCGCGCCGCCAAGCAGCACCAGGCGCAGGCTGTCGGGCCAGGTGGAGCGCGCCTCCAGGAGGCGGTAGAGCATCGTCGGCACGAGGCTTGTCATCGTAATCGCCTCTTCGTCCAGGGCAGCGTCGAAGGCGTCGACGTCAAAGCGCTCCTGGAGGACGACGGCGGTGCCGTAGAGCACGCTGCGGAAGAGGATGGCCATGCCGCCGACGTGGTGAAGGGGCAACACACTCAGCCAGCGCTCGCCCGGGTGCAGCCCGAGACGGAAGGCGCTGGCGGCGGCGCTCCAGAAGTGGTTGGCGTAGGTCAGCCGGACGCCCTTCGGCGCGCCGCTGGTGCCGCTGGTAAAGAGTATCGACTGCACCGCCGGCTCGGGGGAGATGCGCTCCGTCAGCCAGCTACTCTCAGCCTCCAGCGCGGCGAGCGGACGCGCCTCCAGCTCCAGCTGCCGGGCGAGGCTTTCCGCAACAGCGGCAAAGGGCCCGTCGTAGAGCAGCCAGGATGTCCCCAGATGGCGCAGCTGTCCCGCCAGCTCCGGCGCCGCCAGGCGCGTGTTGAGCGGCGCGAGGATAAGCCCCACCCGTGCCGCAGCGTGCACCAGGAAGACAGCCGCCGGGCTGTTGGCGACCAGCGCCGCCACCGTCTGCCCGGGCAACATCCCGTCCAACACGAGCGCTCCGGCCATCGCGGAGACGGCCCGGTCAAGCGCGCCATAGCGCCAGCGGCGCCCGCCAGCAACCAGCGCCAGGGCGTCCGGGCTGGCGGCGGCGCGGGCGGCGAGCCAGTCAGCGCCGAGCGGGTCCGGCCCGCGCAACAGATCGCCCGCCATGCGGTGCGCGAGGTCATCGCCCATAAGCGTTCCTCTTGCGGCTCGGGCCGGTCGACGCGCTCATACTGCCGCCTGGCGTGCAAGGGACACCACCCGCCGGCGCGCGGCCTCGTCGGCGACGGCGTCGGTGGGAATCTCCAGCACCATCGGCGCCGGATCGGCAAGCCACTCCTCCACAGCTGCGCGAAAGGCATGCCGCTCCCGCACCCTCCGGTAGGGCAGCTCATAAAGCGCGGCCGCGTGCTCGAAAGTGAGGCCATGGGGCGTGACGAAAAGGTCGGTGAAAGGCGGCTCGTGCGCGGCGACCGGTAGTCGATGGAAAATGCCGCCGCCGTCGTTGTTGAAGACGACAAGCAGCACGGGCAGGCGCTGCCGAGCCAGCGCCAGCAGGCCCGGTAGATCATGGTAGAAGGTGATGTCCCCCAGCACGGCGACCGTCGGCTGGCCGGAGGCCGCGGCAAGCCCCAGCGCTGTCGAACTGTTACCGTCGATGCCGCTGGCGCCCCGGTTGCCAAAGGCGCGCACGCGGCGACCGTGGGGGCGGCCGAACTGCTCCAGGTGGCGCACCGGCAGGCTGTTGCCCGCAAGCAGGACAGTCTGCGCCGGGAGCCTCTCCACCAGGTCGGCGACGAAAGCGGCGTCGGCGTCAACATCCGCCAACGCGCGCCGCAGCGCGCGCCATGTGGCCGCCTCCAGCGCCAGCGCATCTCCCAGCCAGGGCGACGGCGAGTCTGGCGCTGGCAAGACCTCCAACAGCGAACGGCAGAGCGCCGTCTCGTCCACCTGCAGGAAGTGGTCGGTGGTGTAGGCGTCGTCGGCCCAGACGCCGTCGGCGCGGACGTGGATATGGATGCAGCGTGTGCGGGCGCCGGTAGAGGCGCAACTGCGGGCGAGATAGGCGTTGAGCCACTTCCCCACCGGCAGCGCACCGAAGCGCAGCACCACCTGCGGCGGCGGCAGCAGAGGCAGCGGAGCGAGAAAGGTTTCGTAGGCGCCGCAGATGGGGGAGACGGGCGCCGGCGGCGCAGCCCCCGGCGAGGCAGACAAGAGCGGTGATTCGTGCGCCGTCTGTCCTGTCGGTGCCGCCTCTCTCGCGCCTACCCCCTCTGCGGTGGCTGGTTCTCTCTCCGCATCGTCACCGTCGCTCGCTGCCGCCCATGGTCCCCAGCGAAGACCGGAGAGCGGGTCGGCGAGCAGCGGGTAGCCGGCGCGGCGGGCCAGCGCAGTCACCGCCTCGGGAAAGGGGTCGCCGGGGCAGCGCGGGCCGCAGACGACGATGCCGCGCGGGTTGCGCCTGATGAGCTCGCCGAGCGCGGCGACCTGATCATCCGTCGCCAGCAAGCGGCCCCGCGCAATTTGCGGAGCGGCGTGCCCCGCTGGAGCGGAAATCGCGGCGGGGGAAATGGGCTCCAGCGGCTTGCGAAAGGGAAAGTTGAGGTGGACGGGGCCGGCGGGGATGCCGGCGGCAACCGCCAGCGCCCGCGCCGCCGTGGCTGCCAGGTATCGGAGCATCAGCGGCGATGGATCTGCCTCCGGGAGCGCCACGTCCACCGACCACAAGACCTGATCACCATAAAGTTTGATCTGGTCCACCGTCTGGTTGGCGCCGCTGTGGCGTAGCTCCGGCGGGCGGTCTGCCGTCAGCACCAGCAGGGGCACCTGCGCCTGCCGCGCCTCGACAATGGCCGGGAAAAAATTGGCCGCGGCGGTACCCGAGGTGCAGAGCAGCGCCGCCGGGCGGCCCGACTCCAGGGCCAGCCCGAGGGCGAAGAAGGCGGCGCTGCGCTCGTCGAGGTGGCGGTGAATGCGAAGGTCGCCCGCGCCAGCCGCGCGGGCGGCAAAGGCGAGCACCAGCGGCGTCGAGCGGCTCCCCGGCGCCGCGCACAGTTCCCGCAGGCCGGCGCGCACCAGCGCATCGCCGACGGTCGTCGCCCACAGCGTCGCCGGATTGGGCGCAGCTACCGTCATACCGCCGCCGCCTCTGGCGCGCCGAGCGCGTTGAGCATCGGCCGGAATTTCAGTGCCGTCTCGGCCCACTCCTTCTCCGGCTCTGACGCGCCGACGATGCCGGCGCCGGCATAGAGCCAGGCGGTATGGTCGCGGCTGACCGCCGAGCGAATGGCGACGGCAAAGGCGCCGTCGAGCTCATCGCCAGGCGCGCCGTCAGGACGGTAGGCCAGCCAGCCGACGGGTGCCGCGTACCAGCCGCGCGGCTCCGGCTCATGCTCGCGGATAAAGGCCAGCGCCTGCCCCCGCGGCGAGCCGCCGAGCGCCGGCGTGGGATGCAGCGCCTGCACGACGTTCATCACCCCGACATCCTCCTTGAGGTGGGCGCTAAGCGGCGTCAGCAGGTGCTGAATGTTGCGCAGCTTGTATACGCCCGGTTGGGGCGACATCTCCAGGGAGTGCGTCAGCAGGCCGAGACGGCCCAGGATGCTCAAGACCACCAGCTGGTGCTCGTGCCGGTCTTTTTCGCTCGCCAGCAGTTGCTGTCCCAGTGCCTCATCTTCGCGGCCATCGTCGCTGCGGCGAATGGAGCCGGCGAGGGCCATCGTGCGCAGCCGGTCGCCGTGCACGCTCACCAGCAGCTCCGGCGTCGCCCCGTAAAAGGCATGGTGGGGACGTGGCTCGAAGAGGAAGCGGTAGCAGTCGTTGTAGCGCCGGTTGAGAAAGGCCAGCGCCGCGTCGACGTCTACCCGACGCGCAAAGTGCAGCTCACAGATGCGGGCTAGCACCACCTTCTTCAGATCACCACCGGCGATGGCGGCACGCGCCGTCTCGATCTTCTGCGCCCACGCCTCGTAAGCCATCGGGTAGCGCACGCGCTCCGGGGCCGGGTGACGCGGCTGCGCCGGCGCAGTCTCCGCTTCCTGTAGCTGCGCCACACGCTCCCGCAGCGCCCCTTCCAGCTCCGCCCGCAGGCTTTCCACGTCCCCCTCCTGCGGCAGCTCATCCACGGGAACGAGCACGTTCAGCGTCAGCCACGGCTCGTCGCCGACGCGCACAAACTGGTAATGCGGCAGCACAAAGTGCGCGGGGTGGAAGGAAGCCCACAGCTCGTCCGGGATGAAATCGTCGCGGAAGCTAAAGCCGCCGAATAGACGCGGCGCGGCGAGATCCGGCGCGGCGCTGAGGAGGCGGGCGCCGGCAAAGAGGGCGCGCGCCTGCGCATGAATATGGTCGAAGCGCTCCGGCCCCCAGGCGAGCAAATTGGCGGCGACGCCAAAGCCAGCGTAGCTAATGTCCTGGCGCACGTCCTCCCAGAAGAAACGCTCGCCGCCGCGGGCCGCCGCCAGAAAGACAGCCGGCGAGACGCCGGGACAGGGCACGCTGAGGCTGACAACCCGCCCATCGGCCGCCGAGCGGTAGGTGGGGCCGATGACGGTTGGCGCCGCCGTGCCTTCCCAGCCGTTTTCGTCCGTGGCAGTCAGCGCCGCGGTGGGCATATCGTTGCTATCCCCGGCCATCGACGCCCGCCAGCTCATAGTGCACACTGTGTAATAACAGCGGCAGCAGACCGTCCAGAATGCGCTCCGGGGTCGGCTCGCCGGTGTACACCCAGCGAATGACGAGGTTGTAAATCGCCCCCATCCAGGCGTAGGCGACGACGTCCATGTCGCCGGGCGATATTTCCCCCATCTCCACCGCCTCGTCCAGATAACTGCGGATCAGGCCGGCGAAGCGGTCGTTGATCTCCAGCCGTTTGCTCTCGAAGGTCGCCCCCAGCCCCACCGCCTGCACGAGCAAGATTTTCGCCGGGCGGCGGTACTTGCTGAAGGTATCCAGCGTCGTCTCCAGCGCCACCCGCACCCGTCCCATCCCTGGCGGCGCTCCGGTGATCGCCTCCTCGACCCGCCGCTCCAGCAGGTCGGCAAACTGGTCGACCAGCGCCAGGAAGAGGCGTTCTTTGTTCGGAAAGTGGAAGTAAATGGCCCCTTTCGAGGTGTCCGAGGCGTCTACAATTTCGTCCAGCCGCGTGTCGTGATAGCCCTTCTGCGAAAAGATATCCAACGCGGCGTCAAGAATCCGTTCCCGAGTTGATGTCGTCATCGTAGCGCACCCTGTTGCTTTGTCGGCGCTTCAGCCAGTCCGCGCTGCCGCGCATATGCGCCGCGCCGTCAACCTGCTCGTGGCGACCGACCGGTCAGTCTGTTGGTAAGTGAATTTTATCACACACGCTCGCCGGCGACAAGTGGCCTCACGCGCTCGACCATGGCCTGGGATCCGTCTCTAATAGAGCTATCCCTCCGCTTCGACAGCGCGCGATCTTCGTCTGCGATCGTTTGCTGACCACGGCCGCGGAACGTAGTATGCTTCACGCGACCAGTGTTGCCCTTGCCAGTCGCCCCTGTCGCGACTACTATCGAGCCTCGCCGCACCAGGTGAACAGTACCGGTGCGGTAACCGGTCGTTCCAGCTTATTTCCCCAGCCGTGGCCGTGACGATGGGGGAGACGAAACCTTTGCTACCCACTCTCGGGCGATAGATGCGTTCCCAATTTTCCCACCATACTGTCAAGCTGCAGCTTGCGGCAGTGCTCGCCGCGGCCCTTGTGCTGAGGGTATACCGGCTGCTGAATATATCGATGTGGTCCGATGAATATCATACCGTGCGCCTCGTTCGGCTCTCGCTGCCGGAACTCGCTGCAGGAAGATACGCCGGTGAGCTAAACCCCCCACTCTACTATCTCCTCTTGCACCTCACCCTGGATGTGGCCGGCGAGTCGGAACTCGCCATGCGCCTTTTCTCGCTGACGTTTGCCATTGGGGCGCTCTTACTTTACTTCTTCTTGATCCGAGAGATGTTCCCCCACCGCTCAACGCAGCTCGCAGTGGCGGGAACCGCCCTGATGGCCTTGCACCCCTTGTTCATCTATTACGCCACGGAAATCAGAGCCTACAGTGCGCTCCTCTTCTTCACGCTGCTGAGCCTGATCAGTTACTACCGGGTGCAGAGAGGATCAGCGCGACCCGTTCTCTGGAGCCTGGTTCTGGTGCTCAGTCTGGCAGCCTGCCCGTATCTGCATCACTTCGGCGTTCTTTCGCTGCTGGCAGTTGCCACGTTTGCAGGCACTCATCTGTGGCTACGGCGTCATCCTCGCCGTCAGCTGTTTGCGCTCTCTCTTGTCGGTCTGGCGGCCTTGCTTTACCTGCCGGGCGCGATCCACTTTCTCTTCCGGCAGGCAAACATCTATCCGGCGCAGTCGGCGCTGGTAGAGCCGGCTCAATTCCTGCAACTGTTTACGTTTAGTCTGCACCAGCCCTCGTACGAGACGGGCATTTTTGCAATTGCGGCGCTCACGACAGCGGTCGGTTTCGCTCTACTGGTGAGGGATGCAGAAGAGCGGGCGGCGGGAGTCGCGATAGGACTGGTGCTGCTTCTTGCGGTAGCCGTCACGCTGCTCGCGTACGGGCGGGGTATCAACATCGTACCGCGCTATCTCCTCCACCTTGCCCCCCTGCTCTTTATCCTCACAGTGGCACCCATAGGCATAGGAGGTACGCATTGGACGGGGCGGCTCGTGAGGGGACTGGGGCTGGTGACATTGGTGCTCTACGGCGCCTACGCCATGGACTTCACGCAGCACACCGACGAAGAGACCGAACTCGTCAACTGGAAGAGTGATTGGGAGCAGGTGGCTACTGTCATCGAGCATCTTGGGCTCACGTCGCAGCCGCTTGTGCTGACCGCGTGGGATAACAGCCCTCTACAGTACTACGTCGAGAATCCCGCAATAGCTTTCGCCGATTTTGAAAAGGCGCGGGCGCAACACCCCCAGCAAGCGTTTCTGCTCGTGCTTTCGGAAAACTCAGCCCCGTTAACCGACAGGTGGCATACGGTCGACCTCTACAGCGATCCGGCCGAGTCGCTGCAACTGTTGTACATCCCCTCCGCAACAGGCAATCCCGCCAGCGAGGGGGCCCAACGATAGGCCCTTTTGCAGTGCAACGCCGGGAAGAAAGCGCGGTTTTCCACGTGTCCGACGTTCACGACACGATCCCCCTCCAGCGCAAAGCCTGTGCACCGCTGCCGCTCCGGGACTGGGAGCGTTTCCCGGGCGTCCTTACGCGCAGTCCCTGATGTGGCGGATGCCCGCCGTGGCGTCTCCTTTCGCCCTTCGTCTCCCCCTGCGCTAAAATAGCGTTCCAGAATCGGCCAGTTAATAGAGAAGACGAGGCACGCAATGAAGCTCTCCCACACCCTCTTCCGCACCCTTTTGCGCTCCCGGCTGCCCCTCACCGCCGGCGCGCTTACCGTCACCGGGCTGCACAGACCGGTGACCATTCGCCGTGACAGCTATGGTATCCCCTACATCGAGGCGGAGAATGAGGACGACGCGTGGTTCGCGCTCGGCTTTTGTCAGGGGCAGGACCGCTCGTTTCAGCTGGAGACGCTTCTGCGCACCGGTCGAGGCACTCTCTCCGCCCTCATCGGCACCGCCGGGCTGCCGATCGACCGGCTCAGCCGGCGCATCGGCTTCCACCGCAGTGCGCGCGCCCAGGAGCCGGCCCTTTCCGCCGCCACGCGCCAGATGCTGGAGGCCTACGCGCGCGGGGTCAACGCCGCGGCGACGAAGGGCCTGCCCGCCCCCGATCATCCCTTTGCCCTCCTGCGTAGCGAACCGACCCCCTACACCGCCACCGACATCCTGGCGACGCTCAAGTTGATCAGCTTTATGCTTGCCTCCAATTGGGACAGCGAACTGCTGCGGCTAAAGATTCTGGTCGAAGATGGCGCCGCCGCGCTGCGCGCCCTCAGTCCGCACTACCTCGCCGGGCACCCGCTCACTGCCCCCGTCGGCGCCGAAGCCGGCCCGGCGATAAACGCTCTCGCCGAGGATCTGGCTGCCTTCCGCCGCGCCGCCGCCCGGCTGGGGCTCTCCAGCGGCGGCTCCAACAACTGGGCGATCGCCGGGGAAAAGAGCGCTGGCGGCGGGGCGTTGCTGGCCAATGATTTGCACCTCGCGCCGAGCCTGCCTCCGCACTGGTACCTCGCGCACATTCGCACGCCCGAATGGACAGCGGCGGGAGCGAGCTTTGCCGGGGCGCCGGGGATCAGCGTCGGCTGGAACGGCTACGGCGCCTGGGGCGTTACCGCCGGCCACACCGACAACACCGACCTCTATCTTGAGGAGCTGTCGGAGGATGGCGGGCGCGTGCGCGGGCCCGAAGGATGGGTCGAGGCCGAGGTGATTGTGGAGACGATCGAGGTCAAGGGAGGCGAGCCGGTCGAGGAGCGGATCACCGTCACGCCACGCGGGCCAGTTATCAGCCCTGGTCTCCACGGGCGCTGGCCCGGCGACATGCCGCCACCGGGGAACGAGCGCAGCCGCCGCCGGCAGCGCGCCGCCGCACAGGCAACGGTGCCGGAGGCGGGCGAAAGCGGCGCGCTGGGCCTCAGCCTGCAGGCGATCTGGCTCCAGTCGCTGCCGGTCACCGGGCTGACGCAACTGCATCACGCGCAGAGCTTCGCGGAGTTCCGGGAGTTTTTTGCGGAATGGCCGGTACTGCCCCTGAATATGCTGTGGGCCGGTCGCGACGGCGATATCGGCTGGCAGCTTGCCGGTCAGCTGCCGCGCCGCCGCCGCGGGTATGGCCTCCTCCCCCTCCCGGGCTGGGTAGAGGAAAGCGGGTGGGAAGACGAGCTGCTGCCTCTGGAGGAGATGCCTTTCCTCCACAACCCTCCCGAAGGGTTCGTGGCCACCGCCAACCAGAAGCCGGTCGCCGGTCCGGCGGATACGGGTGACCAGGAAACCGCCTACTTTGGCTTCGACTGGCTCGACGGCTATCGCCTCTCGCGGATTCGCACGCTGCTGGCGGAGCCGGCGCTGCTGGCCGCCCAGGCGCCCAGCGGCGGCTGGACGCTGGATGCCATGGAGGCTGTGCAGCGGGACCAGCAGAGCGTGGTGTGGCCCGCTATCCGCGCCGCAGTTCTCAGCGCGCCCGCCGCCGACGGCGACGTGGAGGAGGCACAGAAGTTGCTGCGCGCGTGGAACGGCGCCGTCGTCGCCGGCTCCAGCGGCGCTGCACTGTTTGAATTTTTCCTCGCCGAAATAGTTGCTCGCATCATCCGCGCCCGCGCCCCCCACGCCGCCGACTGGCTGCTGCAGGCGGGCACGACGGCGCTGACTGACGAGGCGCAGCCGGTCGCCAAACATATCTCCCACCTGCTGGAAAAGGTTGTCACCCAGCCCTCCGGCTGGTTCGAAGAAGGGTGGCCCCTGGCGATCGCCGCCGCCCTCGGCGATAGCTACCGTCGCCTGCGGCGCATGGCAGGCAAGGACAGCGCCGACTGGCAGTGGGGCACGCTGCGCAAACTGCTGCTGAAGCACCCGATGGGCGAGCAGCCGCCCTTTGGCGCAATCTATAACCTCGGCCCCTTCCCTTTCGGCGGCGACACCAACACCATCGCCCAGGCCAGCGTCCGCCTCGACGACCCGACCGCCAACCCCAGCGTCATTCCCTCTATGCGCCTTCTCGTCGACGCCGGCAACCCCTCCCACAACCGCGTCAGCCTTCCCGGCGGCCAATCAGGCAATCCCCTCAGCCCCCACTACGCCGACCTGCTCCCCTTGTGGCGTGAAGGGGGCGGTGCGACCATCGCCTGGACCGAAGAGGAGGTGGCGGCGGTGGCAGAGGAGACATTGAGGTTGGAGCCGAGCTAACCATGCTCTACGTGATGCGAGCACTCGTGCCAATCACCGATCCCGGCCGTGAAGTGCCGCAAAGTGAGCACTTCACCCGCCCCCTTCAGAACTATCCATGAACTCGGATAACGTTTCTTCTTCGCTACCCCTCGACCGCCTCCTCGCCGGCAACGCCCGCTTCGCCGAGGGACGGCCCCAGCACCCGCAGCAGTCCCCCGCACGCCGTGAAGGCCTCATGAAAGGACAGACCCCCTTTGCCCTCATCCTGAGCTGCAGCGACTCGCGCGTGCCGCCGGCCATCGTTTTTGATCAGGGGCTGGGCGATCTCTTCACCGTGCGCACCGCGGGGCACGTGCTTGACGACGCCGTCAACGCGACGCTGGCCTTCGGCATCGGCGTCCTGCAGGTGCCGCTGGTGGTCGTGCTGGGGCACGAGCAGTGCGGCGCTGTCGCCGCCGCCCTCCAGGCCGACGTGGACGCCGGCGATCCGCTGGCCCCGCTGCTGGCGCGTATCCGGCCGGCGCTCGCCGACCTTCGACCTCACGATGCAGCGGCCGCCCACTTCGAAGCCGCGGTCAAGGCAAATGTGCATCTTGTGCTGGGCCAGGTGCGCGCGCTGGCGGCATCGCTACGCGAGGTGCCGCCGCGGGTGATTGGCGCCTACTACCGGCTGGAAGATGGCCGGGTGGAGATACTCGAGGAGAATGAGCAAGGCTGGAATTGAGCCGCGCACGTCGAAGCGATCGAGCACACTCAGCCGCACTTGTAGCTAAAGCGCTAAGCCTATCTACTCTGGCCCCACCCAATCCTTCAACGGCGCGACGAGACGAAGAATGGCGTAGGTAATGACGCTGATGCTGAAGGCGAAGTCGATGCGTCCAAAGGCCACTGCCGCCCCGACCGCGCCTGTCGACCAGATACTGGCGGCCG
>JAWVYW010000098.1:0-14663 GCA_033722535.1 Promineifilaceae bacterium (SeqCode)
CCCTTCGTAGTCGCGGCTTCAGCCGCGCCCGCCCGCCAGGGCGGACACCCCTCACAAAATCTCCAGCCCCCACAAACACCCCCCACACTCCCCAAAAAAACCATCCCAACTCCCCCACTCCCTACCCCCTCCATCCAACTCCCAAACCTCCCCAAAATTCCCCTTGTCCTCCACCCCCATTTCAGTTAGAGTAGAACATATGAGCGACCAACTGATCGAAGCCCGCGAAATCTCCGAATACGTCTACTGCCGCCGCGCCTGGTGGCTCAGCCGCGTCCGGGGCTACGACACCGCCAACGTCCGCCAGCTAGAGGCCGGCACCGCCTACCATAAAGCGCACGGCCGCCTCGTCGGCCGCGCCGTCCTCGCGCGGCGCATCGCCTACGCCCTCGTCTTCGTCGCCTTTGCGCTCTTCGTCTTCGTGCTCATACATTCGTACTTCTAGCAGCAACGTGGCTCATCACCCGCGCCGGCCGCCGCGCCAGTGACGCGCCCGCGCCAGAGAGGAAAGTGGTTTAAACGGTGGAAGGATTTGCGTTAGGATGGAGCGCGCTCGGCGTCGCGCTGCTGCTCCTCGCCCTCGCGCTGGCCATCAAGGCCTCCGAGTGGTGGAGCCAGGCACGTCTGCCCGCCGGCAGCGTCATCTACACCGACACCGGCACCTGGTACCGCCAGCAGGAAGCTCTCTACGCCCCCACGCTCCAGCTCGTCGGCAAGCCCGACTACCTCGTCGAGGAAGCCGACGGCACCATCATCCCCGTCGAAATCAAATCCTCCGCCGCGCCCGACAGCCCCTATCCCGGCCACGTCCTCCAGCTCGCCGCCTACTGCCTCCTCGTCGACGAGGCCTACGGCCTGCGCCCCGACTACGGCATCATCCAGTACCGCGACCACGCCTTCGCCGTCTCCTTCACCGACGAGATGGAAGCAGATATCCTCGACCTCCTCGCTGAGATGCGCGCCGACCGCTTCGCCCGCGACGTCGATCGCGACCACGACAACTGGCGCAAATGCCGCGGCTGCGGCTTCAACGAGATCTGCGCCCAGAGCCTCGTCTGACCCGCCCCAACACGCCCCCGTCAACCTCCCCATCGGGGCCCCCTCGGGATGAGAATTCCCCGGGAGTTCCTGCCACATCCCCCACGACCCGCTATAATAGGCCGGCTTAAACTGCCGGCTCCCACAGGCCGGCGGTTCTACGATCTGAAAGCGTGAAGTGCGGAGGCATCATTGAGCACCATACAACGTCTGACCGGCATGCAGGACATCCTTCCCGGCGAGCGCCCCTACTGGGACTGGCTCGCCGCGACGGCGCGTGACGTCGCCCTGCGCTACGGCTTTCAGCGCCTCGACATCCCGGTCCTCGAAGATATGCGCCTCTTCGAGCGCGGTGTCGGCACCGGCTCCGACTTCTTCGTCCAGAAAGAGATGTACACCATCGACGAGGGCGACGGCCAGTTCATCACCCTGCGCCCCGAATTTACCGCCGGCATGGTCCGCGCCTACATCGAGAACGGCCTCTTCAACGAAACCCAGCCCGTCAAGCTCTTCACCATCGGCCCCGCCTTCCGCCGCGAGCGCCCCCAGGCCGGCCGTTTCCGCCAGCACACCCAGTTCAACTGCGAGATTCTCGGCGAGGACGATCCCGCCGCCGACGTAGAGGTAATGATGCTCGGTCGCCAGTACCTGCGCGAGCTCGGCTACCGCGGCGTCAACTTCCAGCTCAACAGCACCGGCTGCCCGCAGTGCCGGCCCGCCTATATCGAGGCCCTGAAACAGTACCTCGCCGACCACGTCGATGACCTCGCCGAGGTCGACCGTGAACGGTTGCGCCGCAATCCGCTGCGCGTGCTCGACAGCAAAGAGCCCGGCATGGACGAGCTGCTCGCCGGCGCCCCCCACAGCGCCGACTACCTCTGCGACGACTGCGCCGCCCATTTCGCCCAGCTGCGCCGCCTGCTCGACGCGCTGCAAGCGCCCTACACCGTCAACTACCGCCTCGTCCGCGGCATCGACTACTACGTCAAGACCGTCTTCGAAGTCTGGGCAGAGGGGATCGGCGCTCAGGCCGCCGTCTTCTCCGGCGGGCGCTACGACGGGCTGGCCGAGGCCATCGGCGGCCCGCCGACCCCCGGCGTGGGCTTCGGCAGCGGCTTCGAGCGCGTCATCCTCGGCCTGCAGGAACAGGGCGTCGAGCCGCCCCCGCTGCCGCAGACGGCGGTGATGATCGTCCACTTCGGCGGCGAGACGAAGGTCGAGGCGGTGCGCCTCGCCCAGGATCTGCGCGAAAGCGGCATCAGCGCCTGGATGGCCTTCGCCCGCGACCGCCGCAGCATGAAGAGCCAGATGCGCGAGGCCGACAAGCGGGACGTCCTCTTCACGCTCATTCTCGGCGAGAACGAGCTCCAGAACCGCGAAGTCGCCGTCCGCCCCATGGCTGGCGGCGACCAGACCATGGTTGCCCGCGACGATCTCCTGGAATGGCTGCAGGAGCACAGCGCATGACCGTCGTCGGCGTCTTCTACCACCCCCACAAGGAAGAGGCGCAGCCGCTGGCCGAAGAGGTCGTGCGCTGGCTCGCGGCGCGCGACGCCGAGGGCTGGGCGGCGCCCGTCCGCGACGGCCCCGCCGAGACGGCCGCCCTCGCCGAGCGGGTGGCGCAAAGCTCTCTCCTCGTCGTCCTCGGCGGCGACGGCTCCACCCTCCGCGTGGCGCGGATGGCCGCGCCCCATGGTGCGCCCATCTTTGGCATCAACCTCGGCCGCGTCGGCTTCCTCAGCGAAGCCGCCCCCGACAACTGGCAGCCGCGCCTGGAGCAGGTCCTCGCCGGCGACTGCTGGGTCGAGCGCCGGCTCATGCTCGCCGGCGCCCTCGAGCGCGACGGTCGCGCCGTCGCCCACTTCAAGGCCCTCAACGACATCGTCGTCGGCCGCGGCGCCGAGGCGCGCGTCCTCCGCCTGCGCCTCTACGTCGACGATCACCTCGTCACCACCTACACCGCCGACGCCCTGATCGTCGCCACGCCCACCGGCTCCACCGCCTACGCCATGGCCGTCGGCGGCCCCCTGCTGCCGCCGCAGCTCCAGAACTACCTCGTCGTCCCCGTCGCGCCGCACCTCAGCCTCGACCGCGCCGTCATCCTCCACGAGCAGGCCCGCGTCGCCGTGGAGGTGCAGGTGGCCCACGACGCCGCCGCCGCCGCCGACGGCCAGAGCGCCGTCCCACTCCAAAACGGCGACCGCATCGTCGTCACCCGCCACCCCGACCGCGCCTGCTTCGCCCGCATCGGAGGACCCTCATATTTCTATCACAGGCTCATGGAGCGCCTGGGCTACTGGCACCGTCAGTGAACCGTTTGTAGTCGGCGCTTCCGCGCCGTCCCGGGGCGCGCCTATAGGGTGCGCCCACAGAATATTTACAAGAGGAATTTGATTCTATGACCAGACCTACGCCGCGCATTCGCTCGCTGCTCCGCCAGGCGCAGCGTACGGCGGCAGCCGGCAAGCGTGCGGCCGCGCTGGAACTATACACGGAGATAGTCGAGGAGGCGCCGGAGGCGGCGACTGCCTGGCTGGCCATTGCCGAGCTGAGCCGCGATCCGGCAGAGCGGCGGGCAGCGTACGAGCGTGTACTTGCGCTGGAGCCAGACAACGCACAGGCGCGGGCGGCGCTGAACGGCGATCTGCCGGAAGCGAAACCCCTGCCGCAAGAAGCGCCCCCGGCAGAAACACCTGTGGCAGAAGCGCCCGTGGCAGAAACACCAGCGGCAAAGGCACCGCTCGCGGTAGGAGTTGAAGAGCCCGACAACGCTCCTGACGCGCGCACTGACGCGGACACCAGTGGTGCAGAAGCCGCGCATGTACAGCGGGAAGCACCCCCTCCTGCGGAACGCGTGCAGGCGCCGCTGCCCGCCGCTGCCGACGTGCGTGCACCCGCGGAGGTAGCGACGCCGCCGGCAGAGGTGCCTCCGCCGGGGGAAGAAGCCGTCGTTTGTTACCGGCACCCTTCGCGGCCGACCGGCCTCCGCTGCTACACCTGTGACCGCCCTATCTGCACCGACTGCGCCATCCGCACGCCGGTCGGCTATCGCTGCCCCGTCTGCGTGCGCCAACTCGAGGACACGATGTACAGCGCGGGTCTGCTGGACTACCTGCTTGCCGGCGTCGTCGCCTTTTTGCTGAGCCTTGTCGGCGGCTGGCTCGTGCCGCGGGTGGGATTCATTTTCCTGCTTGTCTTCTTGCTGGCGCCGGCAGCCGGCACCCTCATCGGGCGCGTGGCTTTCCGCGCCGCGCGACGCCGCCGCGGGCGCTGGATGCCCCACATGGTGGCGGCGCTGGTCGTCGTCGGCAGCCTGTTGCCCACAGGGCTGCCGGTGCTCGGCGCGCTGTTATTTGGGCAGCTTGGCGCGCTGACGGCGCTGCTTTGGCCCGCCATTTATGCGGCCCTGGCGGCTGTTTCGGCATTTTATCAACTGCGGTAACAGGCGCAGGATACTGCTGCCTATAAGAACGAGTTTAACGATGATTTCAGAGCTATACATTAAAGATTTCGCCATTATCGACGAGCTGCGGCTGCACCTCGCGCCTGGCTTTACGGTGCTTACAGGCGAGACCGGCGCGGGGAAGTCGATCATCCTCGACGCCGTAATGCTGCTGTTGGGTGGGCGGGCGGAGACGACGGTCGTCCGCGCCGGGTGTGATACGGCCTATGTGGAAGGCATCTTTGAGCTGCCGCCGGCCTTCCAGGAGGCGGTGGCGCCCCTTCTGGCGCGCGAGGGTGTGGACAGCGGCGATCCCACATCGTTGCTTCTGGCGCGGGAGATCCGCGTCGAAGGGCGTAATATCTGCCGCGTCAATGGTCGCGCCGTGACCCTCTCCTTTCTCAGTGAGATCAGCGAACAGCTGGTCGACATTCACGGGCAGGGGGAGCACCTCTCTCTACTGCGCCCGCGTGCCCACCTGCCACTGCTGGACGCCTATGCCGGTCTGCGCGAGGAGCAGCGGGCGCTGGCGCGGGAGGTGACGGAGCTGCGTCGGCTGGAGAATCAGCTGCTGGAGCGACGACGCAACGCGCGTAACATCGCCCAACGCATAGACATGCTGGAGTTCCAGGTGACGGAAATTGACGCCGCGATGTTGGAGCCGGGCGAGGAGGAGGAGCTGCGCGCTGAGCGGGCGCGGCAGGCGAACATGGAGCAGCTGATGGAGTACACGGGCGAGGCGCTGGCACTCCTTTATGGCGAGGATGACGAGCTGCCGGCGGCGCTCGACCAGTTGAGCCACGCAGAGCGCGCGCTGGGCCACCTGGCGCGCCTCGACGAAACGAAGGAGCCTTGGCTAGAGCGGCTGGAGGGGCTCTCGTCCGAGGTCAGCGATCTGGCGCGGGAGTTGCGCCATTACCAGGAGGAGCTGGAGTTTAACCCGGGCCGCCTCGACTTTCTGGAAGAGAGGCTGGAGCTGATCAACAACCTTAAGCGTAAGTATGGGGACAGCATCGAGGAGGTGCTGGAATTTCGCGACGAGGCGGCGGCGGAGCTAAAGGCGATCAGCCACAATGAGGAGCGCATGGAGACGCTCGCCGCCGAGGTGGAGCGTTATCTCCATCGCATTGGCGAGCTGGGGCAGGCCCTTTCGGAGAAGCGGCGGGCGGCGGCGGACGAGCTGGCAGCCGCCGTGGAGCGGGAGCTGGAGGACCTCAGGATGAGCGGTGCCCATTTTGCCGTCGACTTTCAGCGGGAGGGGGATCCGCACGGGGCCTTCGTCGCCGATGAGCACGGACAGGACCGCGTCGCCTTCGACAACACCGGCATCGACAGGTTAGAGTTCCTCATTTCCACCAACCCGGGCGAGCCGCTGAAGCCAATGGCGAAGGTTGCCAGCGGCGGTGAGACGGCACGTCTGATGCTGGCCCTAAAGACGGCGCTCGCCCAGGTGGACGAAACGCCGACGCTCATCTTCGACGAGATCGATCAGGGTATTGGCGGACGCGTCGGCGACGTCGTCGGGCGCAAGCTGTGGGGGCTGACGGCGCGGGGTGACCATCAGGTTGTCGTCGTGACCCACCTGCCGCAGCTCGCCGGCTATGGCGACGCACACTACCACGTGAGCAAGGGGCTGAGCGATGGCCGTACCGTCACCGCCGTCTCGCGTCTGGAGCGCGCTGAGCGGGTGCAGGAGCTGGCGGCAATGCTAGGCACCAGCGACGAGGCGGGTCGGCAGGGGGCAGAGGCGATCCTGGAGCAGGCAGCGGCGAGTAAGGGGCGGAAGCGGGCGCCGGCAGGAGCATAGCGCCTCCGCTGCCGGTTGATCACTACCCCGCGGAGAGTGCCTCCAAGGCCTCCGCCGCTTCTTCCAGCGGATCCAGTACCTTACCGCACTCCCAGGCGCGGGCGAAGGCTTCAGCTGTTAGGCTCTCTTCAAGATCGTTTTGCAGTCGAGTGAGGAGCGGATCTGCGGCCAGGGTGCGACCATAGGTCTCGTCACTTAGTCCGAGCGCGAGTAATTCTCCTGCCCGCTCATGCCTGCCGTGCCTGAAGAGCAGCACCCCCACAAAAGGAAGATAGACGGGGAGCATGACGGGCCGGCTCTGTTGGACTACGTACATCAACCAGCGTTGCACACAGGCAGCAGCCTCTGCGGTCTGACCGAGACCGAGAAGCGCAATCCCGCGCTGTACGCTGGCCCACGCCTCGGTATGTTTGCTGGCGCTGCCGGCACTGTTAAGAACTTCTTCCGTCGAGCGGAGTGCCGCCTCATACTCTCCCTCTCTCAGCAGCACCTCGGTCGTGCCACAGAGGATGTATGCGCGCAAAGGTGGAATGGCGTACTCGGTCGCGATCGCCAGCGCCTCCTCCAGAAGAGCCTCTGTACGCTCCCGCTGGGCGTCGCGCCAGCCGGCGATGCCGGCGAGGTAGGTGATGGTGTGTGCATAGCGAACGCCGCCGCCGAGTTCCCGCTCGAGCTCTGCCGCACGACGGAAGTAATCCTCGGCGCGCTTCGAGGGCCCCTCTATCGTCCACGTTTCCGTGCCCAGACTTCGCAGGAGAATGGCAGAGATAAAGCGATCGCCACGCTCGCGTACAAGCGCCAGGCCACGCTGGTAAAGCTCGATCGCTTTCTCTGGCTCTTCTGCCCGCGCGTAGGCGAAGCCCAACCGCCACAGCGCCATCGCCAGATAAAAGCCGTCCTTCTCCTTCTCGTACGTGGTGCAGGCAGCGCGCATGAGCCTGATCGCCTCTTGTGGACGCTCCCCAGACATCGTGCCCTGCACCACTATGTGACCGAGCATCAGATGGCAATAGGCGACGTCGGCAGGGCAGTCGAGGGATTCTATCGCAGCCTCCAGGGCGGGGAGAGCGGCGCGCGCCTCCTTCCATAATCCGGCCTGCGCTGCAAGTGCGTGCTCGCCGCCCAAAGCATAAGCGCGTACCCGCCGCTCAAGTTCTCCGCCGGGGGGCGTGAGGGCGTCGCGGGCGGACTGGAAGAGCTCGATCCCGTCCGAATAGCGGTCGCGGAAGAGGGCAAAGAGAAAGAGCACCTGGCTCGCTTCGATCATGCTCTGCCAGCGCCCGTGCTTCGTCGCCCAGCGCCAGGCGGCCCGCACGTTCTCCAAGTCCCCTTCGATAGCGTCCAGCGCCCGCAACTGCGCGTCTCCTTTCAACTCCGGCAGTCGTTCGATGAGCGCAGTGAGGTAATAGGCGCTGTGGGCTTCACGAAGCACATCAGCCTCGCCAGCCTCCTCCAGTCGTTCCATGGCGAACTGGCGGATCAATTCGTGGAACGTAATGCGCCCGCTCTCTGCTTCAAAGCTGAGAAGAGAGTGGTCGGCGAGTACGGTCAAGGTACGGAGAGGAGCGCCGGTGACAGTGCCTGCTGCCTTGCGGCTGGCGCCTCCACGAAATACGGAGAGCTTCATTAGCGCACTGCGTTGCGGGCGTTCGAGCAGACGCCAGGAGTGATCGAAGGCGGCGCGCATACTCCGCTGTCGCTCGGGCAGGTCTGCTCGTGTGCTCTCGAGAAAGCTGAGATCTGCGTCGAGCTCGCGCGCGATTTCAACCGGCGCCAGATAGCGCACCCAGGAGGCGGCGAGCTCCAGCGCGAGCGGCATACCGTCCACGAGGGTGCAGATACGCACCACATCGTCGATTGCCGCAGCGGTAATGTCGAATTGTGGTTGTCGCCGGCGGGCATACGTCAGAAACATCTGGACCGCCTCGGCAGAGTGAAGGTTATCTTCACGTTCAGGAAGCGCTAGGCCGGACACTTCTAATAGCGACTCGGCGGCAACGTTGAGGAGTGCCCGCGAGGTGACGATGAGGTGCAGAGCGGGCGCTGCCTGCAGAAGCTCGATTACCAGCTCCGCACCTTCTAGAAGATGTTCAAAGTTGTCAAGTACCAGTAGCAGCTCCTTGTTAGCGAGGTAATTAATCACCTGCGACCTGGGAGTTCTGTCGGCGGTGAGGCGGAGGTTAACGGTGGCGGCGATCGCAGTAGGGATGTCGGCAGGATCGGAGAGGGGGGCAAGTTCCACAAAAAGCGCTCCGTCGCGATAGTCGCAGGCGAGATCTCGCGCCGCCTCAATGGCCAGGCGGCTTTTGCCACTGCCGCCAAGCCCCACCAGCGTAAGCAGCCGGCAGCCCTCCTTCAGGCGCCGGTTTATCTCTGCCAGCTCACCGTGCCTGCCAATGAAGGGAGATGCGGGAACGGGAAGGAGACGCCGCTCACCTCGACCCTCCACAACGGGGCGCGGGACAGCCGGCGCTGCCACCTTGCGAGCACGAAGGTCGGTATAGAGCGCTTCTATCTCGGCAGAAGGCGGGACGCCCAACTTCTCCTGTAAGAGAGCGGCATAATCCCTGTAGTGAGCAAGAGCTTTGCTGCGCTGCTGCTGCTGGGCCAGCGCGTGCATTAACTGCTGGTGTCCCCGTTCGCGCAGATTGTCCAGCGCGAGCTGCCGCCGCGCATACGCTTCCGCTTCTGCAGGCGCGCCGTGCTCGAGCTGATACGCCGTCAGTCCCTCCAGAAGCTCGAGCGCCATCCGCTGTAGGGCTGCCCTTCGCGAAGCCGCCCACTGTTCGAACGGCTCACTCTCGGCCAGATAGAAATCAGAGAGAAAGGGGCCACGGTAGAGCGTCGCGGCGCGCGCGGCCCTATCTGGCGCGGGCTCGCCGGCGACTATATCTAGGAAGCGGGTGACGTCAAAATCATAGTGTGCGCTCGGACTGATTTGCACCTTCTGACGGTCGCTGACGATGAAAGGCGTTGCGCGGCCTGCGGGATCAGGCACTTGCGGAATCGACTGCCGCAGCTGGTAGAGGACCTGGCGCAGGTTGACCTGCGCCGATTTCTGCGACTTGTGGGGCCACAGCAGCGTCATGAGCTGCTCGCGCTGATGGACGGGCGTTGTATCGTTTGGGCCAAACGCTGCCTCTGTCGTGAGGTAGGCAAGCAAGGCCTGGGTCTTACTGCTGCGAAAACGATCGAGGCTTGTGCCACCGTAGAAGGCGGCGAAAGAGCCGAGTAGCTGCAGTTCTAGCTCCACGTTGTCACCATCGCCCTGGCAAATGAAAAGTTATCCCAGATACTGTGGCACCCTACGAGGAGCGGCGTGTGGCGGCGGTGAAGCGGGGTGCACCCTTGACCGGAGTACCTATTGTACATCGGCTTTTTGGCCTTCGCAGCCGGGATAAGAGCGAGATGATCACGAAGCGATCACGCCGTGATCACGGGAGTGATTCATACTGCAGGACGAAGACGAATAGTGTCATAAAGTATGAGGAGAAAAAATCCTATGCGCAGACAGATAATGTTGCTCATCGCCCTGCTTCTGCTGGCAGCGTTGGCGTTCGCACCGTCGAAGAGCGAGACGCTGCAGGCGAGCGAGGACGGCGTCACGCGCGTCGACGGTGTCATCGACGGGGCGCCTTATTTCCTGTACAGGCCAGCCGACTGGAATGGTGACCTGGTGCTGCTGGTGCACGGCTCGCTCCCGGACGTATTCGAATTCCTGGCGCAAGATCTTGCTTCGCACGGTTTTGGCGTCGCCTACGCCAATCTGCCGCCGAGTGCGGGTGAAGCAGCCGCACTGAAGCTTGTTACGACAAACACGCGTATTGTCGAGGCCAAATTCACCAGCGAATTCGGCCAGCCTCAGCACACCTATCTCTACGGCTTGTCGCGCGGCGCCCACAACATGACGCATCTCCTTGAGACGTCTCCGTCTCGCTACGATGGCATGTTCAGTGCGTGTGGCGGCAACGGCGGAAGCCAGCTCCAGTGGAACTACTTCTTCACGGCGCGCGTGCTCTTCGACTACTACTATCCGGGCGTTCTGCCGGGCACCCCCGTGAGCACACCGGACATCGACCGGGCTGAATATGCTGCTGAGATAGCACCGCTCATCGCCGGAGCGATTCTTGCCAATCCAGGCCCTGCATTCGAAATGGCTGCCGTGGAACAGTATCCCCTTCGGTACGATGGCTTTGGCGAGCTTGTCCGGGGCATCGTTCACTCGCTGGCGATCCACACGATAGGGGTCGATGATCTAATGGCCGCTGCTCACGGCAATCCCTTTGATAACCAGCAGACGGTCTATGCCGGTACCTCTAATGACGGAGCGCTCAATGCCGGTATCGCCCGGTTCAGCGCCAATCCACAGGCAAGAGCCTATCTCCGTACCTGGCACGAACCTGACGGGACGATAGCCGAGACACCTGTCCTCCTGCTCCACACAACGCGTGACCCCGCTGTTCCCGAAGAACTCACGAATGGCAAGTATCGGGCGCTAATAGAGAGCACTGGCAACGGAGAGTTCCTTGTCCGGCGTACAATTAGTCGGTTCGGCCACTGCAGGTTTTCGCCGGCAGAGATGAGAAGCAACTTCTTTGCATTGGTTCATTGGGTGGAGACTGGCGTACCCCCAGCCCATGACGCTGAGGAGCAATAGTTAAGGCAACTCTTACGCTAGCCCCTTTCGCGCTCCCCCGCGCGCGGGTAAAATAGTGGAACACCCTGGCTCAGAACGGCTGGGGTGTTTTAGCGTAACACACGGAGCGTGCGCCGAGGGCGGCGGCGCTCTTTTTTCAGCGGTGAAAGGGAATGACGATAAACGGACAGAATGGCAATCTGATCACGCGGGACGAACTGCGCAATATTGCGATTATCGCCCACGTTGACCACGGTAAGACGACCCTCGTCGACGGTATGCTGCGCCAGGCGCAGGTCTTCCGCGCCAACCAGCAGGTGGGGGAGCGGATTCTGGACTCCAATGATCTGGAGCGCGAGCGGGGCATCACGATTCTTGCCAAGAATACGGCAGTCACGGTGCCCAACCCGGAAACGGGACGCGAGGTTAAGATCAATATCGTCGATACGCCGGGCCACGCCGACTTTGGCGGCGAGGTGGAGCGGGTGCTGAACATGGTCGACGGCGTCTTGCTGCTGGTCGATGCCTTCGAGGGGCCGATGCCGCAGACGCGCTTCGTGCTCAAGAAGGCCCTCGCGATGGGCCACCGGGTGATCGTGGTGATCAACAAGGTCGATCGCCGCAACGCCGATCCGGCGCGGGTGCTCAACGAGACGTTTGACCTTTTTATAGAGCTGGGGGCGACGGACGAGCAGGCCGATTTTCCGGTCATCTATACAGTGGCCACGGAAGGGCGCGCCGGCGAATCGGCGGAACTCGGCCCGAACCTACAGCCGCTCTTCGGCGCCATTCTGCGCGAGATTCCGCCGCCGAAGGTAGCCGCCGACGCGCCGTTGCAGATGCTGGTTACTACCCTCGACTACGACACCTACCGCGGTGTAACCGCCGTGGGTCGCATTTTTGCCGGTCGCTTACAGGCCGGGCAGCCGGTGGCGCGCATTCGTCACGACGGGACCACGGTTGCCGAAGAGGCGCCATACCTCTACGTGCACCAGGGGCTGGAGCGGGTGGAGGTAGATGCCGCTGTGGCCGGCGAAATCGTGGCGATCAGTGGCCTGGAGGCGGTCAACATCGGAGAGACGATTGCCGATGCGGAGGCGCCAAAGGCGCTGCCGCCGATTACGGTAGAAGAGCCGACCGTGCGTATAACCTTCGCGGTCAACACCTCTCCCTTTGCCGGGCGCGAAGGACGCTGGGGCACCTCACGTAAGCTACGCGAGCGGCTCATGGAAGAGTTGAAGTCGAATGTCGCTCTGCGCGTAGAGGAGACAGAGAGCGCGGATAGGTTCATCGTCTCGGGCCGGGGCGAGCTGCATCTGGCGATCCTCATCGAGACGATGCGGCGCGAGGGCTACGAATTTCAGGTCTCGCGCCCGCAGGTCATCTTCCGCAAGGACGAGAACGGGCAGATGCTGGAGCCCTTTGAAGAAGTCGAGATCGAGACGTCGCCGGAGACAGTGGGTGCCGTAGTGGAGATGCTGGGCCAGCGCCGGGGCGAAATGCGCAGCATGCGCCACCTCTCGGACGAGACGGTCCTGCTGACGTACATCGTGCCCACGCGCGGCCTGCTCGGCTTCCGCCATCAGTTCCTGACTGCCACGCGTGGTGCGGGAATCATCAATACGATTTTCTTCGGGTACGGTCCGCTGGCGGGGGAGATGCAGTCCCGCAGCTCGGGCTCATTGGTGGCGTGGGAGACCGGCACCTCGACCACATTCGGCCTCGAGAATGCGGAGCAGCGGGGTATTCTTTTCATCGGCCCCGGCGAAGAGATCTACGCCGGACAGGTAGTGGGCGAGCAGCCGCGACCGGGCGACCTCGACGTGAACGTGTGCAAGAAGAAGCAGCTCAACAACATGCGCAATGCCATTCGCGACATCGACAGCCGGCTCACGCCGCCTCGGCGGATGAGCCTCGACGAGAGTATCGAGTTCCTGGGCGACGACGAGCTGCTGGAAGTGACGCCGGAGAACCTGCGCATCCGCAAGCGCCTGCTGGATAAGCGGGAGCGGGAGCGGCAGGCGAAGCGGCGTAAAGCGGAGCTGGCAGAGGCGTAAGTAGCACGCTTCACCGCAGCTGAAGCCTGGGAGTCTACGACGGGGTCAGTCGCGCTACAGGCATCGCGACCTGCCATCTAGCGCGAAGGGTGGCGCTCGCCCGGCGGGCCTTCTACTCCTTTAGGAACTCAATCGCCGCCCTTAGCTGCGCATCCTCTGCCGCTTCGTCGTCCGACGGCGCCAGCGGGTGCGCCTGAGCCTCCTCCGCATCCAGAGGGGCGACGCGGATGTCGGGTTCGAGCCCATCTTCGTGTAGCCATACGCCATTCGGTGTAAGCCAGCGAGCCACAGTGATGCGCACGCCGCCGCCGTTGCTGAGCGGGTGCCACGTCTGGACGGTGCCTTTGCCGAAGGTGGTGGTGCCAATGAGGGTGGCGCGCTCACGGTCACGTAGAGCGCCGGCAAGAACCTCGGCGGCGCTGGCGCTGCCTTCGTTCATCAGCACGACCATCGGAATGTTCTCTGCCATCCCCTCGTCCGTCGACTCATAGAGCTCCTCGCGTCCGCCGCCGAAGCGCTCCACGAGGATCACCCCTTCTGGAAGGAACTGGTCGGCGACAGTGATCGCCGGCTGCAGCCCACCGCCCGGGTTGTTGCGCACGTCGAGGATCAGCCCGTCGGGATTCTGGGCCATCAGCCCCGCCAGTGTCTCTTCCATCTCCTCGGCGGTGAGGTTGGCGAAGCGGTTAAGGCGCACGTAGGCGATGTTAGCCTCCAGCATTTCGCCACGCACGCTGGGTATGCGGATGACATCCCGTTCCACGTCAACTTCAAAGATCTCGCCGTTGCGGGAGACGACGAGATGAACGGTAGTTCCAGCCGGCCCGCGGATGAGGTCGGCGGCATCGGAGAGCGAAGCATCTTCCAGGGAGACGCCATCGGCCTCCAGCAGCACGTCGCCGGGGTTTAAGCCAGCGGCCTCCGCCGGCGAACCCTCGAAGGGGCTGACGATGGTGATCTGATCGTCCACCATCTCCACGAGCACGCCGATGCCGGAAAACTCGCCCTCCATGTTTTCTCGCGCTGCTTCCTCCTGCGCCGGCGGTAGATAGCGAGTGTGCGGGTCGTCCAGCGTGTTGAGCATGCCGTTAATTGCCCCTTCTGTCAGCGTATCTGGATCGAGTGGCTGGTTGACGTAGCGGGCGTTGACGAGATTCCAAACTTCCCAAAACGGCGCGAATTGCTCCTCTGCCTCCGGGGGGGCGACGGCAACGGGCACTCCCAGCTCGACCAGGGGCCAGCCGGTACGGCCCATCCAAAAGCCAGCGGCGAGGATGACGAATGTGTAAACGGAGAAGACGACGGCGGCAGCAAAAGATCGTTTCATCAAGATACTCCTGAAAAAGATGGCAGATAATGCAGGTGTGTGTCGCGGCCGTTTAAGCCGCCCCTATTGTAGGTGATCTGTGTTAGCGTGGTATTGGTGATCCAGGTTTTAGTGTTGTTTGAACGTGCTTTGTGGGGGTGGGGCGGTATGTTAGAATGGTCGTCGTTTTTAGAGCTTTGTGGAGTGGAAACAGCCCACGAGTAGCCGTTAGACAGAAGAGGGTGCCGGTGCGCGATCTGGCCATCGTCATTGTAAACTATAACGTCGCAGGGCTTCTGGAGCGCTGCCTGGAGTCCGTTTTTGCGAGTCAAGGCGTCGACTACGAGGTTTGTGTGGTGGACAACTGTTCCAGCGAC
>JAWVYW010000099.1:0-14598 GCA_033722535.1 Promineifilaceae bacterium (SeqCode)
AAGAGCGTCATGCGGCGTTATCCCCGCCGGTGCAGTTTTTAACAGACGTGGTCGTGCACATCATTTACGTTTTCTCTCAACTCGTCGCTTCTTTCCCCGGCGCGGAGGCGGCTGCTTCTTCGCTACACTCTCTCTTAACGTCCTCACCTCCGCCTCTGTCAGGTGGCGCCACTGCCCAGACGGAAGATCTCCGATTTGCAGCGGGCCAATTGCGCGCCGGAAAAGGCGCTGCACCGGATGGCCGAAGGCCGCGGCAATCCGCCGGATCTGGCGCTTACGCCCCTCGCGCAGTGTGACGATAAGCCTCGTCTGCTCCCGGCGCCGCTCTTCGACGACGATGCCGGCGGGAGCCGTTCGCTTGCCGGCGAGCATCAGACCGCGCCGCCACTGTTCTAACGCTTCGTCAGAGATAGCGCCTTCCAGCTGCACCTCGTACACCTTCTCGTGCGCATAGCGCGGATGGGTCAGGCGATGAGCGAGGCGGCCGTCGTTGGTGAGCAGGATCAGCCCTTCGCTTGGCTTGTCGAGGCGCCCGACCGGGTAGATATGGGCGTCGAACGGCACCAGATCGATGACCGTCGTTCGATCTTGATCAAGTTCGTCCTCAGTGGAGGAGAGGACGCCGCGGGGCTTGTTGAGCATGACGTAAATGGGCGCTTCACGACTAATACGGCGCCCGTCCACGGTGATCTCGTCCTCCTGCGGGTCGGCTCTATCGCCGAGGCGGGCGACGACGCCGTTGACGCGAACGCGCCCTTGGCGGATCAGCTTCTCGCTGGAGCGCCGCGAACCGATGCCGGCGCGGGCCATGATTTTTTGTAGTCGTTCTACCATATACAGTAAGAGTACGGAGGCAGCGACAAAACGTAAAGCGCCCGCCGGAGACGATAGTGTAGCTCTTATGCTGCGTCGCCGTCGTCGGTGCTGGCAGTCGCGTCGCCAGCGTCATCCTCTGGTGGGGCGAGCGGTGGCAGCTCTTCAAGCGAGATGAGGCCAAAGTGCTGCAAAAACTCCGGCGTTGTACCATAGAGGATCGGGCGCCCCGGCGTCTCCTTGCGCCCAATCTCTTCGACCAGCCCTTTGCTCAGCAGGGTGCGCAGCGCGGCATCAGAATTAACGCCCCGTACGTCGTCCACCTCTGGGCGGGTCGTAGGCTGGGTGTAGGCGACGATCGCCAGCACCTCCAGCGCCGCTGCACTCAGCCGGCTGGGGTTCTCCAGCCCCAGGAACCGCTCGACAACGTCGCTTGCTTCCGGTGCGGTGGTGAGCTGAACGCCGGCGTCGCTCCACTGGAGTCGGAGCCCGCGCTGCCGGTAGCCCTCTTCCAGTTCATCAAGCAGTCCGCGGACGGCAGCCGGCGTCGATTCAAGGGTGTTCGCCAGCCGGTGGAGGGTCACTGGGCCGCTGGCGACAAAAAGCACGCTTTCCAGCAGCACCGGCAGGGGGAGTGATTTTATCTCAGGAGGGCTCGATCCATTTGTCATAAAGGTTGCGCTCATCTTCACAAATACGTTATAATGCTTCGGTAGCCGGCTGAGCCGGTGTTGTGCAGCTATTGCCTGCCGGGTTCATTATACCCGGAAATGCCGTTGACACCCCATCCTGCCCGCGCCAACAAGACCGGGTCAGGCCACCGGACGATAAATGACAAAGATCGATACCCCCGTAGAAGCACCGCTAACGTATTGCGCCCAACATCAGAGTGACCACCTGCAGGAGCTACTCGAGTTTCTGCGTATCCCCAGTGTAAGCACACAGCCGGAGCGAAGCGAGGACGTACGCCGCGCGGCGGAGTGGCTGGCCCAGGCCCTACGGCACTCGGGGCTGGAAAATGTCGAGATCATCGATACCAAAATGCACCCGCTCGTGTATGCGGACTGGCTCCGTGCCGGCGAAGATGCACCGACGGTGCTGGTCTATGGTCACTATGATGTACAGCCGGCGGAGCCGCTGGAACTGTGGAATTCTCCCCCCTTTGAGCCGGAAATACGCGACGATGACTTTATCTATGCGCGCGGCGCCTCCGACGACAAGGGCCAGCTTCTGATCCACGTTCAGGCCGTGGAGGCCTACCTCAAGAGTACGGGCAGGCTACCGGTCAACGTAAAGTTCATATTTGAAGGAGAAGAGGAAATCGGTGGCGAGAGCCTGCGGCGCTTCATCGTCGAAGATGGCGATAAGCTAACAGCCGACGTAGTGCTTATCTCCGACACTTCGATGATTAGCAAGGATCAGCCGACGATCATATACGGCATGCGCGGCCTGGCCTATGTCTTCGTAGACCTCATCGGGCCCGCGCATGACCTGCACTCCGGGAAGTATGGGGGCGCGATCGACAATCCACTCAATGTGCTGGCTCACGTTATTGCCAAGCTGAAGGATCTCGACGGGCGCGTTCTTATTCCCGGCTTCTACGATAAGGTGCGCAGACTGAGTGCCGATGAACGAGCCCGACTCGACCGGTTACCGATCGATGAAGAGACGCTACTGGAGGAGACGGGCGCGCCTGCTGTGTGGGGTGAGGAAGACTATTCACTGGCAGCGCGCATGAGCGCACGCCCGACGCTGGATGTCAACGGCATCATCGGCGGCTACACCGGACCCGGCGGCAAGACTGTCTTACCCTCCACCGCACATGCTAAGATTTCGATGCGCCTCGTGCCCGACCAGGACCCTGAGCAGATAGCGCGCCTCTTCAAGCGCTACGTGGAGAGTTTGGTCCCGTCGACGATGACGGTCAAAGTAACGACCAGTCACGGCGCCGCGGCGACCATGCTCGACATCGAGACGCCTGCCGTTCGCGCGGCGGTGGAAGCGTATGCCGAAGTCTGGGGCAAGGATCCAGTCTTTATGCGTGGTGGCGGTTCCATTCCCGTCATCGGTCATTTTCAGGAGGAGCTGGGCCTCCAATCAGTCATGATGGGCTTTGGCCTACCGGATGATCGCATTCATTCGCCGAACGAGCGCTTTTACCTCCCCAACTACTATCAGGGTATAGAGACGATCGTGCACTTCTACGACAATCTCGCCCGGCAGATGAAGGGATAGCCGGCGTCAACGCCCGCTTTTGATCACCCCATCTTCAACTGCCCAGGCATGCGGCATTGCCGCTGTGTTAAAAGCATGGCCCACGCGCCCGCGGGCGTCAATCGCGATCAGCCCGCCTCTGCCTCCCACACGCTCGTGCAGCACCTCAATTGCCGCCCGGCATGCTGCGCCCGCAGAAAGCCCAGCAGAGACGAATTCAGAGACCCGCAAGCTGATGACCACGCGCATCAGCGCCTCGCCATAGCCGGTGGCGCTGCTAGCCGCGGTCCAGTTATCGGCGTAGGCGCCGCTACCGACGAGCGGGCTGTCACCAACCCGACCCGGGTACTTCTTTCGTGTGCCACCGGTGGAGGTGGCAGCGGCCAGATTCCCACCGCTGTCCAGGGCGACGGCGCCGACGGTGTCCATACGTTCTTCGTCCCCGAAGCTGTGGGAGGTTCTATAGTTCGGGTTTTCACGGATCGCCTCAAACTCCGCCAGCTCCTCCCCGACCAGTAACTCGGCGGGATCACAGCGCGGAAAGCCGATCTCCTCTGCAAAGCGCTCTGCGCCCGCGCCGACTAGAAAGTTGTGTTCGGACTCCTTCAGCACGCGCCGCGCAAGGCTGATCGGGTGGCGCACACGCTGGATCGCGGCGACGGCGCCCAGCTCCAGCGTCGCGCCGTCCATGATCAGCGCGTCCATTTCCACCTCTCCCAGCGCATTGAGGTGACTGCCTCGGGCGGCGTTGAGGATGGGACAATCTTCGAGTACGCGTACGGCCGCTTCGACGGCGTCGAGTGCTCTACCCCCTTCCTGCAGTACTCTCTGCCCGGCGGCTGCGGCTTGTTCGCAAGCCTCAACCGCGCTCGTCGTTTTCTCTGCCTCGTCTTTCCAGGCGCCGGCGCCGCCGTGGACGATAATCGCGTATGTCACGATGGACCTCCCATGCTGTTTTGTGGTCATAGTGGTTGCTCGGCCGCGGCAAGCCTTCGCCTCCAGCCGACAGCTGATTGTAGTCGCAATTGGATGGGGAAGGCAACATAAGATCCCTCTTAGTTTGATTGACACGCCGGGGCTATCTGGTAGAATACGAGACGTTGTCATTCCTCAGTAGCTCAATGGCAGAGCATGCGGCTGTTAACCGCAGGGTTGCTGGTTCGAGTCCAGCCTGAGGAGCTCACGAGACGGTGGCCGGAAGGTCGCCGTCTTTTTTGCTTTTAACCCGGATGTGCTCGTCAGCAGCACGCGCCTTCGCCTGAAGGCGCAAGTTCCTTCGCGCAAGCGCCTCCTTTGAGGGCGGGACGGGAGGTGGTAAAATGTCGTCTGAACAGTACCAGTCGCCATGTAGCGAACAATCTATTGCCAAGGAGCAGAGCGCGCGATGAAGAGCTATGAGACGGTCGCCCTGATTATCCTCGACGGATGGGGCATTCGCGAGATGGAGCACGGCAATGCCGTCGTACAGGCGCAGACGCCCAATCACGATCGCTGGCTGCGCGAGCGGGAGCGCGCCATTCTAGAAGCTTCCGGTAAGGCGGTGGGCTTGCCGCCGGACCAGATGGGTAATTCAGAGGTAGGCCATCTGAATCTTGGCGCCGGGCGCACGGTCTATCAGGATATCACGCGCATCAACATGGCGATCGAGGACGGCTCCTTCTTCGAGCTGCACCAGCTCATCGAGGGGATCACCCACGCCGAGCAGAGCGATGGCAAGGTGCACCTCGTCGGTCTGCTGGGGCCGGGTGGGGTCCACAGCCACATCAGCCACCTCTACGCCACGGTCCAGCTGGCCCGTGACCACGGCGTCCAGCCCGTGCTGCACGTGATTACCGACGGGCGAGACACGCCGCCACGCAGCGGGCTGGGCTACCTCCGCGAGCTGCAGGCCTTCCTGAAGGAAATGCCCGGACGCATCGCCACCGTCAGCGGCCGCTACTACGCCATGGATCGCGATCGTCGTTGGGCGCGCACCCAGAAGGCCTACCGTGCGCTCGTCCACGGCCTTGGCGAGACGGCCGAAACCCCGCAGGAGGCGATCGCCCAATCCTACGCGCAAGATGTGACCGACGAATTTATCGTCCCCACCGTCGTCTCCGGCGCCGGCGATCACCGTGTCCGCGCCGGCGACACACTCGTCTTTTTCAATTTCCGCGCCGACCGTATGCGCCAGATCGTGCGTGCATTTGTCGACCGTAATTTCGAGGGCTTCGACCGCGATTACATCCCCGACCTGCGCGTCGTCACCTTCACTACCTACGAGGGTGACCTGGCAGCGGAGGTCGTCTTCCCCAACCAGAACGTGACCAATCCACTCGGAGAAGTGCTCAGTCGCGCCGGCCTGTCCCAGTTCCACGCAGCGGAGACTGAAAAGTATGCCCACGTGACCTACTTCTTCAACGGCGGACGGGAAAAGCCTTTTGTGGGAGAAGAGCGCCACCTGGAGCCGTCGCCGCAGGTGGCGACCTATGATCTGCAGCCAGAGATGAGCGCCCAGCCGCTGACCGAGGCGGTTCTGGCACGGCTGGCGAGCGAGGACGATGCCTTCGTGCTGGTCAACTTCGCCAACCCCGACATGGTAGGCCATACGGGCGATCTTCGGTCAGCCATTGCCGCCTGTGAAGCGGTAGATGAGTGCGCCGGCCGAATCGTGCGGGCGGTGGTGGACAAAGGGGGCGTTGCGCTGGTCACCGCCGACCACGGCAACGCCGAACGCATGATCGACGAAGCGACGGGGACGCCGCATACGTACCACACCACCAACCCAGTCAGCTTCTTTATTATCGGCGACGACTACTTTGCTCCGCGCCCACAGGGTATTCTGGCGGACGTAGCGCCGACCGTGCTGGCCCTGCTGGGGCTGGAGCCGCCGCCGGAGATGTCCGGGCGCTCGCTCCTGGAACACAAGGGCTTGTGAGGATCGAGAAAGAGGCAGAGATAGAGCTGGAGAGGGCGTCAGAAGGTAGGGATCTGCTGCTGCGCGTCATCTATCTCGATGGAGACGACGATGTTGTCTCCATCTGTGACCGTCTCGCCTGGGTAGAGGGGGCGCGGCGGGTGCTACTGGTGCTGCCGAAAGAGGCGGCGCGGAGGGGGCTGCTGACTGAGCTGGTAGAGCTGGTGCGGCTGCGGCGCTGTGCAGATCGGCTGGGGGTGGAGGTGGGGCTGGTCACACGGCAGCACGCGGTTGCGCGGCAGGCGCGAGCGCTGGGGGTGCCAACCTTTGCGACCGTCGGCGCTGCGGAGAGGCGGCGGCGTTGGTGGCGGCGCTCCCACCGCAGGCCCACACGCCCCGGCGCGACCGTGCGCCTGGGCGACTACGGTGGCCTGAAGGCGATTCCCGCCATCGCCGACCGCCGCGAGCGCTACCGTCGCACCATCCCGCTCCCTGGCTGGGGGCGCTGGGTTATGAGCTACCTCGGCGTCCTTCTCTTTCTACTGATGGCCGCCGGGCTTTTCGTCGCTATTGCGCACGCCGTGCCGATGGCGACTGTCACACTGCATCCGGACTTTTATCCCGTCTCTGTGTGGCGACCCGTGCTGGCTGATCCTTATCTGAAGCCGGGCGACGCAGATGAGTTAGCAGCTGCGGCCGCGCCGACAATTCCTGGACGCTTGTTGAAAGTGGCTACCGTGGGGCAGGCTGAAGTTGCCACGACCGGTGAGGCCGAATCGGAGCTGGCGCGCGCGCGGGGGCACGTCGTCTTTGTCAACCGCCGGAGCCGCACCGTCACCGCGCCGGCCGGAACACGGCTATCAGGCGCAGTCGGTGACCGGTCACTGGCCTTTCGGACAGTCGATCCTGTCGTCGTTCCCGGCGCCGTGGGCGGAACCGCCGAGGCAGTGGTCGTGGCCGTGGAAGCCGGGGCGGAAGGAAATGTACCCGCAGGAGCGATAAGTCGCATCGAGGGTCCGTTGGGCCGCCAGCTCGAGGTCCGGAATCTGGAGCCGCTAAGCGGCGGCGGCGTGCGGACGACGGCAATCGTCGCCGAACGGGATCGGGAGCGGTTGCGGGCGCAGGTCGTTCAGCAGCTACAGGCGGTAGCCGCCGCTGAGATGGAGAAGCTGTTGCGCGAAGGGGAGTTCCTGGTCGCGGATTCCTTGCGGCTGTCGGCCGTTTACGTCGAGCATTATTCGGCGTCGGTCGGCGAACGCCAGCAGCGGCTGGCGCTGGAGATGCGCGCCGAACTACATGGCACTGCCGTTGACCCGACGCTGGCCAATGGCCTGATCTATGAGGTGCTGGCGAACAACATTCAGCCCGGCTTTGAACTGGCGCCAGACAGCGTGGGCTTCTATGCCCGCGAGGTGCTGGACGTCGACGACGAGGGGCGGGTCACCTTCCAGATGTTCGGCGAAGGGCAGATGGTCGCCCACATGGAGGTCGAGCCGGCGTTGGCGCGGGTCGCCGGGCAAGAGTCAGACCTCGCCTCCGCGTATCTTTACGAAAAGCTCCCTCTGCGTCGTTACCCCGTTGTGGATATCTGGCCCCAGTGGGTTGACCGCGTGCCTTACCTCGCGCAACGGGTGCGGGTGGAGGTGGCAACGGAGTGAGGCGCGAGCTTTGGTACGACGCGGCAGACAGGGGAGCAGCCACTCTTAGCCGGAGGTATGAGTAGGGAAGTCGCCGTCCAGTCGTAGTACACAGGCGTGTGCTGGTGTGTTAAAACTGTGCCCGACCATGAGTGAAGTCAAACCGCGAGTTATGGGAATCGACCTCGGCGAGAAGCAGATCGGAATTGCTCTGAGCGACGAGCTGCAGATGATTGCCAGCAGCCATGCCGTCATCCCGCGTACATCGCGGAAGGCGGACTTCGCGCAGATTGGCGCGATTGCCGCCGAGTACGGCGTAGGCCACCTGGTGGTGGGGCTGCCTTTAAATCTGGACGGGGAGGAGATGCCGATCACTCACTGGGTGCGGGACTACAGCGCCGCGCTCGCCGAGACGTTGGGGCTGACGTACACGCTGTGGGACGAGAGCTTTACAAGTAAACAGGCCAGCGCCAGCATGCGCGCGCGCGGTATCCGGGCGCGAGATCAGAAGGAGTGGATCGACGCCGTAGCGGCGGCCTTTATTTTGCAGAGTTACCTGGATGCTGCGTGGTGAGCCACGCCCCGGGTGGAAGAGGATACTGAAAGAATGAGAGGAGCCGGTGCCTGGCTTGCGCGGCTGGCGCTGCTATTGCTGGGGTTGGTGGCCTGCGCCGCGGCGGGTTTCCTGCTCTATGGCCAGTGGCGGGGCGGGGGCATAACGATCGCCAGCGCCAGCCGCGGCCCCGATCCGGATCTCGGTCCCGCACAGCGGCTTTACTTGGAAAGTTATCTCCGCTCGCAGGCCGAGCGCCTGAATCAACCGCTCGCGCCGGGGCGCGGGCCGGTCTCCTTTATCATTGAGCCGGGGGAGAGCGCCGCTCAGGTGGCGGACGCGCTCGCCGCCGCCGGGCTAATCTCCGACCGCGAGCTATTCGTCAACTATCTCCGCTACTATGGCCTTGATTCGGAGCTTGAGGCCGGCTCCTTTCGCATCGACCCCCAGATCAGTATGGCTCAGTTGGGGCTGGAGCTCACCGACGCTTCCGTGCGCGAGATCACGCTGCGCTTTCTCGAAGGATGGCGCGCCGAGGAGATGGCGGCTTACCTTACCGCAACCACCCCGGCCGCCATCGACGCCGGGCGTTTTCTGGCGCTGGTGCGGCGAGAACTGCCGCTTGATCTGAGCCCGTACCCCGCCGTGCGTGATCTACCGCCCGATGCTGCGCTGGAAGGGTTTCTCTTTCCCGACACCTACACGGTCGCGGTCGACGCGGATGCGGAGACGCTCCTGGCCCTGATGCTCGCCAATTTCGAGCAGCGGGTCACGCCCACCATGCGCGAGGCGTACGCCTCGCGCGGCCTCACGCTCCGTGAAGCAGTGACGTTAGCCTCCATCGTTGAGCGCGAGGCGCCGCTGGTTCAGGAGCGCCCGCTGGTTGCCGGCGTCTTTTACAACCGGCTCGCCCAGGGAATGCCGCTCCAGGCCGACCCGACGGTACAGTATGCGGTGGGCTACGATCCGGTGCGCGAGGTATGGTGGAAGTCGCCGCTCTCCCAGGCGGACCTGCAGGTGCAGTCGCCATATAATACCTATCGCGTCTCCGGCCTGCCCCCCGGTCCGATCGCCAACCCCGGCCTGAACTCGTTGGAGGCGGTAGCGCAGCCGGAGGCGACCCCGTACCTCTTCTTCGTTGCCGACTGTGAGCGGGAGGGCGCCCATCTGTTCAGTACCACATACGAGGAACATCTGGACTACGTCGAGCGTTGTAGGTAGGGGCTGTCACCAGTGATGGTGGCATGAGGTGGTGGCCATAAAGTGGCTTAACGTTACCTGAAACCTGAAGCGAGAACGGGCATGCCGGCGTGGCGACCGCCTCGGTCAGGTTAGAATAGATCTGTTTTCTTTGTGAGGAGGATTTGATTGTGCGACGTATTCTAGGTTTTGTGATGATTTTGATCGGCCTTTCCGGTATCGTCCTCAGCATCGTGGGCATTATCTACGGCAATGCCCTGATGGAACAGATCGGCGACGGATTGGAAGCAAACCTCACGCTGACCATTGACAGCCTGGATACGATTCGCGAATCGCTGATCCTCAGCAAGTCGACGGTAGCGTCGGTGACGACCGGGATGGAGGCGGTCGAGCTCACGGCGGCGGACGCTTCGACGGCGATCGAGAACCTGCGTCCTCTACTCTCCCAGACGAACGTTATTGTCAGCCAGGAGATTCCGCAGAGCGTGGAGGCGTTTCAAGACACGATGCCCCAGCTTGTGGAAGTCGCAACCTCCATCGACGAGACGCTGACTGTGCTGAGCAGCATCCGAATTCTCGGACTTAGTCTGGGCGTCGACTATCAGCCGGAAGTACCGCTTGGCGAGTCGGTGCAGGCGATGGGCGCCAGCCTGGAGGGGCTGCCGGAGGATCTGCGTGCCCTGGAGGGATCGATAGAGGTGACGAATGAAAACCTGCAGCTCATCAGCACAGACATTGAGCTGATTGCCGAGACGCTGGATACGATCAATACAAATTTTGCCCAATTCGGGCCGCTCCTCGATGATTACATCGTCCTCGTGACAGAGGTACGCGACAATACCAGCCAGTCGCGCCAGCTACTGGCGGAGCAGATCTATTTCGGGCGCATTGTGCTCACCGTCCTCATGACATGGCTGGGGCTGACCCAGGTTGCTCCTCTCTATCTCGGCTGGGAACTGGTGAACGGACGGGATGCGCATATTTAGAAAGGCGCCGCTCCGCGTTCGCCTGCAGGCAGTCACTTTTCTCTCTCTCCTGCTCTTGGCCGTGCTTGCCGGCTGTGCGCAGGCCGAGGAAGGTGAAGCGCCTGCTGTGGCAGTGAGCACGCCGGGGCGGGGGCTAACCGAGCCGAACCTGCTGCCGACGCCCACGCTTGCCGCCGGGGCACCGACCGTCGTGCCCCTGGTAGCGGGACCCACGGCGACGCCGACCATTACGCCAACCCCTTCGCCGACGCCGCTCCCCGGAGAGCGCGTCTCGCTCGGCCAGCGTGCGCTGGTCGCGGAAAACTGGGATCTGGCGGCGCGGCACTTTCAGAGCGCTCTGGCGCAGCCAACTGCCCTCAGCTTGGCGGAGCGGGAGAGTGCGCTCTGGGGGCTCAGCCGCGCCTACGTCCACGCCGGGCGCAATGCCGATGCCGTCGACGCACTTAACCACTTTCTGGCCCAGGTCGGACCGGCGCCCGCCGCCCCGACTACGGAAGGACCCATCGGGCCGAATGTAGGAGGACCGGACGAACAGGGGCCGGTGCAGCACGCACGCGATACCCGGGCAGATGATGCCTATTTCCTTCTCGGCGAACTTTACCAGGAGCAGGGTTCCTGCGAGAGCGCGATAGCGGCGTACCAGAGTTACCTCCGCGCCAACACGGAAATGGGTGCCTATATTCTACCGCGCATCGCCGACTGCATGTTGACGCTTGGCGATAGCGCGCAGGCGTGGACCCTCTACGAGCAGGCAGCAGTCTCCGGCGCTGCGCGGCTGACGGAGATCGAACTGCGGCAGAAGCTGGCGCGATACTATCTGAATGCCGGCGATGCCGCCGCGGCGGTGGCCCAGTATGATGCGATCCATGATCTGGCACGGACAGAAAACACACGCGGGGCGATGACCTACCTGGCGGGCCAGGCGCTGCTCGCCGCTGGCGATACGGCGGCGGCTTACGCCCGCTTTCGTAAGGGCGTGTTCGACTACCCCCGCGCCTACGAATCCTATCAGGGGCTGGTGCAGCTGGTCGACGCCGGACAGGCGGTCGACCCGTTCCAGCGCGGGCTGGTCGACTACTATGCTGCTGCCTACGTCCCGGCCGTGGCTGCCTTTGAAGCGGCCATCGCCGCCGACCCGGCCGGCTACCCGGCGGACACGCACCTCTATCTGGCGCGCACCCATGCGGCGCTGGGCGATGTCGAGGCGGCACTGGCCCAGCTAGATGCCTACGCTGCTCGTGGCCATGCGCCCGCGGCTGCGCTGGAGCGGGGGCGACTACTTCTGGAGGTTGGGAATACAGAGGAGGCGCTGGCGACTTATCTGGAGCTAGTCGAGGCTTATCCGGAGGCAGAGGAAGCGGCGGAAGCCGCCTGGACCGCAGCTGAGCTTGCGCAGGCGTTGGGCCAGCAGGAGCAGGCGCTGGCCTACTTCGGAGAATTTGCCGAGCGTTATCCCGCCTATGAAGATGCGCCGCGCATCCTCTTTCGCGCCGGCATGGAGCGCTGGCGGGCGGGCGATAGTGCCGGTGCGACGGCGCTGTGGCGTCTCGCTGTCAGCGACTTCCCGCAGTCGGAAGGAGCGGCTGCGTCTCTCATCTGGTTGATGACGATCCATCCTGAAGAGAGCGAGGTGGTTGCTTCGGCTACGATAACGGCGACGACGGTAATTACCGGTAGCGACTACTACTCCCTGCGTGCGCAGGAGATTGCAGCGGGGCGAGATCCCTTCTGGCCGCCGGAGCAGCTCCGGCTTGACGCCGACGAGGCGGCCGAGCGCGCGGAGGCAGACGCATGGCTGCGCGACTGGCTCGGTCTCGGGCCGGAGATGATTATCGGTGAGTTGGGACCGGAGCTGGCAAGCGACCCCCGTCTCGTCCGCGGCGGGAAGCTGTGGGACCTGGGCCTCTATGAGATGGCGCGGCGCGAACTGGAGGCGTTACGGACCGACTATGCAGGCGACACCCTTGCGAGCTACCGGCTTGCCCTTCACTTCCGCGACCTCGGCCTCTACCGGAGTTCGATTCTCGCTGCCGACAACCTGCTGCGTCTCACTGGACAGACTGTCTTCCAGACACCGCGTCTGATCGGCCGGTTGGCCTATCCCGTCTACTACGCCGATCTCATTGTGCCCCTGGCGGATGAGTACGGCTTCGATCCGCTGCTCCAGTTTGCGCTGGTACGGCAGGAGAGTCTCTTCGAGAGCTTTATCAGCTCTTCTGCCGGTGCACAGGGGCTGAGCCAGGTGATGCCCGCCACCGGTGCCGACATTGCCTCGCGTCTGGCGTGGCCGGGATACGAGAATGAAGATCTCTACCGGCCCTACGTCGGCCTCGCTTTTGGCGCCTACTATCTGGATCAGCAGCTCGACGCCTTCGACGGTAGTGTCTACGCGGCGCTGTCCGCTTATAACGGTGGTCCCGGCAACGCAATTCGCTGGCGCGCGGCCGCGCCCACCAACCCCGATCACTATCTCGAGAGCGTCGACTTCTGGGAAACGCGACAGTACATCATGCGTATTTACAGTGGATACGCTGCTTATCGGCACCTGTACGGCAGGTAAGCGCGCCAATAGACATTTAAGCATCGCGGAGAACCGTGGCCAATTTCGACTGGCAGACTGAAGATGAACAACTATGGGAGGCGCAGGACTCTGCGCCGCTAGGGACGCGCGGCTGGATGCGCCATCTGTTGCCGGTGGGTCTCGTTCTGGCGCTCCTTGTCGTCCTGGGGGTCGTGCTCTATCGTATGGCCCAGGAGCAGGTTGAAACTGCAGAACAGGAGGTGACGGAGCATGTTCTGAGCAGCTACCAGCTCCTGCGCGTTGCCGCTCAAGGGCGGGATGAAGAGCTGCTGCTTTCGCTGCTCTCGGGGCGGGAGCCGGTGTGGACAGAGACGCAGGTGGCGCTGTTGCAACAGCGTGGCGGTCTGTTCGACCGCTCGGCACTCGGCCTGCAGGCGCTCCCGCTCACGGGCACAGAGGGCGTCGTGGATGTAATCCTGGAGCCCTCACTTCAAGAAGCTGTAGTAACGGTAGAGCAGCCGTATGCTATCGACGTGGGTAACGGGCTGACAGAGACCGTGTTCCTGCGGCACGAGCTGATTTTCCGCCGCGGCACCAGCCGCTGGCTCTACGCGCCGCCGGAAGATGAGGCGGCGTACTGGGGAGAGCGGGCGAGATACGAGGGACGCTCACTGGCCCTGCTCTATCCCACGCGAGATCGGGCGCTCGTCCGGCGGCTGGCTGCCGACCTCGATCCGCTGGTTGCCGCCGGCTGGGTCGCCGCCGGCCTCGACTACACGCCACGCGCTCTTTCGGTGCGCCTGACGGCTGACCCGCGCGTCCTTGTCACCCTGAATCAGTACAATGCACTCTTGCAGGCAGCGCCCCAATTAACGCTGCCGACGCCGGCTGTCGTCGGCGAGCCGGTAGACGGGGCGGCGTACCGCGCCCTTTACCGTGGCTACGCCAGACATCTGGTGGGCCACGTGCTCGTCACCGGCACCGGCTACACGTGCTGCGATCATGATGTCTTTTATACCGCGGCGCTAAACCACTATCTGGCGGACATCGGTCTGCTTCCCGCACCCCCACCGCCGACCATTCCGGCGACTGATCCCTTCGTCAACGCCACGCCGCGCCTCGACGAGCTGATCCGGCTCTCGGCAGTTTCGGGCGCCCGCACGCTGCTCCCGGCGCACCGGGCGGCGCTGCATGGCTTCGTCTCTTTCCTGGTCGTCGAAGGTATCGAGCCCGTCGAGATGCTCCGGGTGGGGGCCCTGACGCCAGAGACGCTCTCCCTCTTTTTTGAAGATCGAAGTCGACAGGAGATCGAGGTGCGCTGGCAGCAGTATATGCGCAACTATATTCTGGCGCAGGTGGGGTAGCTGCCCGTGACGGCACCCGCTCCTGCGGAGGGAGATAGCGGATGAACTTCGACTGGCAGAGCGAGGACGCCGACTGGAACGAGCCCCCTCCTACCGCCAGTGGGCCCACGCGTCGGCCACTCTGGCGGCGGGCACTCGTCCCGCTGGCGCTCCTGCTTGTGTTGGTTGCCTTTGCTTTCTTTCTCAGCCGCGAGGCGCGAGAGCGGGTGATCGAGGCGGAGGAGCAGACGACGGAGGATTTACTGGCAAGTGTAGCTCTGGTACATCAGGCTGCGAACCCTGCTGCCGGCGACGGGGAGCTCCTGCGCGTTCTGCTCTCCGGGCGCGATGCGGCTTGGGCCGAATCGCAGAGTGCCCTTGCCGATGCCGGTCGGCTTTTTGCGGGTGCGGCGGGCGCGCTGGGAATGGCGCCCG